>NZ_CP077093.1:5112500-5448750 GCF_014268755.2 Pseudomonas vanderleydeniana | reverse complement strand
CCGCTGAGCATCCAACCGCCAGGTACGCCTGGGCGACTTTCTTTTCACCGGAGAGTGAGGAATCCATGAAGGTTCTTGTAGCTGTCAAACGCGTTGTCGATTACAACGTCAAGGTTCGCGTCAAGGCGGACAATTCCGGCGTCGACCTCGCCAACGTCAAGATGTCGATGAACCCATTCTGCGAAATCGCAGTGGAAGAAGCGGTACGTCTGAAAGAAAAAGGCGTGGCCACTGAAATCGTCGTCGTCACCATCGGCCCATCCACCGCCCAGGAACAACTGCGTACCGCGCTGGCACTGGGTGCCGACCGCGCCGTGCTGGTCGAGTCCGCCGACGAGCTGAACTCCCTGGCCGTGGCCAAGCTGCTCAAGGCCGTGGTCGACAAGGAACAGCCTCAGCTGGTGATCCTTGGCAAGCAGGCGATCGACAGCGACAACAACCAGACTGGCCAGATGCTGGCTGCCCTGAGCGGCTACGCCCAAGGCACCTTTGCCTCGAAAGTCGAAGTGTCGGGCGACAAGGTTGCCGTGACCCGCGAAATCGACGGCGGCCTGCAGACCGTTTCGCTGAGCCTGCCGGCTATCGTCACCACCGACCTGCGTTTGAACGAGCCGCGCTACGCGTCCCTGCCGAACATCATGAAAGCCAAGAAGAAGCCGCTCGAGACGCTGACTCCGGATGCTTTGGGCGTTTCCACCGCTTCCACCAACAAGACCCTGAAAGTTGAAGCACCGGCTGCACGCAGCGCGGGCATCAAGGTCAAGTCGGTTGCAGAACTGGTCGAGAAACTGAAAAACGAAGCGAAGGTGATCTGACTATGACTATCCTGGTAATCGCCGAACACGACAACAAGGCCGTCGCTCCGGCTACCCTGAACACCGTTGCCGCCGCCGCGAAGATCGGTGGTGACATCCACGTGCTGGTCGCAGGCCAGGGCGTTGGCGCCGTTGCCGAAGCCGCCGCGAAAATCGCGGGTGTGTCGAAGGTGCTGGTGGCCGACAACGCCGCCTACACCCATCAGTTGCCGGAAAACGTCGCGCCCCTGGTAGCCGAGCTGGGCAAGGGCTACAGTCACGTCCTGGCTGCCGCCACCTCCAACGGCAAGAACATCCTGCCGCGCGTAGCCGCCCAGCTGGACGTCGACCAGATCTCCGAGATCATCTCGGTGGAAAGCGCCGATACCTTCAAGCGCCCGATCTATGCCGGTAACGCCATTGCCACCGTGCAATCGAGCGCTGCGGTCAAGGTCATCACCGTGCGTGCCACCGGCTTCGACCCGGTTGCCGCCGAGGGTGGTTCGGCTGCCGTTGAAGCGGTCGCTGCTGCCCACGATGCAGGCAAATCGTCGTTCGTCGGCGAAGAGCTGGCCAAGTCCGACCGTCCAGAGCTGACCGCTGCCAAGATCGTCGTTTCCGGCGGCCGTGGCATGCAGAACGGCGACAACTTCAAGCACCTGTACGCCCTGGCCGACAAGCTGGGCGCGGCGGTCGGCGCTTCCCGCGCCGCGGTCGACGCAGGCTTCGTACCGAACGACATGCAGGTCGGCCAGACCGGCAAGATCGTTGCGCCACAGCTGTACATCGCCGTTGGTATCTCCGGCGCGATCCAGCACCTGGCCGGCATGAAGGACTCCAAGGTGATCGTCGCGATCAACAAGGACGAAGAGGCACCGATCTTCCAGGTGGCCGACTACGGCCTGGTCGCGGACCTGTTCGAAGCCGTCCCAGAGCTGGAAAAGCTGGTCTGATCCAGCTGCTTCACTTATAAAAGAACCCGGTCCCGTGACCGGGTTTTTTTTTACCGAATCACTGTCTATACCGCGTTATGGCGACACTGCCTGCTGTAGGAGCAGGGCTTGCCCGCGAAAGCGTCGGTTCAGCCAGCCAATAGGTTGACTGACCTGACGCTTTCGCGGGCAAGCCGCGCTCCTACAGGGGACGGTGTGGATTGGAGAGAGTTGTCATGGACGTGCTTCGCGTCGCCGCATTGTCGCTGCTGTTCGGCCTGCCCATGCAGGCATTCGCCGTCGGTAAATGCGAGCGGCTGATCGTCACCGGCAGCCCGGATGCACCGCCCTACCTGTGGCGCGACCCCGAGGACCCGGTACACCTGATCGGCGCCAGCGCCGACCTGTTGCGCCAGGTCGGCGGCGAGCTGGGGCTCAAGGTCGAGGTGCTCTATGGCGGCAAGCGCTCCGACGCCCAGGAGGAGGTGCGCAGCGGGCGCATGGACCTGCTGGTGGATGCGCCGATCACCGTGAACGAGCTCGATTCGCTGGACTACATCCACCCGGCGCTGGTGCAGAACGACTTCCTGGTCTGGACCCGCAACGATTCGAACCTGGTCTACAACGCCGCCAGCGACCTGCACGGGCACACCGGCGCTGTCTCGCAGAAGGCCCGGATGACCCAGCCGTTCGTGGCGTTCAGCAAGCAGCAATTGACCCTGCAATACACCCAGGCGTTGCCCCAGGCGTTCCAGAAACTGCTGCTGGGCGAGGTCGAGTATGTGCTGGCCGGACGTTATGCTGGCATGGTGACCGCCCAAAGCCTGGGCATGGCGAGGGACATCGCTCCGCGTGCACAGCCGGTCGACCAGCCGGGGCTGTTCCTGGCGGTGTCCCACAACTCGGCCTGCAATGACGCCTGGTTGCGCGGACAGCTGGCAAAAAAAATGACAGAATTGCCGGCTTCCGGCCTGACCGAGGCTGTGTTGCAGCGCAACCTGGAGCGTTGGAAGGCGCAACTGCAACCGGCTGGCGCCCCAAAACAGTAGGAATTTGCTTTTGAGTATCCGACCCTTATTCGCTGCCCTGGCCGTCGTGGCCCTGGCGGGCTGCGCGACCGATCCGGCGCCGAATGAACAAATGCGTCTCACCGAGCGAGCGCTCGAACAGGCCCGGGCCGTCGGTGCCAAGGCCGATGATGTGGCTGAACTGAAGCTGGCCGAGGGCAAGTTCGAACGCGCCAAGTCCGCCATGGCCGACCAGTCCTTCAAGAAAGCCCGCATGCGGGCCGAGCAGGCCGAACTGGATGCGCGCCTGGCCGAAGCCCAGGTGCTGACCGAAAAGAGCCAGGAGGAGCTGAAGCTGCTCAATACCCGCATCACGCGCCTGCGCAAGCAGTTGGGGGACGCCCAATGATCTATCCGAGCCGAATGGTCAGCGTCCTGCTGGCGCTGGGTTGTGTCAGCCTCTACGGTTGCGCTGGCCAGCAGTCCAGCGAGGCGGCCTTGCAGCAGGCTTCGGCCAGCTTCCAGAAGGTCAAGGAGGACAGCAACGTGCTGCGCTATGCACCCAAGGACGTGATCCGTGCGGGCGAGTCGCTGGCGCGTGCCGATCGCTTGTCCAGCTATTGGGGCAGCGGCGCGGATGTGGAGCACTACGCCTACCTGAGCGAGCGCTACTCGGACATCGCCCGCCAGCATACCGAGCAGGCGCTGAACCAGGAGCGTGCCGCCAAGCTGGAGCTGGAGCGCCAGCGCCTGCAACTGGCGCTGCGTGAATCCAAGCTGATCAGCGTGCAGCAGCAGGGCAAGTGGGTCGAGGAGCAGATCAGCCAGGCCAGTACCCAGACCGACCGCGGCCTGGTGATGACCCTGGGTGACGTGTTGTTCGACACCGGCGAGGCGGAACTGCAGAGTTCCGCCAACCGGGCGATCCTCAAGCTGGTGCAGTTCCTCCAGCTCAACCCGAAACGCATCGTGCGCATCGAAGGCTATACCGACAGCACCGGCGAGAAGGAGAGCAACCTGCAGTTGTCCCGTGATCGGGCCCAGTCCGTGGCGGACATGCTGGTTGACCTGGGCATCGATGAAAAGCGCATCGAGGTGGTCGGCTATGGCGACGAGTACCCGATCGACGTGAATGCCACCGAGCGTGGCAGGGCGCAGAACCGTCGGGTGGAAGTGGTCTTCTCCGACGAAAAGGGCCGTTTGGGCGCCGCCCGCTGAGGCCCAGGCGTTTCACGAACAGACCCGGTATCCGCAAGGTGCCGGGTTTTTTCATGCCCGGTCACCTTTGACAATTGGAATGCGGGTCAACTCCTGGATACGGGCCAGTGGTGGAACACCAGTCAGTGGTGGCGAGCGGGCTTGCCCGCGCTGGACCGCAAAGCGGTCCCAAACCCTGCGACCGGGTCTGCCTGGTACTGCAAGTGGCCCAGGTTCAGGGGCGCTTCGCACCCCAGCGCGGGCAAGCCCGCTCGCCACAAGACCCAGCCATTCCAGGGATAAGTGTGCCTATACAGTTTTGCTTCGCTCTTCACTGTATTGTCGACTATTGTAGGAACTGTGCCAGTACACTTTGAAACTGTTCCGGTATCGTTGCCGCCAAGAATAAAAACGCCGTTGAAACCGAGTGCCGCTTCATGACCAACCTATTGCTCTACCAACGTATTGCGCAGCAACTGGCCGACGACATCCGGCGTGGTGTCTACCAGCCAGGCGAGCGCGTGCCTTCGGTGCGCAAGATGAGCTCGCAGCTCAACGTCAGCCATGCGACCGTGTTGCAGGCCTATGCCAACCTGGAAGACCAGGGGCTGATCCGCGCCCGCCCGCAGTCGGGCTACTACGTGCACCAGACTCCCGCGCTGACCGCGCCGACCCCGGATATCGCCCGGGTCGAGCGGCCGGGCCTGGTCACCCGCAGCAGCATCATTCATCAGGTGTTGGTCGAGTCCCGTCGCGAGGGGGTGTTCCCGTTCGGCGCGGCAGTGCCGTCGGTCGACTACCTGCCGGTGCGGGCACTGCACCAGCAGTTGGCCAAGGTCACCCGGTTTCACAGCCCACGGGCCTTCAGCTACATGTTCAGCCCCGGTTTCGAGCCGTTGCGGCGCCAGGTGGCGATTCGCATGCGTGACGCCGGCGTGGTGGTCGATCCCTCCGAGGTGGTGATCACCCACGGCTGCGTGGACGCGCTGCAGATGTCCCTGCGGGTGCTGACCCGGCCCGGCGACCTGATCGCCGCCGAGTCGCCGACCTACTATGGCCTGCTGCAGCTGGCCGATCTGCTGGGCCTGAAGGTCATCGAGATTCCCAGCGATCCGTCCACCGGCATGAGCCTGGAGGCCTTGCAACTGGCGGCCAACCAGTGGTCGATCAAGGCCCTGGTGCTGACCACGCGCCTGAGCAACCCGCTGGGCGGGACCATGCCCGAGGAGCGGCAGAAACAGCTGCTGCGCCTGGCGTCGGACTTCGATATCCAGGTCGTCGAGGACGATATCTACGGCGAACTGATGTTCGAGGTCGGTCGGACCAAGGCCCTCAAGGCCTATGACCGGCTGGACCGGGTGATCTACTGCTCGAGTTTCTCCAAGACCCTCTCGCCGGGGGTACGGATCGGCTGGATGATCGCCGGCAAGTTCCAGCAGGAAATCCAGCGCTTGCAGACATTCAGTACCCATTCGGCCTGCAGCGTGACGCAGATGGGCGTGGCGGCCTACCTGGAGAACGGCGGTTATGACCGGCACCTGCGCTATATCCGCCAGGAGTACCGCAAGAACCTCAGCGCCTTCCAGCTGGCGGTGCAGCAGTATTTCCCCGAAGGCACGCAGATGACCCGGCCGACCGGTGGTTTCATTCTCTGGGTCAGCCTGCCGGGACGGGTCAATACCCAGGAATTGCATGTCCGGGCCCTGCAACAGGGCATCAGCATCGCGCCGGGGCTGATCTTCAGCAACACCGAGCAGTTCAACCACTGCATCCGGCTCAACTGCGGGATCCCTTGGAATCGCGAGGCCGAACGGGCCTTGATGACCCTCGGCATGCTGGCCAACCAGCTGTGCCAGGAAACTGCGGCCGGGCTGTTCTGAAACGGCCGTCGGGAGACGCCGGCAGGCGCTCCCGGCGGTGGCATCTGGGGACGATTCCCGATCGCGTTACTTGTCATCGTCAGCCCAACGAGCGAGCATAGAGGACTCTGTTGTCGATGCCGTAGAGCTCATGAACGCGACTTTCGCTGTACGCCTGCTATTGCTTGCCTTGCTGACCGGCCTGGGTGCCGGTACTGCGGCCATGGCGCAGGCCCAGGAAAAAACGCCGGTCGCCAGCAGTGCGACGCAGAAACCCAAGGCCGCCGCTACGAAGAAAACCAGCGCTGCGACGAACAAGGCCATCGCTCCCCAGAAAGCAGCTACTCAGAAAAAAGCCCAACCGAAAAAGACCGTTCCTGCAAGGAAGGCCGCCACGGGCAAGCCCCGCAAGGTCGATAATGAGGTGGTGAAGACGCATCTGCCACCACCCAGGCTGGACCTGAGCCTGCCCCAGGAGCTGGTCAACAAGATGCAGCCGGTCGGCAAGGTGCCGCTGTCCAAGAGCCGGCCGCTGTTGCCGCAGTTGTTCGTTGAAAAGCCGGCTTCCCAGACGCCTTTTCAACTCAACGGCCGTCTGCTGAGCAACGAAATGGAGCTGCAACTGCGCAACGACAGCCGTCGGGAAATCGAAGGCGCGGCGCTGGATTTCGAGTTCAAGCAGTAGAATCCTCCGTCCAGTCATGACGCTTCGTCGGTGACTGAGCAGTCATCTACCCAGTTATTGAAAAACAATTGTGCGACCAATTTTAAACAGCCGTTTTAGCGGTTACTCTGTCTTCCACACCCCCGGTTCCGTTGCAGGGAGCGTGTTGCCATGAACTGCCGTGAAGGTTGTGGCGCCTGCTGTATCGCTCCCTCCATCAGCTCGCCGCTGCCCGGCATGCCTGATGGAAAGCCTGCCGGAGAACGTTGCGTGCATCTGTCGGTCGAAAACCTCTGCGAGCTGTTTGGCAAGCCAGAGCGGCCAGCGGTCTGTGGCGGCTTCAAGGCAGACCCGGACGTGTGTGGCGGTAGCCGTGAAGAGGCCATCCGCCTGATTGGCTGGTGGGAGCAAATGACGGCGGCTTGAGGTGTGTTCTCCTTCAACAATAAGGAATAAGAAAATGGGTTCGCTGCATCGAATGGCTGTGGTTTGTGGTTTGGGCTTGCTGTTGACCGGTACTGCGTACGCGGAGACCTGGGAGACGGCCAAGGATGAGAATGGGATCAAGGTGTCGCTCGCCGAAGTGACCGGTTCCAAGTACAAGGCCTACCAGGGCGTGACGACGATCAAGGCCTCGGTCGCCAAGATCCGTGCCCTGCAGGAGGACGTGGTCGGTGCCTGCGCCTGGATCCACGAGTGCAAGTCGCAGAAGCTGGTGGACAAGAAGGGTGACGAGAGCTGGACCTACACCCAGTTCAAGGCGCCGTTTCCGGTCACCGATCGCGATTCCTACATGCATATCACCACCATCCAGAATGCCGACGGCAGCCTGACCCGCAAGCTTCAGGGCGTGCCGACCTACAAGCCGGAAGAAAAGGGCTATGTACGCGTGGCCCAGGTCGATGGTTTCTGGAAGCTGGTGCCCAAGGGTGACAACCTCACCGAAGTAACCTACCAGGTCCACACCGAGCCTGGCGGCAGCGTGCCTTCGTGGCTGGCGAACAAGTTCGTGGTCGAGGCGCCGTTCAACACCCTGCAGGCCCTCAAGGAACGCGCCGAGAAGTGATCGACCGGTTTGGCGGTCTTTGCCCTGGACCGCCGACTCCCTTGTAGGAGCGTGGCTTGCCCGCGAAGACGGTGCACCAGTCGACATCGCGGCTGCCTGACTTGCCGCCTTCGCGGGCAAGCCACGCTCCTACAGGTTCTGTTCGCCTGCAAACCCCTTGAACGATCCTCGCGGCTTCAGGGTCCACATGCATGTGGGCCCGCGATGGGCTTGAGCGAGGAGACACCGATGAAGATGTGGGCAGTCACTTTCGTGGATGATCATGGTGTTCAAAGCGTCGAGCACTTCGACTACGAGCACCAACCCAGCATGGAACAGGCGGCGCAATGGGTTCGCGCCAGGTTGTTGCCGGTTCCGGCCGAACTGGATCTGAACGATCTCGACGGGCGTATGGACGAGCCGACGCTCAAGAGTCTCAGGGAGCAGAACAGCATCCAGATCCTGCATATCGCACCGGCTTCGTGAAAGTCGGTTTTTCCCCTCCAGACCCTCTGGCAGAGCTGCTGGCATCGCGCTACTCTGCAATCGAGATCAGCGAGAGATTCGCTAAGGTGGTCTGATCTTGTCAGCTACATGCTTGTTTCCCGGCGACGGGCCTCCGTCGCGCCGCCAGCACCGTGGGTGCCTGGTTCGGGATTGCGAAAGTCTATCCAACGCTTGCTGAGGAGGACGTTTCATGAGCACAGCCTATCAAGAAGACATCAGCAGCCAGGTGCTGCGCCGCATGAAAGAAGGCGGTTTTGATTTCGCACGTATCCATCCGATCGAGTTCTACGCCGTTTTCCCGGACGAGGAGCGGGCGCGCAGGGCGGCAGGTCAGTTTCGTGGTGAATCCCTGAATGCCCAGGTCAGTCCCAGGGATGACGGGGCCTGGTATCTGGAACTGAGCAAGGTGATGTACGCCACCTACGGTGGTATCGATGACTTCGAACACGATTTCGGGGCGGTGGTCGAACCGCTGGGGGGTGTAATCGAAGGGTGGGGTGTCAAGCACCCGATCCGTGCGCTCAACTGAACGTATCCGACTCTCCCTATCGTGACGGCTGGCCCTTGGGCCGGCCGTTTTTGTTCGTGCAGCCTGGTTCGCGCAAAAAAAAGGCCACCGCAGAGGGTGGCCGAATGGGAAGTGCGTGGCGTGGACGAGTTTTCGGTCGGTCCACATTGAAAGCCTGGGTGCCTGGGTTGGCGTGATGGGCTCATTATCTGTCGGCGCTTTGGCTGGCGGAAATGAACTATGGCTATCTGGCTGATAGCCAAAGGGCTTACTGGACAGGCACCTTGCGCTTGGCCATGTGCTTGAGATAACCGACCAGCAGCTCCAGGTCGCTGTCCGGCAGCACGGCGGGGGTGAACGCCGGCATCTTCGCCTGCGGCCAGTGGCGCAGGCTCTGCGGGTCGCGGATATAGCGCTTGAGGTAACCCGCGGCAAAGTATTCGGTCGGGTTGTGCGGGATGTTCAGGTCCGGTCCCACCTGTGCATCTCCCGCGCCGTTGAGCGTATGGCAGGCCAGGCAGTTCTTCTGGAACAGCGCGAAGCCCTGGTTCACCGGATCGCCGGCCTTGAGCTTCGGATCCGGCAGCAACGCCGGGAATCGCTCCGCCACCGAGGTCAGGCGCTTGATGCTGGCGACCTGGAAAGGCCATTGCTCGGGGCCGATATGCCCGGCTTCCGGATGCGTCCATACCAGGTAGAACGGCCCCGCTCCCGGCTTGCCTTCGGCGAGCGGCGGCCATGGCTTGGCCGGGTCTTCCACCGCCAGCCAGGCCTGGGCCCCGGTCTTGCCGAGCAGGGGCGCGGCGTTCATTTCGGCGGCGAACCCGTCCAGTGCCACGGCCTGCAGGTGATCGTCAGGCTTGATGCCGTCCAGCAGGGCGGCGACCGGCACGGCACGATAGGTCATCTGGCGTTTATAGGAGACATCGTTGTCGATGGTGATGGTTTGCGCCCTGGGGTGGGCCAGCAGCGCCTCGGTCTCCCAGGTTCGGCTGCCGGAGCCGAGGTCGAGGGTCAGTTGGGCGGCGTGCAGGTGGCTACAGAGCAGGGCGGTCGTCAGCAGGATCAGGCGTTTCATTCGTTGTACTTATTCGATCGGTGCAGTGGTGGGGGTGGATTGGTCGGCGATGTCGTCGTCATTGTCGAAGACCCAGGTCGGGGTGTCCTCGACATGGTCGAACAGCGCGTCGCGCAGCTCATTGTAGTTGCCGCCGTTGACGATGCCGAAGTAACCGCGGCGGATCAGCGTGTCCTCGGCTTCCAGGGCGTGCTGGTTGGTATCGCTGTAGATCACCACGGTGGCGTTCGGGTCGAGGACCACCAGGCGCAACTGGTAGGCCAGGCCTTCGGCGCTGATGCCGGTGCCGTCTTCCAGGGTCAGGTCGACCTGCAGCGAGTTGTGGATGTTGCCGGCGGCGAAATCACTGTTGTTGCGCAGGTCAAGGATCAGCGCACCGTCGCGGATTTCGTCGACCGCGCGGTTTACATCGATGATCCCCGCCTGGGCCGGGAGGCTGCCGAGTAGTGCCGCTGCTGTCAGGGTAGCGGCGATCCAATGGCGCATGAACCTGTCTCCATCCAGTCATGGCTCAAGATTGGCACACAAAACCGTACCCCGGTAGTTGACCGGGGCGATAATTCGGTTTTTTGAAGAAGCTCCACAGCCTCTAGCCGGCCACTTTGGTGAGGTTCGGCAGGATGAGCAGCAGGGTGGTGGCGAATACGATCAAACCGGCCTGGCGGACTTTCGAGTGCTTGAACATGGCTGACTGCCTTCTTTTTGTTATTCCTGAGATACGACTCGATCAATCGGTGTTGGTGCCCCGGCAAAACCCGGCGGCCACTCCACAGGAATAACCTTAGGGCCCGCGTCACACTTGGTTTAGAACTCTTTGCCATGTATTTAGTTGATTAAGCTTCTAAAAAGGCATGAGGCAGATAGCCAGCTGGCTAGCGGGCCTTTTGCTAGACACTTGCAGGCACCCGAACGATCAGGCCCTTAGCAGGCTACCGTTCGTCCGAGCGTGAGGGTCAAGGCCGATGAGCGGTTCGGTCATTGAATCCTGGCGGGTCGGGCCTAAGGTGGGAACGCGGCTTTTCTCCCCACCTGAACGGTTCGAGGACGTCATGACAGAGGCTCTGATATTCGATGCGGTGCGTACGCCCCGGGGCAAGGGCAAGGCCGGTGGCGCCTTGTACAGCGTCAAGCCGGTCAACCTGTTGGCTGGCCTGTTGACGGCATTGCAACAGCGCACCGGGCTCGATACACGTGAAGTGGATGACATCGTTCTCGGTTGCGTGACGCCGGTGGGCGACCAGGGTGCCGATATCGCCAGGACGGCGGCGTTGGTGGCGGATTGGGATGTCAGTGTCGCCGGGGTGCAGGTCAACCGCTTCTGTGCCTCGGGCCTGGAGGCGGTGAACCTGGGCGCGATGAAGGTCCGTTCGGGTTTCGAGGACCTGGTGGTGGTCGGTGGCGTCGAGTCCATGTCACGGGTGCCGATGGGCAGCGACGGCGGCGCCTGGGTGCTCGACCCGCAGACCAACCTGCACTGCCACTTCACGCCCCAGGGCATCGGCGCGGACCTGATCGCCACGCTGGAAGGCTTCAGTCGCCAGGATGTCGATGGCTTCGCCCTGCAGTCGCAGCAGAAGGCCGCGCGGGCGCGGGCGGCCGGGGCGTTCCGCAAGTCCCTGGTGCCTGTGCTCGACCAGAACGGCATCGTGCTGCTCGACCATGACGAGTTCATTCGGGCCGACTCGACCCTCGAGGGCCTGGGGCAACTCAAGCCGAGTTTCGAAATGATCGGGCAGATGGGCTTCGATGCGACGGCCCTGCGGGTCTACAGCCATGTCGAGCGTATCCGGCATGTACACACCCCGGGCAACAGTTCCGGAATCGTCGACGGTGCCGCACTGATGCTCATCGGCTCGGCGGACAAGGGCCGTGAGCTGGGCCTGCGGCCGCGGGCGCGGATCGTCGCGAGCGCGGTCACCGCGACCGACCCGACCATCATGCTCACCGGGCCCGCGCCAGCCACCCGCAAGGCCCTGGCCAAGGCTGGCCTGCAGATTGGCGATATCGACCTGTTCGAGGTCAACGAGGCCTTTGCCTCGGTGGTGCTCAAGTTCATCCGGGACATGGCGGTCGACCCGCACAAGGTCAACGTCAACGGCGGCTCGATAGCCCTGGGCCATCCACTGGGCGCCACCGGGTGCGCGATTCTCGGCACGCTGCTCGACGAGCTCGAGCAGCGGCAGTTGCGCTACGGCCTGGCCACGCTTTGCGTCGGTGGCGGCATGGGCATTGCCACCATCATCGAACGTCTCTGAACCGATCGGGAAACCTGCCATGACTGATGCCATTCGCTACGAAAAGGGTGCCGACCGGATCGTTGTCCTGACCCTGGACATGCCCGGCCAGACGGCCAACACCATGAATGCCGCCTACCGCGAGGCGATGGCCGGCTGCGTGGCACGCCTGACCGCCGAGCGCGAGGAGCTGGCCGGGGTGATCATCACTTCGGCGAAGCCGACCTTCTTTGCCGGTGGTGATCTCAACGAGTTGATCAAGGTCACGCCAGCGCACGCGCAAGCCTTCCATGACGGCGTACTCGAGCTGAAGGCGCAGTTACGGGCGCTGGAAACCCTGCAGCGGCCGGTGGTGGCCGCGATCAACGGTGCCGCCCTGGGGGGTGGCTGGGAGATCTGCCTGGCCTGCCAGCACCGCATCGCCCTGGACGACAAGGCCGTGCAACTGGGCTTGCCGGAAGTCACCCTGGGCCTGCTGCCCGGCGGGGGCGGGGTGGTGCGCATGGTGCGCCTGCTGGGCCTGGAGAAGGCCCTGCCGTACCTGCTCGAAGGCAAGAAGCTCTCGGCTCGGCAGGCGCTGCAGGCCGGCCTGCTCGGTGAACTGGCGAGCGACGTCGACGACATGTTGGCCAAGGCCCGCGCGTGGATCATCGAACATCCCCAGGCTCGTCAGCCCTGGGACCTGCCGGGGTATCGACTGCCGGGTGGCATGCCGAGCGACCCCAAGGTCGCGCAGATGCTCGCCATTGCGCCGTCGATCCTGCGCTGCAAGACCTACGGCTGTTTCCCGGCCCCGGAGAAAATCCTCTGCGCGGCGGTGGAGGGCGCCCAGGTCGATTTCGACACCGCGCACCTGATCGAGACCCGCTATTTCACCGAGCTCGCCACCGGCCAGGTGGCGAAGAACATGATCGGCACCTTCTGGTTCCAGTTGAACGAGATCAACGCCGGCGGTTCGCGTCCCAGGGGGATCGAGCCCCATGTCACCCGCAAGGTCGGCGTGCTCGGGGCCGGGATGATGGGCGCGGGTATTGCCCATGTCAGCGCCGTGGCCGGCATCGAGGTGGTGCTCAAGGACGTCAGCCTGGCGGTCGCCGAGCAGGGCAAGG
Organism: Pseudomonas vanderleydeniana; assembly: GCF_014268755.2. Classification (NCBI taxonomy): domain Bacteria; kingdom Pseudomonadati; phylum Pseudomonadota; class Gammaproteobacteria; order Pseudomonadales; family Pseudomonadaceae; genus Pseudomonas; species Pseudomonas vanderleydeniana. The sequence goes on along the minus strand of NZ_CP077093.1, from coordinate 5,435,816 downwards.
CCCGCTCGGCGGCGTTGCTGGACAAGCAGGTGGCCCGCGGCCGGTTGAGCCCTGAGCAGCGTGAGGTGACGCTCGGGCGGATCCAGCCAACGGCCACGGATGACGACCTGGCTGGCTGCGACCTGATCATCGAGGCGGTGTTCGAGGATCGCGACCTCAAGGCCCGGGTGTCGGCGGCCGCGCAACGGGTGGTCGATGCCGAGGCGGTGATCGCCTCCAATACGTCGACCCTGCCCATCACCGGCCTGGCGACGGCGGTGCCGCGACCGGACAAGTTCATCGGCCTGCATTTCTTCAGCCCGGTGGAGAAGATGCCATTGGTGGAGATCATCAAGGGCGCGCAGACCAGTGACGAAACCCTGGCCCGGGGCTTCGATTTCGTCCAGCAGATCCGCAAGACGCCGATCGTGGTCAACGACCGTCGCGGTTTCTTCACTTCACGGGTATTCGGCACCTTCACCAACGAAGGCATTGCCATGCTCGGCGAGGGCATCACGGCGGCGCTGATCGAGAACGAGGCGCGCAAGGCCGGCATGCCGGTAGGGCCGCTGGCGGTCTCCGACGAGGTGTCGCTGAGCCTGATGAGTCATATCCGCCAGCAGACCGCCCGTGACCTGCTGGCTGAAGGCCGGTCGGTGCCGGATCATCCGGCGTTTGCGGTGATCGACCGCCTGCTGGCGTTCGAGCGTCCGGGCAAGGCGGCGGGCGGTGGGTTCTACGATTACCCGGCGGGTGGGCAGAAGCACCTGTGGCCGGACCTGAAGCTGCACTTCGAGAAGCCCGAGCGGCAGATCCCACCACGCGATGTGCGCGACCGGCTGCTTTTCGTACAGGCCCTGGAAACCGTGCGTTGCCTGGAAGAGGGGGTATTGCAGTCGACGGCGGATGCCAACGTCGGTTCGATCTTCGGCATCGGCTTTGCCGCCTGGAGCGGCGGCGCGCTGCAGTTCATCAACCAGTACGGCCTGGCGGATTTCGTCGCCCGGGCCCGCTACTTGAGCGAACAGTATGGCGAGCGGTTCGCGCCGCCAGCGCTGCTGCTGGACAAGGCCGCCAGGGACGAGCGGTTCTGAGGGGCGCGAGCTGAACCTGGCCTGGCGCCGATGTGTTCCGTGCTTGCCTTGGACGCGTGTTTCAGGGCAGGCTCGGATTTCACTCCTTGGTCTTTCGCGTCAGGTACTTTTATGTCGTTACACATCTGCATTCTGGAAACCGATGTCCTGCGTCCAGAGCTGGTCGAGCAGTATCAGGGCTATGGGAAGATGTTCGAGCGTCTGTTCTCCCGCCAGCCAATCACTGCCGAGTTCAGTATCTACAACGTGATGCAGGGCCATTATCCGAGTGACGACCTGACTTTCGACGCCTACCTGGTGACGGGCAGCAAGGCCGACTCCTTCGGCAGCGACCCGTGGATCCAGACCCTCAAGACCTACCTGCTGAACCGCTACGAGCGTGGCGACAAACTGCTGGGGATCTGCTTCGGCCACCAGTTGCTGGCGTTGCTGCTGGGCGGCAAGACCGAGCGCGCGCACCAGGGCTGGGGCGTCGGCATCCACCAGTACAAGATGGCGGCCAAGGCCCCCTGGATGAGCCCGGTGCGTGAAGAGCTGACGCTGCTGATCAGCCATCAGGACCAGGTCACCGAATTGCCGGAGAACGCCACGGTCATCGCCAGCAGCGATTTCTGCCCGTACGCGGCGTACCACATCAACGACCAGGTGCTGTGCTTCCAGGGCCATCCCGAATTCATCCATGACTACTCGCGGGCGCTGCTGGACATTCGCCAGCAGAACCTTGGCGAGACGATCTACTCCAAGGGCATCGCCAGCCTCGATCAGGATCATCACGGCACGACGGTGGCGGAATGGATGATGCGTTTCGTCGCGCACAAGCCGCAAGCCAAGTCCGCCTGATTCCCGGTTTTTTGGGCCAGTCCAGGGCCATGTCTCCCTCGGGGAGGCAGGCTTGCCATAGGCCCGGATCACCTGCAGGCCGGGTTCACAGCCAGCCCGAGCGCTTGAAGCTGGCCCACAAGGCCGTGCAGCCAATGACAATCGCCCCGAGCACGGTGAAGTAGCCGTAGTGCCAGCTCAGCTCCGGCATGTTCTGGAAGTTCATCCCGTAGATCCCGGCGACCGCCGTGGGAAACGCCAGGATCGCCGCCCAGGCGGCGAACTTGCGTTGCACGATACTCTGCCGGGTCGACTCCAGCAGTGCGCCGATCTCGATGGTCTGGCTGGCGATGTCGCGCAGCGTCGCCAGGTCTTCCATCTGCCGGGTCACGTGGATCTGCACATCGCGAAAATACGGACGCATGTTCTTGTCGATGAACGGGAAGGCCAGGCGCGAGACCTCTTCGCTGATTTCGACCATCGGCGCCACATGGCGGCGCAGGCGCAGCACGTCGCGACGCAGATGGTGGATGCGCTGGATATCCCCCTCGTTCAGCGTGCTGCAGAGTATGTTCCTCTCCAGTTCGTCGATCTCGGCGTGAATGGCTTCGCTGACCGGCTGGTAGCTCTCGGTGACGAAGTCGAGCAGGGCATAGAGTACGAAGTCCTCGCCGTGCTCCAGCAGGAGCGGGCGGGCTTCGCAGCGTTGACGGACATGGGCATAGGATTTCGAGTGCCCGTTGCGGCAAGTGATGATGTAGCCCTTGCCGGCAAAGATGTGGGTCTCGATGAACTCCAGCTTGCCCTCGTTGCGGATCGGCGAATAGGTGACGATGAACAGCGCATCGCCGAAGGTTTCCAGTTTCGGCCGGCTGTGTTTTTCCAGGGCATCCTCGATGGCCAGTTCATGCAGGTTGAACTGCTTCTGCAGGTTGGCCAGCTCCTGGGCGTTGGGTTCTTCCAGGCCGATCCAGACGAAGTGTCCCGGTTTTGCCGCCCAGGCGGCGCCTTCGTCGAGGGTGATATTGGTGACTTTCTTGCCGGCGCTGTACACCGCGGCCGCAACGACTCTACCCATAATGCTGATCGCTTCTTCTTTTGAAGGGGAAAGACAAGTGCAGCTTAGCCTGCCTGGCCTCTCTCCAGAAGATTGCGATGCCTTGCACAGGGCTTTTAGTCGATGCGGTCCCCCACGATAAATGCCTGCAACGACAACGCTCAGGCTGTCTCGGCCTGTACCTGCCGATCCATCGCCTCGATGCATTCGCGCATCTGTTCCCGGCACTGCGCCATCAGCCTGGGCACGTCTTCCGAGGTCAGCCCGGCAGTGGGGATCGCCGGCAGCGAGCGAATCATCACCTGGCCGCTGCGCCAGCGATTGAGGCGCATATGCCGGACGTAGTTGCTGGCACACACTGGCACGATCGGCACGCCGGCGGCGATCGCCATCTGGAACGCACCTTTCTTGAAGGCCAGCAACTCCTGGCCCTGGTTGCGGGTGCCCTCGGGAAACACCCAGATCGACGTGTCCTTGCGTTGCAGGGTGTCGGTGGTGGTCCGCATCGCCCGCCGTGCCTGGTAGGCATTGCCGCGATCGATCAGTACATTGCCCGCCAGCCAGAAAATCTGGCCGAAGAACGGCACCCACTTGAGGCTTTTCTTGCCGATGGCGACGGTGCGCCGGGGCACCACGTTGCCGAACACGAACAGGTCGTAGTTGGACTGGTGATTGGCGATGAGCACGCAGCTCTGCGATTGATCGCGTAGAGACTCGATTTCGCTGTCGAGCTTCAGGCGCAGGATGCGCATGGCCGGGCGGGCATAGACGCGCGCGCAGAGCCGGCTGTTGTCCGGGTTGAAGGGGCGGCAGAGCACGAGCAGCAGGCCGAGAAGCCCGGCAATAATGAAGTGCAGTCCCATCAATGACATGCGCAATACGAACAGCATCTGGCGAGCTTCCCTGGCAAAAGGTCAGGCAGTGTACGGTTGTGCACTGGATTCGGCAATCGATGCCAGGAGGACCGGATACGGCAATCAAGGGTATGGGTTTTAGCCCTTCGATCGACTGGATGTGGAGCTATACAGGCAAGAAAAAGCCCGACGCGAGGTCGGGCTTTGCGATGTGGCCTGTCAGGGGATCAGTTCAGGTGTTCCTGATCGAGGATGATCGCGTTGTCGAGGGTTTCCAGCAATTCCTTGCGTACTTTCAGCTTGGTTTTCTTGTGCGCATTCATGTTGATCTTCTTCAACTGCTGGGCGGCGTTCAGTGCCGTTTCCAACAGGGCTTCTGGGGCGACCAACTTGTCGAGGAAACCGGCATCCACGGCATCTTTGGGCGAGAACATTTCGCCATTGATCACCGAGCGATGGAAGGCCGAGCGGCGCAACCGGTCGCGGGCCAGCTCGATGCCGGCGTGGTGCATGGTCATGCCGATCTGCACTTCGTTCAGGCCGATACTGAAGGGACCGTCGACACCGATGCGGTAGTCGGCCGACAACAGCAGGAAGGCGCCCTTGGCGACGGCGTGGCCGGGGCAGGCGACGATCACCGGGAACGGGTGGGACAGCAGGCGGCGGGCGAGGGTCGAGCCGGCAGTCACCAGGCTGACGGCTTCCTTGGGCCCGGCGGTCATCACTTTCAGGTCATAGCCGCCGGACAGGATGCCGGGCTGGCCGGTGATGATCACCACGGCGCGGTCGGTGGTGGCCTGGTCCAGGGCGGCATTGAAGGCGGTAATCACGTCGGGGGAAATGGCGTTGACCTTGCCATTGCTCAAGGTCAGCGTCGCGATACCGTCTTCGAGGTGGTAGGAGATCAATTCACTCATGACGCAATTCCTTATATAGAAGTGGAGCAGACGTTACCCAGCCGCACCGGGCAGGTAAAGCGCCGTGACTGACTGGTGAGTCAGGCTTTGGCCCCTGGTTGGGCGCCGAGGGGCTGCCAGGCGCCTGCTTCATCGGTGCCGCAGGCCGCAGGCGGGGCCGGAGATTGGCGGGTTTGCCCTGATCGAGGCGGGCGTCCCTGGCGAAAAATCGACTATTTGACTTAACCGCATGAAAATTCTGAAAAAAACCTTTGCCATCGGGAACGCTTTCGACTACATTAGCGCGCCTCGACAGACTGAATCGGTTTGACGAGATACGGTGAAGTGTCCGAGTGGCTTAAGGAGCACGCCTGGAAAGTGTGTATACAGGAAACTGTATCGAGAGTTCGAATCTCTCCTTCACCGCCAAATTCGCAAAGCCCCGGTAGTTAATAGCTCCGGGGCTTTTTGCTGTCTGGCTTCTCCAACACTCTTCTGAAAGGCGATCCCCTCGCGCTTTTAGGAGGCTCTGTCGCCGGCGAGTGGCTGGCCGGGGCCGTAGGTGCCAGTGTTGCCTCCGTCGCCATGAAGGCCCTGGCGATTGCCTGAATGGTCAGGGTCTTCGGTTATGAGATTGGCCGTGAAGGCATTACCCTGGTCGTTGCTGCGGTCTGTGTATTGATCAGCTTGGTCCAGCAGTGGCGCTGCAGGCTGATGCTTCGCAGCAGGCCCCTGAGTTCCCCTACGGGTAATGCCTCCCAAGAAAATCGAGCAGCGCCGCGTTCACCTCCTCGGGCTTTTCGTTCTGGATCCAGTGCCCGCAATCCTTCAGGACCCGCTGTTCCAGGTTTGGCACCACATTGGGCATGCGCTTGATCGTATGCGCTTCCAGGGCACCGACCGGATCGCGGTCGCCGACCATGAACAGCGTCGGTTGTCCTACCTGGGCCCCGGCCAGGCATTCGGTTTCCTGCCAGTTGCGCTCGAAGTTGCGGTACCAGTTCAGGGCGCCGTGGAAGCCTTTGCCGGCGAAGGTCTGGCGATAGGCTTCGAAGTCTTCCTCGCTACACCAGTGCGGCAGTGCAGCGGGGCAGGCCACGCCATCGAACAGCCTGGCATCGGCCGGCTTGCTCTGCAGGAACACCTCGGTATCGCCCATGAAGGTGCGCAGGGTGCGATCGATGTCCGCATCCAGTTCCTGTTCGGCGACGCCCGGCTTCTGGAAGTAGAGGATGTAGTTGAACCGGTCGGCGAAGAACTCGCGCATGCTTTCGATCGCCGGGCGTTTGGAGCGACCGGCGAAGGGCACCGACAGGGCGACCAGCGCGCGGACCCGCTGGGGTTCCAGCAGCGCCAGGTGCCAGGCCACCGGTGCCCCCCAGTCGTGGCCGATCATGGCGACCTGTTCATGACCGAAGGCCTGCATGGCCGCCTGGATGTCGCCGCAAAGGGTCAGCAGTGCATAGGCCGCGCTGTCCTGCGGTGCACTGCTGCGGCCATAGCCGCGCATTTCCGGGACGAAGACCCGATAACCGGCCTCTATCAGCGCCGGTACCTGCTTGCGCCAGGAATGCCAGCACTCGGGGAACCCGTGCAGCAGCCAGACCGGCCGCCCCTCCTGGGGGCCCGCCACCTGCACGCTCAGCGTGATGCCGTTGACGGACAAGCTGTGCTGTTCGAGTGCGTTCATCCCGTGAGCTCTCTGTTCGAATGCACCGACCCTAGCAGAAACACCGGATGGCGCTAATCATCATTCATTGATCGAATGATGACTGAAATACGCCTTTCAATGCAGCGCCACCAGCAGCGAGCGGGCCGCATAGCCGGCACCGAAGATCGCCACCAACAGCAGCACCAGACTGGAGGCGAACGTCACCCTGGCCTTGTGCCGGGCGGAAAACATGCGGCTGGCCAGGTGGATGTACAGGCCCAGGATGCTGAAATCGACCAGTACCCAAAGTACGGTCAGCAGCAGGGCGCTGTGGCCGAACGACGGGGTGATCTGGATGAACTGCGGGAAGAAGGACACGAAAAAGATGATGTCCTTGGGGTTGGAGATGCCCACCAGGAAACCTTTCACAAATCCGCTGCGTGAACTGGGTAGTGCTTGTTGCGGGCGATCGTCGACTGGCGTGCGCAGGGCGTCCTTGAGCCCCTGGAGACCCAGGTGGCCGATGAACAGGCAGCCTGCGAAGCTCACCAGGTTCAGCAACTGTTCGTTGAGCGATAGGCTGCCGGCCAGGATCAGGATCGCCAGCAGGGCAAGGACCAGCGAGGCGCCATTGGTGCCGAGCACCGTGAGCAGGGCGCGGCCGGTGCCGGCCTTCAGGCTGGTGTTGATGGCCAGCGCGACCACCGGTCCGGGCGTGACGATCAGCAGGGCAACACTGAGCAGGTAGAGCAGCAGCAACGAGAAGTTCATGGCAGGAAGGTCGCCTGTAGCCGGGGATTCGTGGAGGCCAAGCCTGAGGTGATGCAGGCGGTTTGAAAAATGGATAAATCTGTGACCAACTATGATTATTAATCATGATGGGCGTGCTGATGGCCGAACGTATCCCCCCGCTCTATGCCCTGCGTGCCTTCGAAGTGGCGGCGCGCTCCTGCTCGTTTACCCGGGCGGCCGAGGAACTGTCGCTGACCCAGAGCGCCATCAGCCGGCATATCCGCAACCTGGAGGAGCTGTTCGGTTGTCACCTGTTCGAGAGAAAGGGCCCGAAACTGCAACTGACCGACGCCGGGCAAGGCCTGGCCCAGGAACTCAAGGCTGGCTTCAAGCTGATCGAGGACGCCTGCCTGCCGTTTCGGGCCAATGCCGGCCACCTGCGGCTCAAGGCCCCGTCGAGCCTGACCATGCGCTGGCTGTTGCAGGTACTGGAGAAACTCAAGGAGACCGATCCCGGGCTGCCGATTCAGTTGTCCAGCGTGTGGATGGACATCGACAGCGTGGATTTCTACGCCGAGCCCTATGACTGCGCGATCCTGCTCGGGGATGGGCATTTCGGTGCGCAGACCGAATGCTGCAAGCTCTTCGACGAATGGTTGATTCCCATTTGTGCGAGCAAGGCGCTGGGGTCGCAAGCCTGGAGCCTCGACACCCTGCAACAGCATGAGTTGATCCATCCGTCATCGGATCGTCGGGACTGGCGGCGCTGGTTGCGCCGTGTCGATCGCGACGAGCAGGTCCGGCTCGATCGCGGCAAGGTGTTCGGGACCCTCGACCAGGGCATTGCCGCGGCGATGCGCGGTCATGGGGTGTCGATCGCCGATCTTGGGCTGGTGCTGGAAGACGTGCGGGAAGGGCTGCTGGCCCTGCCGTTCAAGAGCGCCGTCGGCACCGGGGACAGCTATTACCTGGTCTGGCTCAAGGGCAGCCTGCGCAAGGAGCGGATCCTGGCCTTCCGCGATTTCCTCGGCGGCGAGCTGCCGCAGCTGGATCTGCCGGGGGTCGAGTTTCTCTGATCAGGACAGGATGATGTAGTCGTTACGCTGCACGATGCCCCGGTGCGGCGCCTCCAGCAGTTCGACATAACGCCCGCCGACCTGGTCGATCGGCAGGCAGTCGTCGACGTCGAGCAGGGCGTCGGTGTGGTGCTTGTCCCACTCGCGCAGCATCTGTCGCTTGCCCTTGGCCTTGGCCTGTTCGCGGTCCTGGGCAACCACCAGCAGATACCGATGGGCCTCGCCATAGACGCCAGCCTCGTAGCCACCGAGGTTGATGAAGAACAGTCGTGGAGAGTCGGGGGCCGGAGCCAGGTCGCTGAAACCGACTTTCCAGCGCTCGACGCCATCGACCTGCATCCACGCATCGATATGCAGGCCGGCCGGGCTGCCGAACCAATCCTGGCGTAGTTGCCGATAGCTGTCCGCCAGGCTGTCGGCCTGTACGAAGGCCACATCATGCACTTCTATCTTGGCCCGGGGATGTTTTCCACCGAGCATCACCACCCACAACATTTGCGTTCCTTTCCAGAGAGGTCCACTCGGACGGCCAACCGATCGGGGGCGCGTCCCGATCAAAGAGTCGCATACGCATGTTACTGGGTTGATCGATGTACGTCGTGGGGTGGCCCAGAGACAGCGCTTGGGCCGACAGGTACGCCAATCGGATGACCTGGCCGGTTTGCGCTCAAGGTGTTTCCTGGTCGTCCTGGGGCCTGCGGGCATGGGCGGGAAGCGGGTGATGGAGCCAGGCCAGGCGGACTTCCTCGACACCCACCCAGTTACCGTGCTGTGGCCGGTCCCGGCAGCTCTTGAATGCCAGGCAGATGCCGTTCTGGTCCAGAAGGACGAAATGCCTGGGAGCGTTGGGAGAGGTCAGGAGGAAGCTCGGCGGTGTCATGTTCGGTGTCTGGGATTTTGCTGGATATACACCCTGTATAGGTGATTTCGCTGAGGAAGACTCATGAAGAATTGTGCAATTGTTTCAAAAAACAGCTGATGAAAATGACTCTCTGCTGCTTTGGTTGGCATGTCTGTTCGAGCGCCTTCGTGCAATGACCTGGAGCAAGCCGCGGCGAAGATGAAAATTCTTTCACTGTGAGGCTGCCACGCCACGGATATAGTCCGATCGCTCGTTCAAAAGCTTCCCTTGCCCGCCCTCCCGCGGGCTTTTTTTTGCCTGCCGTTCGTCGCGGCCGTGGCGTTTTTTCTAAACCTTTGTCGTCCAGGGCATTCCCAATTCGGTAAAGCACGGTTTTTTCCGCAGGAGGACAGCCATGAGCCGCAAGGCCCCACGACGATGCCCGATGTTTTTCAGCCTGGTGCTGGGCGCCAGCCTGGCCACCCAGGCGCTGGCGCAAACCCCGGCCGAGTTTATCGACAGCGCCTCGGCGGCCGGTATCGCCGAGATCGAGAGCAGTCGCCTGGCGATCCAGAAGACGGCTTCCACGGACATCAACAGCTATGCCGTGGAGATGATCAAGGATCACACCGACGCCAATCGTGATCTCAAGGCCATTGCCGGCAAGCACGACCTGCCGATGGCCTCCGACGCACAGATCATGGATCGGGCCAGGAAAATGATCCTGCAGGTGCAGGAAGGGGAATCGTTCGACGTGGCGTACGTGGCCAACCAGATCAAGGCCCATGAACAAGTGATCAAGCTGTTCGAGGACGAGGCCAGCCAGTCGCAGTCAGCCGAGTTGAAGGCGTTCGCCGAACAGACCCTGCCCAAGTTGCGCATGCACCTGGACATGGCCAGGAAGCTGGAGATGAGCCATCACCAGGGCGACTGATCACAGCCGCTGCAGTCGACTGGTCTTGCTGCCCTGGCGCGACAGGACCATTTCCTCGAGGATCTCCCTGGCCAGTCGGGCCAGGGATTCACGCCCGCGGTAGTCGGCCCTGACGATGCCGGTCACGGCGAAGTGGTCGGCATTCGGGCCGCTGAGGATCGCCGACAGGGTGCCGTCGGAATGCAGTGTGCATTCGACTTCATAGCTGGGCAAACGGGAGGCCAGTTCGGTCTCGATTTCCGATTTGCTCAGTGTGTCCATCGTGCATGCTCCAAGTCGTCATTGATCTATTCAAAAGAATAGAGCCGTCTGCCGTGTCTTGGAACAGGAAAATTTAGTTGAGCCATGAGCTTGAGCACTGACGTAGGGCTGCTAGGCTCACAGGCGGGCAATGAGTGCCCGTTTGCCTGTCACTTCAAAAGGATGTACCGACGTGATTTCAATTCTTGAACTGCGCAACATCATCGAGCTCGGATTCCTGCCCCTGCGTTGCCAATGCACGGTGGCGCCCGACGCGTCGCTGACGGTCAAGGTTTTCGATGAACCGACTGGTCGGGTGGACCTGCTGGTGACCGGGATCTCCAGCCAGACACTGACCAGTTCCCGGGCGATTGCCAACCTGGTAGCCGAGTTGCGGGGGGAATTGCAGGGCAACCAGATGCCCACGACACGAAGTTCGCGGGTGGCCGGCTAGGCGCCGGCCAACGCTTTCAGTCGGGGTCAGGCCGTCTTGTGCAGCGCCTCGATCAATTCCTGCTTACGCATCCTGTAGCGCCCGACGATGTGCCGGGCCCGTGCTTCCTGTAGCAGGCTGGCCTTGCTCTGCGTCTGCAGCGAGGCCTGGCTGTCGCGTGGATGACCCTGGCGGCTGGCGGCTGCACGTTTCGAAGAGTCCGAACGCGACTTGGCCTTGGCTGCTTCCGACTTGTTGCGCCCGGAGCCGCCAGGTCGCTCGCCACCGCCCGACTGCTTGTTGATGGTGGCCCAGGCACGCGCTTCGGCCTCTGCTGGCGGCAGGCCCCTTTCTTCATAGCTGGATTCGATACGAGCCGCCTGGCGTTTCTGCGCGGCGGTGTATTTGGCTTTGCTGGCTCGTGGCATCTTCTGACTCCTTGCTGTGAGGGTCGCAAGGGTGCCGGCGCAGCACGTCGGCACCGTGGAGGTTTCTAGCGGGTACCGGCTCCACCCGACTCCAGGCCCTTGGTGCCGGAGCCCGGGGTGTTGCCGTCACCGATGGGGCCGTTGCCATCGGTATTCATGCCACCCTGGCGACCGGTGTCGCTGCCCTGGTTGCGTGGGTCGATACCGTTGCTGCCGGGAGGCTGGGCGCCGTTCTTGATCACACTGCCATTGTCGGGATTGATACCGCCGGGAAGCTGTGGCGGCTTGGGTTGTTCCACCGGATTGGTCGGCCCGGTGGTCGATTCTGCGGCGAAGCTCGCCAGGGATGCCGATGACAACAGGCCGGTCAACACCAGCGTCGCAAGTCTTGAGGACATCATGGTCAGTCTCCTTGTTCGAGAGTCCTTACCTGATATTGGGCCGTGCGAGCGGGGTGTTGGTGCCGGCGAATCGACGAATGGCCGGGAAAGGAGGGCTCAGTCTTCGGAAATATCGTTGAACGAGCAGTACTCGTCCCAATCCATGCCCAGTGCCTCGGCCACTTCACGGTGCACTTCCAGGCGCATGGCCTGCAGTTCCTCCGGGCTTTCGGCGATCAGTTGCAGCGTCAGTTCCCAGGGTTCGATGCCCTGGTTCTCGGCCTCGTCGTCGAAGGCCCACTGGAATTGCTGCTGCTGTTCGGTCGGGCTCAGGCCCTGGGTCTCTTCGCGCAGGTGTGGGTTGGCGTCGAGGAACTTGGCGAGGGCGACCTCGCTGCGGGATTCTTTGGGGATCATGCTGGCGTCTCTGTGCGATGCGATGGCCACGGGCCTTGAAAAACTGCGGACATGATAGTGCGCCCTGGTGAAAATGACTGCTCAAATTTGGCGGGCGGCGTTGGCCCTGCAGCGACACCCTCCGTTGGCGATTTTTCCGCGGCTGGACATCACCGCGTCATTCAACGATGGAAACAATCAGCCAGCTCTGCGAGGCTTGTACTTTCCTGGCCGCACCTGAGCCGCCCTGAGTTCAACTTCCTGTATACGGATCGGATGCGATGACTGCTGTTGATTTTGCTTCCCCGGGCCCGATCAAGGCCGTGATTTTCGATATGGACGGACTGTTGCTTGATACCGAGGGCATCTACTCGGAGGTCACCCAGATCATCGTCGGTCGTTATGGCCGTCGCTTCGACTGGAGCCACAAGCAGAACATCATTGGCCGTGGCGCGGGCGACCTGGCGCGTTATGTGGTGGAAGCGATGGAGTTGCCGATCAGCCCCGAGGAGTTTCTCGCGGTGCGCGAACCCCTGATGCGCGAGCGCTTTCCGCAAGCCGGTTCGATGGCCGGTGCCGAGGCGTTGGTGCGGCATCTGTCGGCGCACAACATTCCCATTGCGGTAGGGACCAGTTCGTCGCGAGGCTCGTTCGAACTCAAGACCACCCTGCATCGGGAGTGGTTCGCGCTGTTCGACACCATCGTCACCGCCGACGATCCCCAGGTGGGCCAGGCCAAGCCGGCGCCGGATATCTTCCTGCTGGCGGCGAGCCGCCTGGGCGTGGCCGCCGAGGATTGCCTGGTGTTCGAGGATTCACCGTTCGGCGTGACGGCGGCGAAAGCGGCCGGCATGTATGCGGTGGCGGTGCCCGATCCGGCGATGGCGGTGGAAAAGTACCATCATGCGGACCGGGTGGTGACCTCGCTCAAGCACTTCGCCCTGGAGCCGATGGGCTTGCCGGCGATCGATTGGGCCAGGAACTGATGTAGAGCTGGAGTGATCTCTTCGCGGATCAGGCCGACACCGTCGCCCCGATCCGCCGCTGCACCAGCGTCCAGATGCCCAGTGCCAGCGCCGAAATCAGCCCGCCGGCGACGACGATCCCGTTCCAGCCGTAAGGCCCCCACAACTGTGCCCCCAGCAGTGACCCCAGTGCGCCGCCGATGAAGTAGCAGGTGATATAGCCCGCATTCAGGCGGTTGCGTGCCGCCGGGCGGACCTTGAACACCGCGTTCTGGTTGCTCACGTGCACCAGTTGCACGGCGAAGTCGAGGACCAGCACGCCGACCAGCAGCGCGGCCAGCGAATGGCCGGCGAAGCCCAATGGCAGCCAGGACAGCAGCAGCGCCAGCAGGCCGATGGTGGTGGCGAACTCACCCCTGCCGCGGTCCGCCATGCGTCCGCCGAGGTTGGCGGCCATGGCCCCGACGGCCCCGGCCAGGCCGAACAGGCCGATCACTCCATCCGAATAGCCGTAGGGCGGGTTCGCCAGCAGGAACGCCAGCGGCGTCCAGAACAGTGCGAACAGGCAGAAGCTCAGCAGGCCCAGAACCGCTCGCAGGCGCAAGACCGGTTCCTCGACGAACAGGCGGAACACCGAGCCGAGCAGCGCCGGGTAAGTCAGGCCGGCATTCTGCCGATGCTGTGGCAATGCGCGGGACAAGGCGAAGGCGCAGACGAACATCAGCCCGGCGGCGAGCAGATAGATGGCTCGCCAGTCACCGAACGATGACAGGGTGCCCGCCGCCGTGCGAGCCAGCAGGATGCCCAGCAGCAGGCCGCTCATCAGCGTGCCGACCACCCGCCCGCGTTGCTCTGGTGGGGTCAGGCTGGCCGCCATGGGGACCAGCACCTGGGCCACCACCGAGAACAGTCCGGTCAGCGCCGTGCCCAACAGCAGCCAGGGCAGGCCCGGGGCGAAGGCACTGATCAGCAGGCCGACGGCGCTGATCAGGGTCATGACGACGATGAGCCGGCGCTGCTCGAACAGGTCGCCGAGCGGTACCAGCAACAACAGGCCGGCGCCATAGCTCAGCTGCGCAGTGATGACGATGGTCCCGGCGGTGGCCATGCTCAGGCCCAGCTGTTGGGCGATGGTGTGCAGCAGCGGCTGTGCGTAATAGTTGCTGGCCACGGCCAGGCCGGTGGCGGTCGCCATCAGCAGGATCAGGGCAGTACTCAAGGGTTTGTTCATTGTGTCGGACATTGCCTGTCTCGTTATGGGATCTAGGTGTGCGAAGTATTCGGAATGTCTTAGCATGACGCCAATGCATTGTTTTCATTTCATCCATCTGTAAACGAGATGCAACCGATGAACCTGAAACAGATCGAGTACGCCCTGGCGGTGGCGGACGAAGGCAGCTTCACCCGGGCGGCGGAGCGTTGTCATATCGTCCAGTCGGCGCTCAGCCACCAGATTGCCCGGCTGGAGGAGCATCTCGGGACAGCGTTGTTCGAGCGCAGCTCGCGCAAGGTTCGGCTGACCGCTGCCGGCGAGGCCTTCGTGCGCAGTGCCCGGCCAGCCCTGGAGGCGACCCGGCGGATCGTCGCCGAGGTGGCGGCGGTCTCGGGAGAAGTGCGTGGCAGCCTGTCGATCGGCAAGATCTCGTCGTTGACCGAGATCGACCTGGTGGAGCTGCTGGCGCGGTTCCATGGACTTTATCCACAGGTGGACATCCACCTGAACATGAGCAAGAGCGAGCTGCTCATGGCGGATGTCCGTGAACGCCGGCTGGACCTGGCCTTCGTCGGTCTCTGGCCGGGAGAGAAGATCGAGGGACTGGCGATGCGTCTGTTGGCAGAGGAGGAACTGGTGGCAGTGGTGCCGCCCGATCATCCGCTGGCCAGCTACGAGCGCCTGCCGTTGGCGAAGTTGGAGGACCAGCCGCTGGTGGACTTCCAGGCTGGCACTGCCGGGCGCCGGCAGACCGACGAGGCCTTTGCCGCAGCCGGGTTGCGCCACCGGGTGCAGTTCGAGGCGGGGAACGTGATGCTGGTAGGCGAGTTCGTGCGGCGAGGGCTGGCGGTGGGGTTGGTGCCGAGCAAGATTGCCGAGGGTTTCAGTGGCGTGGTGACGGTGCCGGTGTACGACGCGCCGTCACGGCACCTGTATGCGGTCTGGTCCCATCGACCGACGCCGGCCGCCGCGGCCTTCCTGGTCTTGCTTGAGCAGGCGTTGGGTCGCCGGGAAAGTCCCGGCGACCCCCTGCTCGTCAGGCGCTGAAACCACCATCGATGGTCAGGCTGGCGCCGGTGATGTAGCCCGCCTCCGGCCCTGCGAGGTAGGCGACGAAGCTGGCGATTTCATCGACGTGACCATAACGACCGCTGGCCATCAGCGACAACAGGCTATCGGCGAACTCGCTGTTTGCCGGGTTCATGTCGGTGTCGACCGGTCCGGGTTGCACGTTGTTGACGGTGATGCCCCGTGGCCCGAGATCGCGCGCCAGGCCCTTGGTCAGCCCGACCAGGGCCGACTTGCTCATCGCATAGGTGGCCCCCCCGGCAAACGGCATGCGCTCGGCGTTGGTGCTGCCGATGTTGATGATCCGACCACCATCGCCCATGTGCCGTGCGGCTTCCTGGGTGGCGATGAACACGCTGCGGACGTTGATTGCCAGGGTCCGGTCGAAGTCTTCCAGGCTGAAGGTTTCCAGTGGTCCCATGGCCAATACGCCGGCATTGTTGACCAGGATATCCAGCCGGCCGAAGGCTTTCACGGTGTCGCTGACCGCCTGGCGGATCTCGTCGGCACTGGCGCTGTCGGCCTTGATCGCCAGGGCCTTGCCGCCATCGGCGATGACGCTGTCGCGCAACGCCTCGGCCTTGCTGGCGGAACTCACGTAGGTGAAGGCCACTGCGGCGCCGTGTGCGGCCAGGCGCTTGACGATGGCTGCGCCAATGCCACGGGAACCGCCCTGGACCAGGGCCACTTTACCGCTCAGATCATGTTCGTTCATTTCATTCTCCAAAGTTCAAGGCCGTTAGGGGAAGGGAGGGGGCCTTGCTGTTGGGAGCCAGTATCGACCGTGAATTGATGACCGTGTAGACGGTAATTGCTACAGTCTGTGTAAACCAAAAGTTTATAGTGGTGATCATGGAGAGCCTCGGCAGTATCGAATGTTTTGTCCGTAGTGCCGAGGTCGGCAGCTTTGCCGAGGCGGCGCGACGTCTGGGCCTGACGCCGGCGGCAGTGGGCAAGAGCGTTGCCAAGCTCGAAGCCCGACTGGGCGTGCGGCTGTTCCAGCGTAGCACCCGGCGCTTGACCTTGACCGAGGCCGGGCAGTTGTTCCTGGCCGAAGTCGGTACCAGCCTGCACAGCATCCAGAATGCCGTGGCCAACCTCGCCAGTGCCAAGGGGCGCCCGGCGGGAACGCTCAAGGTCAGCATGGGGACGGTGTTCGGACGCCTGTACATCGTGCCGCTGCTCAGGGAGTTCCTGCGGCGCTTCCCGGAGATCCGTCCGGACTGGCATTTCGATAACCGCCAGGTGGACCTGATCGGCCAGGGCTTCGATGCGGCGATTGGTGGCGGTTTCGAGCTGCCTCTGGGAGTGGTGGCGCGCAAGCTGACGGTGGCCCATCGGGTGCTGGTGGCTTCCCCGGATCACCTGGAGGGGCAGGCGCCTGTACGGGTGCCGGATGATCTGCGGCGTTGCACTGGCATCCTGATCCGTTCACCGCAGACCGGTCGTGTGCGTTCCTGGCAGTTGACGGGGCCTGAAGGCGAGCAGCAGCCGCTGAGCCTGCCGGCGTGCATGACCATGAGTGATTCGGAGGCGGCCTGCGCGGTGGCGGCCCAGGGCCTGGGAGTGGCCCTGGTGAGCATGCCGTTCGCCGTGCCCTGGCTGCAGGCGGGGACCTTGCAGCGGGTGCTGCCGGAATGGCATGTGGATGATGGCCATATCTCGATCTACTACGCCGAGCACAAGCTGCTGCCGGGCAAGACCCGAGCTTTCGTCGACTTCATCATCGAGTGTTTTGCCGAGCAGCAACTGGCCCGGCGGTTCGATGCTCGCCCGTCCTCCTGAGTACACCCGCCGTTGCGGGAACTCAGCGGCGCAGATGTCCCGGCCAGCCGATGATCTGCTTCGGCCGTGGCTTGGCGTAGGTGCGCACCTTGGAGGTCGACAGTCCCAGGCGCACCAGCGATTCGGCAATGGTCACGGCAGCGGTCACGCCGTCGACCACGGGAACCCCGGTGCGCTGGCGGATCTGTTCGTCGAGGCCGGCCATGCCGCCGCAGCCCAGGCAGATCACCTCGGCCTTGTCGTCCCGCACGGCCCGTTCGGCCTGCTGGACGATGGCATCCACCGCCCGTTGCGGATCCTCCTCGAGTTCCAGCACGGCCAGGCCGCTGGCGCGTACCGAGGCACAGCGCTGGTAGAGCCCGGCCAGTTTCAGCCGGTCCTCGATCAGCGGCACGGTGCGGTCGAGGGTGGTGACCACCGAATAGGCATGACCGAGGAACATCGCAGTGCTGGCACCGGCTTCGGTGATGTCCACCACCGGTACGTCGAGCAGTTCCTGCAGTCCTTCGCGGCCGTGCTCGCCGTAGCCGGCCTGGATCACCGCGTCATAGGGCTGGTCATAGGCCAGGACCCGATCCATCACGGCGATGGCGGCCAGGTAGCTTTCGAAGTTGCCCTCCACCGAGTCGGCACCGAAATACGGCGTCAGGCCGACGATTTCGGTACCCGGCGAAGCGACGGCCTGGGCCTGGCGGGCGATCGCCTCGGTGATGGAGGCGGTGGTGTTGACGTTGACGATCAGAATCCGCATGGGGCAATCCTTGTTCGGCAGGTTGGCCGGCCCGCGTCAGGCGGGCCGGCAGATTTCAGTATTCAGTGACTGGGGTTGTCGACGGCGATCGCGGCGCCGCTGACGTCGGTGTAATGGGCTTCGCGCTTGGCGATGAGCAGGTAGAGCAGGCCGGCGATGCCGGCGCCGAACATCCAGGAGAACGGCGAGACACTGGCGAAGCCCGGTACCAGGGCCAGCACGATGGCGATCAGCGCGGCCGGAATGAACGCCGCCACCGCCCGCAGGTTGATGCCGCCGTGGTAGTAGTAGGGACCGTTCGGGTCTTCGCTGTAGAGCGCGGGGACATCGATGCGGCCTTTGCGCAGCAACCAGTAGTCGACCATGATCACGCCGTACAGCGGGCCCAGCAGGGCGCCCAGCCCGGAGAGGAAATAGACGATCACCAGCGGGCTGTTGTAGAGGTTCCACGGCAGGATCAGCACGGCGATCGCGGCGCTGATCAGTCCGGCGCGACGGAAGGTCAGCAGGCGCGGTGCCAGGTTGCTGAGAACGAAGGCCGGGGCGACGAAGTTGGCCATGATGTTCACCGCCACGGTGACGATCAGGAATGCCAGGCAGCCAAGCACCAGGAAGAAGGTGTTGGGGATCGAGGCGATGATGTCGGTCGGGCTCTGGATCACCTGGCCGTTGATCTGGAACTGGGCGCCACAGAGCAGCACGGTGATGCTGGCGAACATCAGGATGTTCACCGGTAGGCCCCAGAAATTGCCGACCAGGATGGTCCGTCGACTGGGCGAGGAACGGGCGAAATCGCAGAAGTTGAGAATCAGCGTGCCGTAGATCGACAGCCACAGGGCCGCGCCGGCAAAGATGTTGCGCCACATCTCGCCACCGGTCAGCGGTTCGCGGATCGACCAGGCGATAGTGGCGCCGGCCTGGGTGTACATCCACGCGGCCAGGGCCGCCACGGTGAACAGGATCACCGGTCCGGCGAAGCCTTCGTAGCGGCGGACCGTCTCCATGCCGTAGGCGAGGATCACCAGTTGCACGAACCAGATGATCACGAAGCACACCCAGCCGAGTGTCGACAGGCCGAGAATCGAGTTGTGGTCATAGTCGGCGAAGCCGGGGTGGATGGCGGTCAGCAGCACCCGGAAGACCACGGAGGCCAGGTAGGTCTGGATGCCGAACCAGGCAATCGCGATCACGGCGCGGATCAGCGCCGGCAACTGTGCGCCATGGATGCCGAAGCTGATGCGGCTGATCACCGGGAAGGGGACGCCGGTCTTCTGGCCCATGAAGCCTGACAGATTCATGAAGAAGTACACCAGTGCCGCACCTATGCCCAGCGACAGCAGGATCTGCCAGCCGCCCAGCCCCATTCCGTAGAGGCCGATGGCAAAGGAGTAGTTGGCGATGTTGTGCACATCATTGGTCCACAGGGCGAAGATGCTGTAGCCACCCCAGCGCCGACCTTCGACCTTGGTCGGCGCCAGGTCCGGGTTGTGCAGGCGCGGGCTGAGGGCGACGCTGTTCGGGTCGAGCGGTGAGACGGGAAGATCCAGTGCGGCGTGTGACGAGAGACTGGTAGGCATTCCGGCTGGCTCCTGGCTCCGGGCTGAGGCTCCGCGGGGTGGCGAGGCGATGCTCGGTGAGCTTTTTGTATGTAGGTTTTTATGAAGTTGTATACAAGTTCACTGTCGAGCTAAGCCAGTTCTGTGCCAGTTTTCGATCTATAAAATGCCCTGTTAATTTCGTTTTTTTATCTTTGTTAACTAAATATATGAAATGAAAGAAATATAAGTTGACCGTTCGAACAGCTATTTCGTCGTGGATGAACGACTTGGCCGAAATACCGCTGTCGTCGTCAGTGAGTGTTCTGTCACTTTATGGTGCGTGGCGGTCAAGTGTGCACACTGATGTGACACTTATGGTTACAGTCGTGTGTACACTTGTTTTTCGGCGATTTGACAGCTTCCCGCAGGCCGTTCGATAGTGCCGACGCCTGCCCCTGCTACCGCTTTCTCTCGTTCTTCCAATAAAACCAATCGGAATCGGAGTCTCGGATGTCTGCACCTCGCGATACGGCTACTCAATACATTTCCCATGCTGATCTGGTTGTGCTCCTGCAGCAGGTTTTCCAGCGCCACGGCACTTCGCCAGAGGTGGCGCAGGTACTGGCCGAGAATTGCGCCGGTGCCGAGCGTGATGGTGCCCACAGCCATGGCGTGTTTCGCATACCGGGCTATGTCTCGACCCTGGCCAGTGGCTGGGTCGATGGCCGTGCGGTGCCGGTGGTCGAGGATGTCGCCCCGGGTTTCGTGCGGGTCGATGCCGCCAATGGTTTCGCCCAGCCGGCCCTGGCTGCGGCCCGTGAGCTATTGCTGGAGAAAGTCCGCAGTGCCGGGATCGCGGTGCTGGCCATTCGCAACTCCCATCATTTCGCGGCGCTGTGGCCGGATGTCGAGCCTTTTGCCTATGAAGGGCTGGTGGCGCTGAGCGTGGTCAACTCGATGACCTGCGTGGTGCCCCATGGCGCTGAACGGCCGTTGTTCGGCACCAACCCGATTGCCTTCGCTGCGCCACGGGCCGGGGCCGACCCGATCGTGTTCGACCTCGCCACCAGCGCCATGGCCCATGGCGACGTGCAGATCGCCGCGCGCAAGGGCGAGCATTTGCCAGCGGGGGGTGGCGTGGATCGCGAGGGACGGCCGACCTGCGACCCGAAGGCCATCCTGGACGGCGGGGCGCTACTGCCGTTCGGCGGCCACAAGGGTTCGGCACTGTCGATGATGGTCGAGCTGCTGGCGGCTGCACTGACCGGTGGCAACTTTTCCTTCGAGTTCGATTGGTCGCAGCATCCGGGCGCCAAGACGCCCTGGACCGGGCAACTGATCATCGTCATCGATCCGGCCCGCTCGGCCGGACGGGACTTCGCCGAGCGTAGCCAGAGCCTGGTCACTCAGATGCAGGGCGTTGGCCTGCAACGACTACCGGGTGACCGCCGGCATCGGCAGCGTGCCGATTCGTTGGTCAACGGCATACCACTGTCGAGCGATGAGCTGAGGCAGTTGCGCGAGCTGGCCGGTCACTAGGCCAGCTCGGCAGCGGGGAGGAGGGTGGCGGTCAGGAGCGGCGGCCCAGCAGCAGACCAACCACCAGGCCGAAACCGGCGGAGATCGCCACGGTCTGCCAGGGGTGTCCGCCGATGTAGGTTTCAGTCGCCTCGACCACCGGCCGGGTGCTGTCGCGCACGTGCGTGACCGAATCCAGGGCCTGCTTGAGTTTCTGGCTGACCTGGGCGCGCAGGCTCTCGCCTTCCTCGCCGACCAGCGTGGCGCTGTCCTTGAGCAGTTTTTCCGATTCCTGGATCAGGGCCTGCAACTCGCTGAAGGCCTGGTCCTTGATCTGGTCTTCGGCGGCTTGTACGGCGGACTTACGTGCCATGGCGTTATTCCTTTGCAAGTGAATGAGGCTCTGAATCATGGGAGTCGAGCCGAGTGGGGAAAGTTGCAATTTTTTCCCGCCACCCATGGGGCGACCGAAAATCCACGGTCGGATGTTGCCTAGCGACAGTGTAAGATACAGCTCTATTTGCACCGCAGGATTTTCCAATGAGCTTCAATCTGGCTAACAAGTCCCTGGCCGAGCGGGCCGCCATCGAGGATGAGAAGTCGCGCCTGTTCGAGCTCTGGCAGAGCAACCTGGGCAAGGCCAAGGGCGAGGCCGCGCGCTTGTTCGGCGAGCGAGCCAAGCGCAAGGGCAAGTGGGCGGAATGGGTCCGTGCCGAACTCGATACCCTGTCGCCGCCGGAATACACCAGCATGGTGCGCAGTGAGGTCAATCGGTTGATGGCCGCGGCCAAGTAAGGCCCGGGCTCAACTGACGCAGGTTACCCAGTAGTTTTGCCGGACGCCGGCCACGGCGATCTGCACCTCGTCACCGTCGACCTTGCCCAGCAGCGCCTGGCCCAGGGGTGAGCGCGGGCTGATCACGGTGACCGGTCGCCCCTCCCAATCCACTTTCAGGCCGGCCGCGTCCGGAGCCAGGAACAGCCACTGTTCGCTGCCGTTGCCGGCTTCTAGGGTCAGCAGGGCGCCGAGCTGGATGCCGAGCTGTTCGTCATAGGGTCGCAGGGGCAGTTCCCGACAGCGCTTGAGGGCCTGGCGGATTTCCTCGGTGCGCCGCGCCTGCCCGGTCGCCAGGTAGGACGCTTCCAGGCCGAGGGTGTCGTACTTGTTCTCGGCGACGTTCTCTTCGTGCGTCGCCGCTTCGTAGGCGGTTTGCGCCGCTCGCTGCAGGACGTCGAGATCGGCCGCCAGGGTGTCGATGATCCGCTGGTGGATCGCCTGCTTGTCCACGCTATCCAGCCCGTTCAATTGCAGAACTGCAGGACGTTGGCCCGGCTCTTGTCGCTGGGAGCGGTCTGGTCCTGCTGAAGCCAGAACTGGCACTTGGGGTTGGACAGGTTGCGGTAGCTGTTGCGGGCCTGCTCCAGGCGCTGCTGTTCCTCGTTCTTGCGCAGGTTTTCCTTGTACTGCTCGAACATCTGCGTCGAGTCGCCCGGCGCCTGCGGCGCGGCAGGGGCGGCCGGTGTGGTGGCCGCCTTGGGTTGGCTCAACTGCCGGGCGGCATCGGCCAGGGGCGCCAGCGGCTGGGCCACGAACACCCGTGCCAGCAGCCAGGCAGTGAGGGCCAGTGCCACGAAGCCGAGCCAGATGCCCAGGGCGATGCAGCCGGTCAGTTGCAATGGGTTGAGCGTGACATACAGGCGACGTGGCGGTTGTGGGCGATAAGGCATGGCGGCCTCCTGGCGGTTGGGTCGGTGCAGGATGCAATTGTCCCATGAAGATTAATCGACGTGGGCCCTTCTGCGCAGATGGATTTGCGCGGACAATCGATGCCTTTGCCAATCGGAGCCCTTGCATGCCGGCCAACTGGGATATTTTCTGCACCGTCGTCGATAACTACGGCGATATCGGCGTGACCTGGCGTCTCGCCCGGCAGCTGGTGGCGGAGCATGGGTTGACGGTGCGCCTGTGGGTCGACGATCTGCGCTCGTTCGAGCGGCTGTGCCCGGAACTCGCTATCGATTGCACGCAGCAGGTCCAACAGGGCGTCGAAGTGCGCCACTGGTCGGGCGACTGGCAGCCGGTGGACGCCGCGGATGTGGTGATCGCGGCGTTTGCCTGCCAACTGCCGGCGCCATACCTGGAGGCGATGGCCGAGCGCGAGCGCGTCCCGTTGTGGCTCAACCTGGACTACCTGAGTGCCGAAGACTGGATTGTCGGCTGTCACCGCCTGCCGTCGCTCAAGTACAAGCAGGTACAGAAGTTCTTCTTTTTTCCGGGGTTTGTCCCCGGTACCGGGGGCCTGCTGCGCGAAGCCGGCCTGCTGGAGCAGCGTCGGGCCTTTCAGGCCGATCGGCTGGCACGGCGGGACTTCCTGCGCGGCCTGGGGGTCGAGCCGACGGACGGTGAGCGGCTGATTTCGCTGTTCGCCTACGAGAACCCGGCCGTGGCGGGTTGGCTCGATGCCCTGGCGGCCGATACCCGGCCGACCCGGCTGCTGGTGCCCGAGGGCCGGGTGTTGGCGGATGTGCGCGACTGGCTGGGGGTGGCGGCCCTGGAAGTCGGCGACAGCCAGGTGCGCGGGGCGCTGGCGGTGCAGGTGCTGCCGTTCGTCCCCCAGCAGGACTACGACCGTCTGCTGTGGAGCTGCGACTTCAACGCCATCCGTGGCGAAGACTCGTTCATCCGTGCGCAATGGGCCGGCCGGCCGCTGCTCTGGCATATCTATCGGCAGGAAGAGGACGTCCATCTGGACAAGCTGGAGGCGTTTCTCGTGCTCTACACCCGGGGGCTCTCGGCGCCCGCACGGGAGGCGTTCAACGGTTGGTGGCGGGCCTGGAACACCGCGGGCGACATGGGGCAGGCCTGGTCCGCGCTGTTGCGCCATGAGTCGGAACTGAACGAGCATGCCGAGCGCTGGTGCCGGGAACTGGGCTCACAGGTCGATCTGTCGACAGCGCTGGTACAGTTTCAGCAAAGTTCGATATGATATGCGGCCTAGATTTTTGTACATCCCATCCAAATTCGGATATTCGCAATGAAAACTGGTAAAGAACTGAAACCCGGTACCGTGCTGCGTATCGACAACGATCCTTGGCTGGTCCAGAAAACCGAGTTCACCAAGTCTGGTCGTAACAGCGCGATCATGAAGACCAAGCTGAAGAACCTGCTGACCGGTTACAAGACCGAAACCGTCTACGGTGCGGACGACAAGCTGGACGACGTGATCCTGGATCGCAAGGAAGCCACCCTGTCCTTCATCAGCGGTGACTCCTACACGTTCATGGATACCACTGACTACACCATGTACGAGCTGAACGCCGAGGACATCGAGTCCGTTCTGCCGTTCGTCGAAGAAGGCATGGAAGACGTCTGCGAAGCCGTTTTCTTCGAAGGCCGCCTGGTCTCCGTAGAACTGCCGACCACCATCAGCCGTCAGGTTGTCTACACCGAGAACGCTGCTCGTGGCGACACTTCCGGCAAGGTCATGAAGCCTGCCAAGCTGAAGAACGGTACTGAAGTTCAGGTTGCCGACTTCATCGAAATCGACGAGTGGATCGATATCGATACCCGTGACAACTCCTTCAAGGGTCGCAGCAAGAAGTAATTGCTCGATGTCACATGAAAAAACCCGGAATTATCCGGGTTTTTTTATGCCTCCTTGCAGGACCTGGATTACTTCAGGTGCTGCTTCAGCTCTTCGGACGCCTGCAACAGGGCCGAGCGGACTTCCGGCACCTGGCTGACCACGTTGAGCAGGCCGAAGTCGTGGATCATGCCGTTGTAGCGTACGCTGGTCACCGGTACGCCGGCTTCATCCAGCTTGCGGCCGTAGGCCTCACCTTCGTCGCGCAACACATCGGCCCCGGCGGTCTGGATCAGTGCCGGCGGCAGGCCCTTGAGCTGTGCCGTCGTGGCCCGCAGCGGCGAGGCGTAGATCTCGTTGCGCTGCGCGGCATCGGTGGTGTAGTTGTCCCAGAACCACTTCATCATGTTCTTGCTGAGGAAGTGCCCCTCGGCGTACTGGTTGTACGACGCCGTTTCGAAGTTGGCGTCGGTCACCGGCCACAGCAGCAGTTGGAACTTGAGCGCCGGGGTGCCCTTGTCCTTGGCCATCAGGCTGACCACGGCCGCCATGTTGCCGCCGACGCTGTTGCCGGCCACGGCCAGGCGCTTGCCGTCGACGCCGATTTCCTTGCCATGCTCGGCGACCCATTTCGTCGCGGCATAGGCCTGGTTGATCGCCGTCGGGTAGTGGGCTTCGGGGGACGGCGTGTAGTTGACGAACACTGCCGCCGCACCGGAGCCGACCACCAGGTCGCGTACCAACCGCTCGTGGGTGGGGAAGTCCCCCAGCACCCAACCGCCACCGTGGAAGTACATGAACACGGGCAAGGTGCCCTTGACCCCGGCTGGCCGGACGATGGTCAGTTGTAGCGGCTGGCCGTCGACCTGGATGGTCTTCTGGCTGATGTCGGTGCGTGGCAGGGTCAGTTTCACGCCTGACTGCGCGCCGGACAGCACGGCACGTGCCTCGGTTGGCGTCATCTGCTCCATCGGCTTGCCGGTACCGGCATTCAGTGCATCGAGAAACGCCTGGGTGTTGTGCTCGATGCCGGCATTGTCGGCGGCGAATGCACCCTGGACGGACAGCGCGAGCAGAGTACCGGTCAGGACCTTGCTGAAAGTGTTCATGTACGGCTCCTTGGTTTCTACGGCTCGGTTAGACGGTGACGTGCAGGCGAACGTCGACGTTGCCGCGGGTCGCGTTGGAGTACGGGCAGACCTGGTGGGCTGCATCGACCAGGCTCTGTGCGTCAGCCTGTTCCAGGCCCGGCAGGCTGATGTGCAGGTCGATGTCCAGGCCGAAACCGCCAGGGATCTGACCGATGCCGACATGGGCGGTGATCGAGGCGTCAGCAGGGATCTGCCGCTTGCTCTGGCTGGCGACGAATTTCAGGGCACCGATGAAGCAGGCCGAGTAGCCGGCAGCGAACAGTTGCTCAGGGTTGGTGGCTGCACCACCGGCACCGCCAAGTTCCTTGGGCGTTGCGAGTTTCACGTCGAGGATGTTGTCGCTGGAGATCGCGCGGCCATCACGGCCACCGGTAGCGGTTGCAACTGCGGTATAGAGAGCTTTCATGGTTGACCTCGTCATTTCAGATGTGTGATTTGCGCTAAATGTTTGCGCGCTAACTGAGTACGGTTTAAATGTACTGCGCAAATATTTTGCGCGCAAGATAAATTTTCAAAAAAATCACTCGCCGATTTTTTCGCTTGTGCGAAAGCGGGTGTATTGCGGGTGGGATTGTCGCGGGAATAGGGGCTTGCGGCTTGTATGCGGGTGCTGTGTTCGCGCAGCTGCCAGGCGGTGGCGAGTTGTACTCGCCACCGGGGGAAGAGGGGCTAGAGACTGTCCTGCAGATGCCCGCGCAAGGCGAGCAGTTCGGCCTGCAGGGCCTTCAGGCGCTCCATGGAGCCACCACCGGCGGCCAGGATGCATTGCGGAATGCCCCGGGCCTTGTCGCGTAGGGCACGGCCGGCATCGGTCAGTTCGATGATGACCACGCGCTCGTCTTCCTTGCTGCGGGTACGGCTCAGCAGTCCTTCGGCTTCGAGCCGCTTGAGCAGCGGGGTCAGCGAACCGGGATCGGTCAGCAGCCTGTTGCTGATCTCGCCGACGGTCAGGCGGTCCTGTTCCCACAGCACGATCATCGCCAGGTACTGTGGATAAGTCAGGTTCAACGCCTGCAGCAGGGGTTTGTAGACCTTGGTCATCAACAATGAGGTGGAGTGCAGGGCAAAGCACACCTGATTGTCCAGGAGCAGGTCGTCGCAGTTGTCGGTAGTGCTGTTCATCACTGGAGCCTTGTGTGTCACGTCTGTTGAATCTAGCGGGCGAATCTTTAATGCGCCAGGGAATTTTCCCTGCTAATGCCGGCCGAGCCCGCTTTGCAGGGCCAGGTCCCAGGGTGGGACCGGGCTGAATCGGCTCTTGAGAAACTCCAGCAGCAGGCGGCTGCGGGAGTTGGCCGGCTGCTCCAGGCGCAGGGCATAGACGCCGGACGTTTCCGGCGCCGGCAGGCCGTTGTCGCAGAACAGCGGGAGCAGTTCTCCGCGCAGCAGGTACTCGCTGCTCAGCCAGGTCGGCAGGTGGGCCACGCCCAGGCCGCTCAGCGCGCCGGAGAGCAGGGCCTCGGCGTTGTTGGAGGTCATTCTGATCCGCGACGGACGATGCAATTGCATCTGTCCGTCCTGTTCGAAGCGCCAGGCCATGGGCGGTGCCAGGGCATCCCAGTCGAGGCCGTCATGCCTGACCAGTTCAGCGGGGCGCAGGGGCGTGCCGCGAGCCTTGAGGTAGGCCGGGCTGGCGCAGGCGATACGCACGATGCTGGCCAGGGGCGTGGCGACCAGGCGCGTATCGGCCATCTGCCCGGCGCGCAGGACCAGGTCGACCTTGCCCAGGTTGGAGCCCTGCATGTCGACGAAGCTGTCGATCAGGTGCAACTGCACATCGAGCCCCGGGTAGTCGACCAGGAAGTCGGCGATGGCCGGGGCCAGGTGACGGCGGCCGAAGGCGGCGGGGGCGTCGATGCGGATCAGGCCTTCCGGGGCGTTGCTCAGCGACACTGCCTCGGCCCGGGCCAGGCGCAGTTCGGCGACGATCCGCCGGGCCCGTTCGGCGAACGCCAGCCCGGCCGGGGTGGCTCGTACCGCATGCGTGCTGCGAATGAACAGGCGTGAGCCGACCGAGGCTTCCAGGCTATCGATCCGCCGCGCCACCGCCGAAGGTGTCAGCGGGTGGCGCCGGGAGGCGGCCGAGAAGCTGCCGGCTTCCAGGACGTCCAGGAACAGGCCGAGTTGATCCGTGAGACTGGTAGGGTTCATGTACTTTGCTTGTGCGTAGTTGGCATAGCCATTGTGCGTTGTTGTGCGTTTCCCTGCCAGAGCCGACTGCGTAGCATGAGGTCCATCAAGTGGGGAGAGTGTCGTGATTGAGTTGATCGAGTACCTGGTGTTGGGCGTGACCATGGGCGCCGTGGGCGGCCTGTTCGGGATTGGCGGTGGCCTGATCGCCATTCCGGTGCTGGGTATCCTGTTCGGCCTGGACCAGCAGATGGCCCAGGGCACGGCCCTGGTCATGGTGGTGCCGAACGTGGTGCTGGCCCTGTATCGCTACCACCAGCGCAACCGCATCCAGTTGAAACACGCGTTGCCCCTGGTGGTGACGAGCTTCTGTTTTGCCTGGTTCGGCGCCCTGTGGGCCGTCGGGCTGGATCCGCGCAGCATGCGCCTGTGCTTCGTCGGTTTCCTGCTGGCCCTGGCGCTGTTCTATCTGGTCCGCTCCTTCATGGCACCGTCCGCGGTTTCGGCGCAGATGCGCCACCCCTGGCCGTGGCTGGGAGTGCTGGGCGCAGGCTCCGGGGCCATGGGCGGCTTGTTCGGCGTCGGTGGGGCCGTGGTGGCGACGCCGTTCCTGACCATCGTTTTCGGAACGTCGCAGGTGGTGGCCCAGGGGTTGTCGCTGGCCCTGGCGCTGCCCAGCACCAGCGTGACCCTGGTGACCTATGCCGTGCACCACGAAGTCGACTGGCGCATGGGCATTCCCATGGCCATCGGCGGCCTGCTGAGCATCAGTTGGGGGGTGAAAATGGCCTATGCCCTGCCGGAAAGGATGTTGCGCGCGCTGTTCTGCATCTACCTGGTGATCGGTGCGGTGCTGCTCGGCTTCAAGGCTTGAAGCCGTCGACGATGTGTTCGGCCAGGCACTCGGTGATCGGCGAGGGCTTGTTCGCGTTGCGCACCAGCATGATGTTGAGCAGCGGCAACTGCGGCAGGCCTTCGGCTTCGCCGAGAATGCGCCAGTCCTGGGGCACCAGGCTTTCCAGCTGGGCAGTCATCGCCAGGCCGACATTGACCACCGCCATGATCGTCGACAGGCTTGGACAGTTGTAGGCCAGGCGGTAGTCGCGGCCACGGGCATCGAGGGCATTGCAGGCCCATTGCGTGCAGAAGCAGGCCATGCCGTCCATGGCCAGCGGCAGCGGGTTCTGTTCATGGATCGCCGCGTTCTGCGCCTCGGCCCAGACCAGGCGCTCCTGGCGCAGCAACTGGCCGATCTCGTCGCCCGGCTTGCGGGTGACGATGGTCAGGTCCAGGTCCTGGCGCAGCAGCAGTTGCGTCGAGGATTCGCAGTTCACCTCGATCTGGATCAGCGGGTAGGACTGGGCGAAGCGCGACAGGATGCCTGGCAGGAAACGCATCACGTAATCATCGGGCACGCCGATGCGCACCAGGCCGACCATGTGCGGCTCGCGCAGGGTATTGAACACTTCGCTCTGCAGTTTCAGGATCCGCCGGGCGTAGCCGAGCAGGACCTGGCCCTCGGCGGTCAGGCGCATTTGCCGGCCATCGCGTTCGAACAGCTGGCGCTGCAGCACGTCCTCCTCAAGCCGTTTCATCTGCATGCTCACGGCCGATTGCGTGCGATTGACCTTTTCTCCGGCCTTGGTGAAACCGCCCTCTTCGGCGATTGCGACAAAGGTGCGCAGGATATCGGTATCGATGCTCGGGTAGCTGGACAACTCATCAATCTCCGAGATGTGTTGCATAAGAAACATTCGTTGGATTGATCTTAGCCCCAGGCACAGACTCCAGTCATCCCCTACCGGAGGACAGGAAGATGAAAGGTCAGAAAGGTTATCTGCTGGTTGATGGAAGTGGACGTACGGGGTTTGCGCTGTCCGGGCTGTGGCAGCGGCTGGTGCGCTGGCACGAGTTGTCCCGGGAACGCCGGATGCTGGCCACGTTGAGTGACGAGGCTCTGAAGGACATCGGGCTCAGTCGGGCGGATGTCGACGGGGAAACCCATCAGCATTTCTGGAGCGATCCGTTGGGCAAGGGACGTTGATGGCAGGCGCACAGGTACTACACAAACCCTTGCCGGCTGGAGTAGTTTGCGGGTTCACAAGGAGGCGTGCATGCCCGCAGACCTGTCGTTTTCGTTGAAGCAAGCCCGTCGCCTGGCGCTGGCGGCCCAGGGATTCCAGGGCCGCCGGAGCACGGCGGCGATCCAGCCACAGCACCTCAATCGATTGATCGAGCGCCTGGGCGTGGTGCAGATCGACTCGGTCAACGCACTGGTGCGCTCCCATTACCTGCCGCTGTTTTCCCGCCTGGGCCATTACTCCGCCGATTTGCTCGACCAGGCCGCCTGGAGCCAGGGCCGGCGTCGCACGTTGTTCGAATACTGGGGGCATGAAGCTTCGCTGTTGCCGATGTCGTTGTATCCGCTGATGCGCTGGCGCATGGCGCGCGCTTCACGCGGTGAGGGCATCTACCAGCAGATGGCACGCTTCGGTCGTGAGCAGCAGGCGACCATTCGCCGGGTGCTGGCGCTGGTCGAGGCGCGCGGGGCCCTGGGAGCCGGGAGCCTGTCGAGTCGTGAGGAAAAGGCCGGCCCCTGGTGGGACTGGAGCGCCGAGAAGCATGCACTGGAATGGCTGTTCGCCGCCGGTGAGGTCACCGTGGCCGGGCGTCGTGGTTTCGAACGGCTCTACGACCTGCCGGAGCGGGTGATCCCGCGGGCCGTGCTCGACCAGCCGTCGCTCGACGAGCCCGAGGCCCAGCGCGGGTTGCTGCGCCAGGCGGCCGTGGCGCTGGGGGTGGCGACGGAGAAGGATCTGCGCGACTACTATCGACTCGATCCGGCCGATAGCCGGGCGCGCCTGGCGGAGCTGGTGGAGGCGGGCGAGATCGAGGTCTGCCAGGTGCAGGGCTGGCGCCAGCCGGCGTATTGCCCGGTCGGGATCAAGGTGCCGCGCAAGGTCGAGGCCAGCGCCTTGTTGTCGCCGTTCGATTCGTTGATCTGGGAGCGCAGCCGTACCGAGCGGTTGTTCGATTTCCGCTATCGGCTGGAGATCTATACGCCGCAGCACAAGCGGGTGTATGGCTACTACGTGTTGCCGTTCCTGCAGGGCGAGCGGATTGCTGCGCGGGTCGACTTGCGGGCGGAGCGGGCGTTGGGGCGGTTGGCCGTGCACGCGGTGCATGAGGAGGAGCAGGGGCTGGACGAGGCGGGGATGGCGGCATTGGCGGCCAGTCTGCGGCAGTTGGCCGATTGGCTGGGGCTGGCGGATATCCAGCTCAATTGTCTGCGGGAGAGTGCGCAGCGCTTGCGCGGGCTGCTCTGAGACGTGGGTTGTCTGTGGGTTTTGTGGTGGGGTCGCTGGCCCTTTCGCGGATAAATCCGGCTCCCACAAGGTACTGCAGGGTCGACGAAATTTGTGAGCACCACAAAACTGTGGGAGCCGGCGGTCCGGCGCCCGGTTTATCCGCGAAGAGGCCAGCGCAGCCAGCAAAAAACTACTGGCTCAACGCCGTACCTGCTTCAGCGTCTCGGCAATCAGGAACGCCAGTTCCAGCGACTGGTCGGCGTTCATCCGCGGGTCGCAATGGGTGTGGTAGCGATCCGACAAGCCATCTTCGGTGATCGGTCGTGCGCCGCCGATGCACTCGGTGACATTCTGCCCGGTCATCTCGATATGAATCCCGCCGGCATAGCTGCCCTCGGCCTGGTGCACCTGGAAGAACTGCTTCACCTCGCTGAGGATCTGCGCGAAGTCGCGGGTCTTGTAGCCGCTGCTGGCCTTGATGGTGTTGCCGTGCATCGGGTCGGAACTCCAGAGCACCCGCTTGCCTTCGCTTTCCACTGCGCGAATCAGCCGTGGCAGGTGCTCGCCGACCTTGTTCGCGCCCATGCGCACGATCAGGTTCAGGCGACCGGGGTCGTTGTCCGGGTTGAGGATATCGATCAGCCGGATCAGTTCGTCGGTGTTCATGCTCGGGCCGACCTTGACCCCGATCGGGTTGTTCACCCCGCGCAGGAATTCGACGTGGGCACCGTCCAGCTGGCGAGTGCGGTCGCCGATCCAGAGCATGTGCGCCGAGCAGTCGTAATAGTCGTTGGTCAGGCTGTCGCGGCGAACGAAGGCTTCCTCGTAGTTCAGCAACAGGGCTTCGTGGGCGGTGAAGAAACTGGTCTCGCGCAGTTGTGGTGCAGTGTCCAGGCCACAGGCGCGCATGAAGGCCAGGGTTTCATCGATACGGTCGGCCAGTTGGCTGTACTTTTCGGCCAGGGCCGAGTTGGCGATGAAATCCAGGTTCCACTTGTGCACCTGGTGCAGGTCGGCAAAACCGCCCTGGGCGAAGGCGCGCAAGAGGTTCAGGGTCGCCGTCGACTGGTGGTAGGACTGCAGCAGGCGTTCCGGATCCGGGGCGCGGCTCTGCTGGTCGAAACCGATGCCGTTGACGATATCGCCACGATAGGCCGGCAGCGTCACGCCGTTGATCGTTTCATCGTTGGCCGAGCGCGGCTTGGCGAACTGGCCGGCCATGCGCCCGACCTTGACCACCGGGCAGCCGGCGGCGAAGGTCATGACCACCGCCATCTGCAACAGTACCTTGAAGGTGTCGCGAATCTTGGCTGCCGAAAACTCCGCGAAGCTTTCCGCGCAGTCGCCCCCCTGGAGCAGGAAGGCGCGGCCCTCGGTCACTTCGGCGAACTGGCGGCGCAGTTCGCGGGCCTCGCCGGCGAACACCAGTGGCGGGTAGCTGGCCAGGGTCTGCTCGACACGCAGCAGATGAGCCGCGTCCGGGTACTGCGGTTGTTGCTGGATCGGCAGGGGGCGCCAGCTGTCGGGGCTCCAGGGTTGGCTCATCATGCACTCTAGTTATTGACGGTCGGATGCCCATGGTAGCAGCAATTAGTGCGTGACCTGCTGCGGTGGCATGGCCGACAATCGCGCTTTGCCGCTCGTTGCCGAGCGGTCGATTCATCGCGACGGCAGTGGCCGGTCGCGGCAAGGAGATGAAATGAGTGAGGAGCGCGTCGAGCGTCTGCTGGCTGAAGTGCATGACGCCTTCGGCATGATTCGCGTGCTGGAAGTGGAAGACTACCGCTTCCTCGAATTTGGCGATGCGATCGAGCAGAGCTGCGTGTTTACCGCCGATCCCAGCTGGCTGGAGTATGACTACACCCGTGCGATGCTGATCGGCGCCCTGTGCCACGAACACCCGGAGAGTGCCCTGTTCCTCGGCCTGGGTGCTGGCACGCTGACCCAGGCCTGCCTGAAGTTCCTGCCGCTGGAGGATGTCGAGGCCATCGAGCTGCGCCCCGACGTGCCCCGGCTGGCCATCGACTACCTGGGGCTGGACGACGACCCCCGGCTATATATCCGGGTGGGTGACGCCCTGGAACTGCTGGAGACGGCGGAACCGGCGGACCTCATCTTCGTCGACCTGTACACCGATGTCGGCCCCGGAGCCGGGCATCTGGCCTGGACCTTCCTGGAAAACTGCCAGAAGAAGCTCAACCCCGGTGGCTGGCTGGTGATCAACCAGTGGGCCACCGACGACGGCAAGCCGCTCGGCGCGGCCCTGCTGCGCGGCCTCTACCATCGGCATTACTGGGAACTGCCGGTGAAGGAAGGCAATGTCATCCTGATCATCCCGGCGGACCTCGAGCAGGTGCTGGATGAGCAGGCGCTGATTGCCCGCGCCGAGGCCCTGGCGCCCCGCCTCGGTTATTCGCTGCGTTCGCTGATCAAGGACATCCGTCCGGCAACCTGAAGGCCAGCGTCACCGATCCGACGAGTGAACCGTTTAAGCAGCCAGGCAGGCGGATAGCCGGCGACCCGTTGGTCGGTTATCCGCAAAGCCCGGCACAGAGGGCCGTCAACTGGCCTTTTCCGATAAAAAAAACTCCCTTTTTTCATCAGTTCCGGTATAGTGCGCGCCGGCCTTTAGCCGGGCCGCGTTTAGGTATTGCAATTCCCCCGAAGTCAACTTCGGGTGCTGTTCGCCAAGCGAACTATCCTCGACGATCCTTTCATTCAATCGTTTTCGCAAATCCCCGCCGACAAAGCTGCCAGGGTGACTCTCAGAGTCTTACACGGCATGCGCAGCTTTGGAGCATGGGTCTTTGCGGATGCACTTAGAGGCAGACCCATGACCCAGGAAATCGGCGGCTTCGCCGCTCTTGAACTTCATCCCAGTATCGTCGCTGCAGTAGTCGCCACCGGCTACGAAGAGCCTTCGGCTATTCAGCAGCAGTCGATCCCGATCATCCTTGCCGGTCACGACATGATTGGTCAGGCACAAACCGGTACCGGTAAAACGGCCGCGTTCGCCCTGCCTATCCTGCACCGCATCGATCCGTCCAAGCGCGAGCCGCAAGCTCTGATCCTGGCCCCAACCCGTGAGTTGGCGCTGCAAGTTGCAACCGCTTTCGAAACCTACGCCAAGCAGATGCCTGGCGTGACTGTCGTGGCCGTCTACGGCGGTGCGCCGATGGGCCCGCAGTTGAAAGCAATCCGTAATGGCGCACAGATCGTTGTCGCCACCCCAGGCCGTCTGTGCGACCACCTGCGTCGCGACGAAAAAGTCCTGGCAACCGTGAACCACCTGGTTCTCGACGAAGCGGACGAGATGCTCAAGCTCGGCTTCATGGATGACCTGGAAGTCATCTTCAATGCCATGCCTGAAAGCCGTCAGACCGTTCTGTTCTCGGCCACCCTGCCGCAGTCGATCCGTGCGATCGCCGAGCGTCACCTCAAGGAGCCGAAACACGTCAAGATCCAGAGCAAGACCCAGACCGTCACCGCGATCGAGCAGGCCCACCTGCTGGTTCACGCCGACCAGAAGACCTCGGCCGTGCTGAGCCTGCTGGAAGTCGAGGACTTCGACGCGCTGATCATGTTCGTGCGTACCAAGCAGGCCACCCTGGACCTGGCCAGCGCCCTGGAAGCCAAAGGCTACAAGGCTGCTGCCCTGAACGGTGACATTGCCCAGAACCAGCGTGAGCGCGTGATCGACTCGCTCAAGGACGGTCGCCTGGACATCGTCGTCGCCACCGACGTGGCGGCCCGTGGTCTGGACGTACCGCGTATCACCCACGTGTTCAACGTCGACATGCCGTACGACCCGGAGTCCTACGTACACCGTATCGGCCGTACCGGTCGTGCCGGTCGCGAAGGCCGTGCGCTGCTGCTGGTGACTCCGCGTGAGCGCCGCATGCTGCAGGTGATCGAGCGTGTGACCGGTCAGAAAGTGGCTGAAGTGCGTCTGCCGGACGCCCAGGCCATTCTCGACTCGCGTATCAAGAAGCTGACCAACAGCCTGGCTCCGCTGGTGACCGAGGCCGAAGCGACTCACGGTGATCTGCTCGACCGCCTGACCGCCGACATCGGTTGCAGCCCGCGCGCCTTGGCCGCGGCCCTGCTGCGCAAGGCCACCAATGGCCAGGCGCTGAACCTCGCGGCGATCGAGAAAGAGCGTCCGCTGGTGCCGAACAGCGCCCCGCGTGGCGAGCGTCCGGAGCGTTCCGGCGATCGTCCTGAGCGCGAGCGTCGCGCGCCAATGCCGCTGGCTGAAGGCCGTGCCCGTTGCCGTACCGCGCTGGGTGCGCGTGATGGTATCGCGGCGAAGAACCTGCTGGGCGCCATCCTCAACGAAGGTGGCCTGGCACGTGAAGCCATTGGTCGCATCCAGGTGCGTGACAGCTTCAGCCTGGTGGAACTGCCTGAAGAAGGTCTGGACCGCCTGCTGACCAAGCTCAAGGACACCCGCGTTGCCGGCAAGCAGCTCAAGCTGCGTCGCTACCGCGAGGATTGATCAACCCCGGTTGATTGATCGATAAAAAAATCCCCGACTGGTTCGGGGATTTTTTTTGCCTGCAATCAGGGCGCTCAGTCGAAGCGGTAGATGTCCATGCCCAGCGCGCCCAGGGTGAAACCCTGGTGGACGATCCCCATCCGCTCGCCCGCCCCACGGGCGAAGTACAGCGGCAGCAGGTGTTCGTCGCTGGGATGGTTGCGCACGGCGTAGGGCGCCTGGCGCCGGTAGTCGTCCAGGGCCGCGTCGTCATTGGCGGCGAGCTTGTCCACTATCCAGTCACGGAAGGCCTTGGCCCAGGGCTCGATGACTTCCGGGCCGGCGCGCCAGTTCAGCTCGCCGAGGTTATGGGTGATGCTGCCGGAGCCTACCAGCAGGATGCCCTGTTCACGCAGGCCACGCAGGACCTGTCCGATACGGGTCTGCAAGGTTGGGCCCATCTGGCTGGGCAGCGAGACCTGGACGATGGGGATGTCGGCATCGGGATACATCAGTTTCATCGGTACCCAGACCCCATGGTCGAACGGACGGGTGTTGTCCAGGCGTGCCGGCAAGCCCGCATCCGTCAACAGCCCGGCGACCTCGGCGGCCAGTTCCGGCTGCCCCGGGGCTGGATATTGCACGGCGAACAGCTCCCGAGGGAAACCACCGAAGTCATGCCAGGTTTCCGGGCGGGGACTGCTGCCGACCAGCAGCCCCTGGCTTTCCCAGTGCGCCGAGACGATCACGATGGCCTTGGGACGTGGCAGTTCGGCGGCCAGCCTGGCCAGGGCCGGGCCACTGGCGCCGGGTTCGAGGGCAAGCATCGGCGAGCCGTGGGAGATGAACAGGCTGGGGAGCATGATGAGGGTCCTGAGCGTTAAGATGACACCATCTTCAGTCATATCATTGATCTAAATCTAATATAAGTTTTAGTGGATTCTTATCGAATTAGTGGGGTTAAACATGCAGCCTGAGTTTTGGCACAAACGCTGGGAGCTGGGCCAGATCGGCTTTCACCTGGATCAGGTCAATCCCTACCTGCAGCGCTTCTGGCCGGACCTGTCGCTGGCGCCGCAGGCGCGGGTGCTGGTGCCGCTCTGCGGCAAGAGTCTCGACCTCGCCTGGCTGGCGGCGCAGGGGTTGCGGGTATTGGGCGTCGAGCTGTCAGGAAAGGCGGTCGAGGACTTCTTCCAGGAGCGCCAGTTGCAGCCGCAAGTGCGTGAGCAGGGGGCCTTTCGGGTCTACGAGGCCGGCCCGTTGGAGCTCTGGTGCGGGGATTTCTTCGCCCTGACGGCCGAAGATGTCGCCGAATGCTCGGCGGTTTATGACCGCGCGGCGATGATCGCCTTGCCGCCGGCGATGCGTGAGCGTTATGCGAGTCATCTGACGCGGATGCTGCCGGGTGGTTGCCAGGGGCTGCTGATTACCCTGGATTACGACCAGTCGCTGCTGGACGGCCCGCCCTTCGCGGTGCTCGATGGCGAGGTGAGAAGCCTGCTGGAGCCGGGGTGGGAAGTCCAGGTGGAAGAGGAGCGGGATGTGCTCGCGGACAGCGGGAAGTTCCTCAAGGCCGGAGTGACGCGCCTTGAGGAGCGGGTGTATCGATTGGTGAGGAACGAGATAGGCTGAGGGTGATCGTTCCCACGCGGAGCGTGGGAACGATCGGGGGATCAGCCGCGGCGACTCAGGGCGTTGATACGCTCTTCCAGCGGCGGGTGGCTCATGAACATCTTGGCCAGGCCCTGCTTCAGGCCACCGTTGATGCCAAAGGCGTTCAGGGTGTCGGGCATGTGCACCGGCAGGCCCTGTTCGGCGCGCAGGCGCTGCAGGGCGCTGATCATTGCAGCGGTGCCGGCCAGACTGGCACCGGCTTCGTCGGCGCGGAATTCGCGCTTGCGCGAGAACCACATGACGATGGCGCTGGCCAGGAAGCCCAGGACCACTTCGGCGAAGATGGTCGCGACGTAGTAGGCGATACCCTGGCCTTCCTCGTTCTTGAAGATCACCTTGTCGACGAAGTTACCGATGATCCGCGCGAAGAACATCACGAAAGTGTTCACCACGCCCTGGACCAGTGCCAGGGTCACCATGTCGCCGTTGGCCACGTGGCCGATCTCGTGGGCCAGCACGGCCTTCACTTCATCGGGCGAGAAGCGTTCCAGCAGGCCCTGGCTGACCGCGACCAGTGCGTCGTTCCTGTTCCAGCCGGTGGCGAAGGCGTTCGCTTCGTAGGCCGGGAAGATCCCGACTTCCGGCATCTTGATCCCGGCTTCGCGCGACAGTTGTTCGACGGTTTGCAGCAGCCACTGTTCGTGACGGGTGCGTGGCTGGGTAATGATCTGGGTACCGGTGCTCATCTTCGCCATCCATTTGGAGATGAACAGCGAGAACAGCGAACCGGCAAAACCAAAGACCGCACAGAAGACCAGCAGCTGATTGAGGTTGAGGTCAACCCCATTGGCTGCCATGAACCCGTTGAAGCCGAAAAGGCTCAGGGTGATGCTGGCAATCAGCACGACCGCCAGGTTGGTAGCCAAGAACAGCAGGATGCGCATCATGGTTGAAAGTTTCTCCTCATCTAAAGATGTCGCTTTATGCGGGGTATATAAGGTGCCGCCAACGCCTATTCAACCGAGTGACTATTTCAAACTGTGTCCTACAGCTCGATTGTAGATTCCTGCCGGTCATTTCCGAATCGTACAGGGCGGTATTTTTCGGCCGGCAGCCGGTCGCAATCCCCGAAAACTGCGCTGCAGAGCCTTTGACAGCGTTGCGCAGGACAGTTCGGCGAATGACGTATGTGCATACAAAAAACAGCTGATGAGAGAGCGGCGCATAGCGACTCCCTTTCGGAGTCGCTATGGAGCGTAGGATATTACTGACGGTAGGATTTCAGGAAGTGACCGATGCGGCCGATCGCCTGCTCCAGGTCGTCGACCCGCGGCAGGGTGACGACGCGGAAATGATCCGGCCACGGCCAGTTGAAGGCGGTGCCCTGTACCACCAGCAGTTTTTCCGAGAGCAGCAGGTCGAGGACGAACTTCTCGTCGTTGTGGATCGGGCAGATCTTCGGGTCGATCCGCGGGAAGGCATACAGTGCACCCATCGGTTTCACGCAGGTGACGCCGGGGATGTCGTTGAGCAGTTCCCAGGTGCGGTTGCGCTGCTCCAGCAGGCGGCCCGGTGGCAGCACCAGGTCGTTGATGCTCTGGTAGCCGCCGAGGGCGGTCTGGATCGCGTGCTGGCTCGGCACGTTGGCACACAGGCGCATGTTGGCCAGCATGTCGATGCCCTCGATGTAGCTCTGGGCGTTGTGCTTGGGACCGGAGATGGCGATCCAGCCGGAGCGGAAGCCCGCGACCCGATAGGACTTGGACAGGCCGTTGAAGGTCAGGCACAGCAGGTCCGGGGCCAGCGAGGCGGTGCAGATGTGCACGGCATCGTCGTAGAGGATCTTGTCGTAGATCTCGTCGGAGAACACCACGAGGTTGTGCTGGCGGGCCAGTTCGAGCATGCCCAGCAGGACTTCCTTCGAGTACACCGCCCCGGTCGGGTTGTTCGGGTTGATGATCACCATGGCCTTGGTATTCGGGGTGATCTTGGCCTTGATGTCGGCCAGGTCAGGCCACCAGTTGGCCTGCTCGTCGCACAGGTAGTGCACGGCCTTGCCGCCGGACAGGCTCACGGCGGCGGTCCACAGCGGATAGTCCGGTGCCGGGACCAGCACTTCGTCGCCGTTGTTGAGCAGGGCCTGCATCGACATCACGATCAGCTCGGAAACGCCGTTGCCCAGGTAGATGTCCTCGATGCCGACACCTTCGACCTGCTTCTGCTGGTAGTACTGCATCACTGCCTTGCGCGCGCTGAACAGACCCTTGGAGTCGCTGTAGCCCTGGGCGGTCGGCAGGTTGCGGATCACGTCCTGGAGAATTTCGTCTGGCGCTTCGAAACCAAAGGGTGCCGGGTTGCCGATGTTCAGCTTGAGGATGCGATGGCCTTCCTCTTCCAGGCGTTTGGCGTGCTTGAGCACTGGGCCGCGAATGTCATAGCAGACGTTGGCGAGCTTGTTCGATTTGCTGACCTGCATGGTGATGTGATCCCGAAAATGGACGATCCAGGCGACCCGCCAGGGCCGCTGTGGCAATACGGCGTTTGCGGCGCGTCCCGTGGCCCCTTGCCACCGCTTCCGGAAAATCCGATTTGAAT
Source organism: Pseudomonas vanderleydeniana (assembly GCF_014268755.2). Lineage (NCBI taxonomy): Bacteria > Pseudomonadati > Pseudomonadota > Gammaproteobacteria > Pseudomonadales > Pseudomonadaceae > Pseudomonas > Pseudomonas vanderleydeniana. Next base: position 5,396,310 of record NZ_CP077093.1, on the reverse strand, counting down.
GCGGTTCAAGCGGGTGCCAGACTGGCGTTCAACGAGGCGCAATCATACGTGCCACCCGATCCGTGGAAAAGGTACAGATCGGGGTTTTATCTGCCGCCGAGGTGCATCGATGGAAAAGCTGGAGAAAACCCTGGACGAATGGCGTGCCATGCTCGATCCGGAGCAGTACAACGTCTGTCGCCTGAAAGGCACTGAGCGGCCGTTTTCGGGGAAATACAATGGCACCAAGACCGATGGTGTCTATCATTGCATCTGCTGCAACGAGCCGCTGTTCGACTCGAAGGCCAAGTTCGACTCCGGTTGCGGCTGGCCGAGCTTCTACGAGCCGATCGACGGCCATGCGATGGTCGAGATCCGCGATACCAGTCACGGCATGATCCGTACCGAGGTGGTCTGTGCGCGCTGCGATGCGCATCTGGGGCATGTGTTCCCCGATGGTCCGCCGCCGACCGGCCTGCGCTACTGCATCAACTCGGTGTGCCTGGATCTGGTGCCGCGGGTTCAGGACTGAATGCGAACCTGCAGGAGCAGGGTGTGCCCGCGAAGCGTCTGGTGGCCATGAGGGCCCCTTCGCAGGCAGGCCTTGCGCCTGCAGGTCTGGTGATGTTCTTGCAGGCTTCGTGGATATCCCGGGGGATTTGCAGGGTGTATGGCTGTACATAAGTCCGGGCAATTGAATTGTGTGCAATTCAATTGCCCGCTATCTTGATTGGCATTCAATGGAGGAACCGTCATGAGCGCAAACCTGCTGAACATTCCATGCACCACCATCAAGGGCGAACAGAAGACCCTCGCCGATTTTTCCGGCAAGGCCCTGTTGGTGGTCAATACCGCCAGCAAGTGCGGTTTCACCCCGCAGTACAAGGGGCTGGAAGAACTGTGGCAGCACTACAAGGACCAGGGGCTGGTGGTCCTGGGCTTTCCCTGCAACCAGTTCGGCAAGCAGGAGCCGGGCAACGAAGCGGCGATTTCCGAATTCTGCGAGCTGAACTATGGCGTCAGCTTCCCGCTGTTCAAGAAGGTCGAGGTCAATGGCGATGGCGCGCACCCACTGTTCGTGCAACTGAAGAAGGACGCTCCCGGATTGCTGGGCTCCCAGCGCATCAAGTGGAACTTCACCAAGTTCCTGGTCAGCCGGGACGGCAAGGTGGTCAAGCGTTTTGCCCCGCTGACCAAGCCCGATGACATGGTTCGCGAGATTGAAGACCTGCTCGAGCATGAATGACCGCCCCAGCGACTCGCTGCGACTCGACCGCCAGTTGTGCTTCAAGCTCTACGCGGCTTCCCGGGCGGTCATCCGTGGCTACAAGCCGATGCTCGACCGGTTGGGGCTGACTTATCCACAGTACCTGGCGATGCTGGTGCTGTGGGAGTGGCACGACAGCCCGCCGGAACAGCCCACGGTCAAGGCGCTGGGCGGGCGGTTGTTGCTCGACTCGGGAACGCTGACGCCACTGCTCAAGCGCCTGGAACAGATGGAGCTGGTGCAACGCCGGCGCTCGCCGGATGACGAACGCGAGGTGCACCTGAGCCTGACACGGGCCGGTTGGGCCCTGCGCGAGCAGGTGGCGCCGCTCAAGGCCCAGTTGCTTTGCGACAGTGGCATCGACCTGGCCAGGCTCGATGAACTGCGCGACGGCCTGGACCAGTTGTTGGCGTACGTCAGGTGATCCGGGGCGCGACCCAGAGTTCGAGCAGCGCCATCAGTTCCTCGCGCCGGAACGGCTTGGCCAGGTAGTCGCTCATGCCGGCGGCCCGGCAACGCTCGCGTTCCTCGGGCATGGCGTTGGCGGTCAGCGCCACGATCGGCAGGTTCGGCCAGCGCCCGCTGCGGCGTATCTGCCGGCTGGCTTCGTAGCCATCCATGACCGGCATGTTGCAGTCCATCAGCACCATGTCGAAGTCCTGCTGTTCCAGCTGGCTCAACGCTTCGCCGCCGTGGGCCGCGACGCTGACTTCGCAGCCCAGCTTGCCGAGCATGCCCTTGGCCACCAACTGGTTGACCGGGTTGTCCTCGACCAGCAGGATGCGGCTGCGCCGTTGTGGCGGGCTGTCCTGGGCCTGGACCGCCTGGTCCTCGGCATCGTCCCGTTGCAGCGTTCGCTGCAGGATCTGGTACAGCGCATTGCGGGCCAGTGGGCGTGCCTGTTGTTGCAGGGGCGCCAGGGCCGTGGCCTCCTCATTGGGCATGAAGTTGCCATAGGCGGTCACCAGCAGGATCGGTGCGGTGATGGCCGGGCGCAGGCCGAACAGGCATTCCGGGCAGTCGGTGATCAGCAGGTCGATCTGCAGGCCGGCCAGGCTTTCGTCGAGCCCGTAGCGCTTGTATTGCAGGCCCCATGCCGGCAGTTGGCTATCGAGTAATTCGCTCAGGCCGCTGCCTGACGAGCTGACCGCGATGATCCGGCCCTTGAGCGGTTTTGGCGTGGCGGCAGGGGTATGGCTGGGCAGTGGCAGCTCGGCACAGAACTGGCTGCCGAAACCGACTTCGGAACTGATGGTCAGGCGGCCCTTCATCGCTTCGCAGAGGTTGTAGGTCAAGGCCAGGCCGAGCCCGGTGCCGCCGTACTGGCGGGTGATCCCAGCTCCGGCCTGGGTGAACGGCTGGAAAATTTTCGCCTGGGCTTCCTGGGCAATGCCGATACCGGTGTCGCAGACTTCGATCCGTACGCCACCATCACGGGCGCCCAGGCGCACGTCGACGCGACCGAAACGGGTGAACTTGAGGGCGTTGGACAGCAGGTTGCTGACGATCTGCCGCACGCGGGTCGGATCACCGAGCACCAGCGCCGGAAACTGTGGCTCGATCAGGCAGGCCAGCTCGACCCCCGGCGCGGCATTCTGCGAGAGCAGGTTGGCGGTGTCCTCGACCAGCGCGCCGAGGTCGAACGGGATCTTCTCCAGCTCCAGTTGCCCGGCGTCGAACTTCGACAGGTCGAGGATATCGTTGAGCAGTTCGACCAGGACCTTGCCCGAGTCATGGGCAATCGACAGTTGTTGGCGTTGCTCGGCATTCAGCGAGCTGTCCAGCGACAGGGCGATCATCCCGAGCAGGCCGTTCAGCGGCGTACGGATTTCATGGCTCATGTTGGCGAGGAAGGCCGAGCGTGCCTGGGCCATGTTCAGTGCGGTGCTGCGGGCCACTTCCAGTTCCTGGTTGGACTGGCTCAGGCGGGCGTTGATCGCCTTGAGTTCGGTGGTGCGGGCCGAGACGATGTTCTCCAGTTGCCCGAGGTAGTCGGTCAGGCGGTTCTCGGCGTTGCGTCGCTGCTGGATCTCGGTGGCCATGGTATCGAACTGCTGGTTGGCGACCTTGACCAGCACACCGATCTCGTCCTTTTCATGCCCGGGCGGAAACTCCAGTCGCGCCTGCCTGGGGGAGCCCGGCTGGTTGCCGGCAAGCGCGTGGATGACCCTGACCAGTGGCTTGGTCAGCATGACGTAGAACAGGGCCAGGAGGATGCCGGTCAGGATCAGGCCGCGGACGAAACCGTTGAGCAGGGTGATTTCGGCGCGCTTGAGGAAGCGGATGCCGAAGGTGTAGGTGTCGACATCCAGGTGCAGGGTTCCCAGGGATTCGTTCGGCAGGTGGCTGAGGAACAGGCGATCCTCGAACTGCCGGTCGGCGCCGAACAGAAAGTCGCTGATCGTCCGGTAGCGGCCACTCTGGCGGGGACGCTCGACGCTGGCCAGTACCGAATTGTTATTGTCGATCAGTTGGGCGCGCAGCACCGCCGGTGAGCGCAGCAGCCCCATCGCCAGTTCCTGGGCCAGCTCGGCATCGATGTTGTAGGCGATGCGCGAGGCCGGATTGTGGCTGATTTCCAGCAGGGAAAGGATTTCGCGATTGATGGAGGCGTTTTCGCTGGCATAATCGAGACCGATCTGCAGCAGGCTGAGCAGCGTCCCCAGAATGAACCCGACTACCACGGTCAATCGGGCTTGCTTGTAGGACAAGCGCTGGGTGAATTTTATATCCATGGGATGATGTACCACATTCGTTTCCCTTCGCCGGGCAAGCATAGCTGATCAATCGACAGCACCGGCAGACAAGTGGTGGCGCCCTGATCGGGTGCTTGCCAAGACAGCCTGCTGGATTTTCAAGCGCCCTTTGGCGCCGACGCGACATCATGAGTGTGAACTTGCCCGAGGAAAAGTCGTGGATGCTCGATTGAATGCCTTTCTGGAACGCGCCGACGCGTTTCTCTCCCGTCTGGAACCGTTGTTGCCTGCCACCCGCCAAGTGATCGACTGGGATCGTTGCCTGGCCGCACGCTGGCAGCGCGAGGGCCGCACGGGGTTTCTACTGCCGCTCGAGGTCAGCCTGGACATGCGCCTGTCCGACCTGATTGGAGTGGACAAGCAACGTGAGCAACTGGCGCGCAACACCCGCCAGTTCATCGATGGCCTGCCGGCCAACCATGCGCTGCTCTGGGGTTCGCGTGGCACCGGCAAGTCGTCGCTGGTGCGGGCCCTGCTGGCCGAACATGCCGGCGCCGGCTTGCGCCTGATCGAGATCGAGCGCGATCACCTGGCGGACCTGCCGCGGGTGGTGGAGCAACTGACGAAGCTGCCGCAGCGTTTCGTCCTGTTCTGCGACGATCTGTCGTTCGAGTCCGGCGAGGGTGACTACCGGGTGCTCAAGAGCGTGCTCGACGGCTCGCTGGAGCAGGCGCCGGACAACGTGCTGCTGTACGCCACCTCGAACCGCCGGCACCTGGTGCCGGAGAAGGAGAGCGACAACGAGAACTGGAAGCGAGTGGATGGCGAGCTGCACCCCAGCGAGGCGGTGGAGGACAAGATCGCGCTGTCCGACCGTTTCGGCTTGTGGCTGTCGTTCTATCCGTTCACCCAGGAGCACTACCTCAGTGTGGTCGAGCACTGGATCGGCGAGTTGGCACGCAAGGCTGGCCTGGCGTGGCAGCGTGATGCCGAGCTGGATGTGCAGGCGGTGCGCTGGGCCACCGGGCGGGGCAATCGCAACGGTCGTTGCGCCTATCAGTTTGCGCGGTATTGGGTTGGATTGAAGTTGTTGGAGCAAGCACCATGATTGATTTGCAAACGGCGGGCGCAGGGCTTGAGGGCTACGGGCTGCTCTGTGCGCAACTGGAGTCGCTGTTGGCGGACGAGCGCGATTTCATCGCCAACTCGGCGCAGTTCTCGGCATTCCTGTTCAACCAGTTGGAGGACCTGAACTGGGCCGGTTTCTACCTCAACCGTGACGGCGAGCTGGTGCTCGGTCCGTTCCAGGGACAGATCGCCTGCGTGCGCATTCCCTTCGGTCGTGGGGTCTGCGGTGCGGCGGCGGCCAGCCTGCAGACCCAGCGGGTCGAGGACGTGCACGCGTTCCCCGGGCACATCGCCTGCGACAGTGCCTCGAACAGCGAACTGGTGGTGCCATTGGTCAAGGAAGGTCGCCTGATCGGCGTGCTTGACCTCGACAGCCCGCGCCTGGCGCGTTTCACCGTCGAGGACCAGGCAGGCATCGAGCAGTTGGCGGCGATCTTCCTGCGCCTGACCGACTGCTGATCGCGCGTCAGGTCTTCAACCCGGCCTTGGCCATCAGCCCCGGCACGTCGATCGCGTCGATCTGCTGGGGGTGCAGGTAGTTGTTGGCGTAGTGCAGGTAGATTTCCTCCTGCATGAACAACTCGAACAACTGCGGATCGATATGGGCGTCACGGCACATCGCGGCCATGATGCCCAGCGCCTCGCTCAGTGACTTGGCCTTCTTGTAGGGGCGATCGGCAGCCGTCAGCGCCTCGAAGATATCGGCGATCGCCATCATTCGCGCCGGCAGGCTCATCTGCTCGCGCTTGAGCCGTTTCGGATAACCGGTGCCGTCCATTTTCTCATGATGCCCGCCGGCTATTTCCGCGACCATCGACAGGTGGCCGGGGAAGGGCAGGCGGCTGAGCATGATGATGGTCTGCACCATGTGGTCGTTGATGATGTAGCGTTCCTCACGGGTCAGGGTGCCCCGGGTGATGCCCAGGTTGTACAGCTCGCCACGGTTGAACTTGTAGGCCGGCACGTCGAGCTGGAAACCCCACGGGTTGTTGGCCGGCATCCTTTCGCTGTCGCTGCGTTCGATCAGGTGCTCGGGCTTGTCGGCCAGCAGAGGCTCGGTGACCGGCAGACTTGGCGCCGGCGTGCGTGCCTGGCGCCGGCTCTCTTCCCAGGAGACGCCGAGACGATCATCCAGGGTTCGGCTCCAGGTACGTTGGGCAATGCCGCGCAGGCGATCGAGGTCGGTCTCGGCCATGGCTTCGCTGCCCAGGTTGCACTGGGCGACGAAGGCAAAGTCTTCGTCCAGGGCCTGCAGTCGAGTATCCCGTGTCGCGGCCAGCGCCTGTTCATCGCTGTCCGTCGTGGCCCGTGCCTGCCAGTAGTCGACCCAGGCATCACGCTTGAGCACTTCGAAACGGGTACGTATTTCGTGGATGCGATCGTGGATGGTTTCCAGCTTGGTCGCCTTGTCGACCACGTACTCCGGGGTCGTGACCTTGCCGCAGTCATGCAGCCAGGCTGCCACGTGCAGGGCCTCCCACTCGTCTTCCGAGGGGTTGTAGTCGCGAAAGGCCGGCTGCTCGCTGGCAGCCGCGGCCTTGGCCAGCATCTGCGTCAGCACCGGCACGCGCTGGCAGTGGCCTCCGGTGTAGGGACTCTTGGCGTCGATGGCACCGGCCAGCAGTTGGATGAAGGCATCGAGCAACTGTTTCTGCCGCACCTGCAGGTGCTGGCTCTCGATACAGGCTGCCGCCGTGCCGGAGACCGCGCTGATGAAGGCGATCCGGTCGGGCCTGAGGTTTTCCAGGTCGGCTTCGGTTCCGCTGTCGGGCAGCAGCAAGGCCAGCACTCCGACGGTCTCGCCGTGGCGGTTGTGCAGGCGGATACCAATCAGGTGAATCCTTGGAGTCTCCAGGGCGATCATCACCCTTTGCAGGTCATCGGCCTGCTCGAAGCCGAGGGTGTGGACCGTGCTGTTGTGCTGGTCGAGCTGGCTCAGCCAGTCCGCCCGCCGGCTGTCCGTGCTGGCGTCGCTGCGGATGTCGTATTGCTGCGGGTCGTGCTGGACACCGTCGATGATCAGTCCCTGGGGCTCCAGTCGCTGGCTTTCGCTGTTGACCAGGTAGAGCAGGCCGGCACGGGCCTGGCCGATCTTCATCGTCTCGTTGAGCACCAGTTGCAGCAGTTGTTCGAAGCGGGTTTCCGCCGACAGGCTGGCGGAAATCTCGAAGAAACTGGCGAGGGTGCCCTTCATGCGGCTCATCGACACGGTCAGTTGGTCGACCTCCAGCACCGGTGAATTCGGCGTGGCCGGGTAGTTGAAGTTGAAGCTGCGGATCGCGTCAGCCTCGCGAACCAGTGCATGCAGTGGCTTGACCAGGATTCTCGAAGTCAGCCAGCCCAGGGGCAGGCACAGCAGCAGGGTCGCCAGGGTCAGCAGCGCACCTTGCCAGCGCATCCGGTAGGCGTCGGCCAGCAGTTGGTCCTCCGGTACCAGCAAGGCCAGGTGCAGGCCCGTCGGGCCGCCTTCGGCGAGGTCGCTGCGGGCGACGATCCAGCGGCGGTCCCGGGTCTGCATGTGGCGGCCGGGCTTGTTGGTCGGGTCCATGAATTGCTGCAGGGCAGGGCTCAGGTCGCGGGCCGGGGTCAACCGGTCGCCGCCCTGGGCGGTCAGCCTGGCGTAGTCGGGGTAGGCCACGGCATTGCCCTGGTCGTCGAACAGGACGATCTCGGTGTCGGGCGTGACCTTGTGCTTGCCCAGGGTTGCCGACAGGTCCGCCAGGGTCAGGTCGGCGGCCACCACCACCGTCGGGGAACTGCGGCGGGCCAGTGTGGTACCGACATTGTGGGTCGAGAAGAAGACGTAGGGCGCGGTGGTGATCTGGCCGACCTCGCCCAGAGCCGTGCCGAACCAGGCGCGGGTGCGCGGGTCGTAGATTTCCTCGGGATTTTCCTGCCGGCTGATCAGGGCCAGGTTGGCGTCGTAGAACAGCGATTGCGACTGTACGCTGTCATTGGCGGCATCGCGCTCGATGCTCCAGACCTGGAAGGCCGCGTTCTCCGGCCCCTTGACGTAGGCCCGCAGCGCCGGGTCGCGCAGCGGGCGGACCATGAAGAAATCTCCATCGGTGTAGCCCAGGTACAGCGAAGCGAGGTTGGGATTGTCGTTGAGGGCCTGGGTAAACGGCTTGAGCAGGGCCAGGCGTTCCTGCAGGGTGGTTGCCGAGTTGCATTGATCGATGGCCAGCAGGCTCAGCAGGTGGCGAATTGGCTGGTAGGTGTGCTGCAGGTCCAGTTGGACATCTTCCTGGATCTTGCCGAAGAGCTTTTCGCTGCTGGAGAGGATGATGCGGGTGGTGTGCTGGTAGTTGAAGATGCCCAGCAGCGTGCCGGTCAGCAACAGCAGGCAGGTGAACAGGATGCTGATATGGATGTGCAGGGGAAACCGGCGCTTCTGGACGGGCGTCGAACTGGGCATCGCAGCTATCTCCTTGGTGATGCGGTGCACTGCTCAGCGTCCAGGGGCAGCCGATGGCTCGCTGAAGCGGCGACGGTGGCCCTGCCTGAGTTGGGGCTGCGCACGGGAAACTGCCCAGCCCAAGGCTGTTTTACTCCATTTCGGGGGGATTTGTCTGGTCGGTGATGGCGTTTTGGTTTGATTTTTTTTCGCCCATTTCGCCAAGGTACAGTCGCAAGGCTTGCTCCAGCGCCGACAAGGTCCGGATGATTGCTTCCCGGGCCTCTTCGATGGTGTTCACCGGAGCGTTCTGCTCGCAGGCGGTTTCCAGGTTCTCGCACTGCTCGACCAGCGTGCCGGCCTGGATGATACGGGCCGCGCCCTTGATCTTGTGCGCCAGGTCGATGAACGCGGTCATGCCCAGGCCCAGTGGCAGCACCTGCAAGGCCTGCCGGTCGGCCTCGCAACTGCTGAGCAGTTCATCCAGCAGCCGGCGGATCAACTGCGGTTCGCCGCCGGTCAGCGCGTTCAGGCCGTCGATGCTGAACGGCGGTTCGAGGGGCAGGGCATGCAACTCGGCCAGTTTTTCGTTCAATGCGGTCAGGCTGATCGGCTTGAACAGGCAATCATCCATTCCGGCCTGCAGGCAGCGGTTGCGCTCTTCCGGTTGGGCGTTGGCGGTGAAGCCGAACACCGTGCAGCGCGGTTGCCCCTGGGCCGTTTCATGGGCGCGCAGTTGGCGGGTCAGGTCATAACCGTTCATGACCGGCATGTTGCAATCGACGATCACCAGGTCGAAGCGCCCGTCCTTCCAGGCCTGCAAACCGATAGCGCCGTTTTGCGCGGTGCTGTAGCGATGGCCGAGGTAGCCCAGTTGCTGGCACATCAACAGGCGGTTGGCGGGGTGGTCGTCGACCACCAGCACGTTCAGCTCATGGCGTGCCGGGGTGAGTTCCGGTTCGCGTGCAACCGGTCCTTGCTGCGGCTCCAGGCTGTCCAGCCTGAGGGTCACGCTGGCCTGGGTACCCTGGCCGGGCGCACTGGTCAGGGTCAGCGTGCCGCCCATCATCTCGCAGAGGCTGCGGCAGATCACCAGCCCCAGTCCGGCGCCGGTACGCGCCAGTTGCCCGGAATCGTCGGCCTGGGCGAACGGCTGGAACAGGCGCATCTGGTCGGCCTCGCTGATGCCGATACCGGTGTCCTCGACGTTCAGCCGCACGTCGACCTGCTGCGCCACTTCGCCAGGCTGGATCAGCAAGTCGATGCTGACCTGGCCCTGCTCGGTGAACTTGATGGCATTGCTGACCAGGTTGGACAGGATCTGCTTGAAGCGCAGCGGGTCGACCAGGACATCACGACGACGCTCCCCACTGGTGGCCTTCACCACCAGGCCCAGGCCCTTCTGGCGCGCCAGGCCATCGAAGACGCGGACGACCGAATTCACCAGGTCCTCCAGGTTGACCCGTTCAGGAGAGAGGCTCAGGCGTCCGGATTCGATGCGGGCGATATCGAGGATGTCGCCGATCAACTCCAGCAGGTCCCGGGCCGAGCTGTAGGCGACCTCGATGGCCGGGCGATCGAGGTGGCCCTGGTCGGCACGCTTGAGGGTCAACTCCAGCATGCCGATCACGGCGTTCATCGGGGTGCGGATCTCGTGGCTCATGGTCGCGAGGAACGTGCTCTTGGCCCGGTTGGCATCATCGGCCTGTTCCTTGGCCGTGCGCAGATCCTCAAGTAGCTGGCGCCGCTCACTGACGTCGATCCAGCCGCCGATGATGCCCTGCACCTCGCCCAGCGAGTTCCGGTAGGGCAGGATCCAGTGGTAGAGGGTCAGTTCGCGGCCCCTGATATGCAGGGTGCGATCACAGACCAGCGGTTTGCCTTGCGCCATGACCTTCTGGTAGTCGGCCTGGTACTCGCGGGCCTCCTGTTCGTTGCCGAGCGCTCGCGCACCTTCCAGCGCACTTTTGCCGACCAGGTCCTCCAGCTTCGCCGAAAAGGCCTCCAGATAGCTGTCGTTGCAGGTCTGCAGCAGGCCCTGGCGGTCGCGCACGTAGATCGGGTGCGGGGTACCGTTGACCAGGGCACGCATGAATTCGAACTGGTCGCTCAGGGCCCGCTCCGCCAACTGGCGCTGTCGGATCTGCCGGCGCATGTAGGCATTCCAGGTCAACGACAGCAGCAACAGCACGCTGGCGCCGACGATGATCTGGATGATCAGGCGGTGATAGTTGCGCCAGTAGCTGTCGGAGGCTGGCGTGTAGCCGCGCCAGCGACTGTTGACGATGCCCAGCTCGTCCGGGGCGATGCTCAGCAGGGCCTTGTCGAGTATCGACGCGAGCTCGGTCGCCCCGCGGGCGGTGGCGAGGGCATAGACCGCCTGTTGGGTACCGATGGTGGCGCTGATCTGCAAGCGGTCATCGAACACCTGCGAGGCGATCAGGTAGTTGGCGATCACCAGCGAGCCGACCGCGCCCTCCACCTGGCCCTGGGCGAGCAGCTCGATCGCCTTGACGCTGTCATCGGCTTCCACCAGGCGGATCAGCGGGAACTCGCGCCGCAGGTAGTCGCTCAGCGGGTTGCCGCGGGTAATGGCCAGGCGCTTGTCCTGCATCTGTTCGAGGTTGGCCGGGCTGTCCTTGCCTTTCGCGGTGAGCAGGACGAAGGAGTTCTCCATGTAGGGCCGGCTGAAGTGCAGGCGGTCCTCGCGGGCATTGGTCGGGCTGATGGCGGCGATGACATCGGCCTTGCCGCTGCCGATCCGGTTGATCATGTCATCCAGGCTGCGCGAGCGCTGGATCTCGAAACGCAGGCCGGTACGCAGGCGGATCAGTTCCAGCAGGTCGGCCGTCACCCCGCGGAAATTGCCGTCGGCATCGAAGAAGGTGATGGGGGCCAGCGCCTCGTTGACCACCACGCGCACCTGCGGGTTGGCCTTGAGCCACTGCTCTTCGCGGGGGCTCAGTTGCAGCTTGTGGTCGGTCAGCAGGATATCGCTGCCGGCGCTCCAGCGCTGTGCGATGCTTTCGCGTTCGCCGGTGGGGATGGCCTTGAGCACGGCATTGACGATACCCAGCAGCAGGGGCTCGTCGCCGCGTACGGCAAAGCTGAAGCCATAGGCTTCATGCTTGCCGAAGTTGGCCATTTTCACATTGCGCAGGTAGCCCTTGTTGATCAGGTAGTGGGTCGAGATGGTATCGCCCAGGAACACGTCGGCCTGGTCGAAGGCCACGGCGTTGATGGCATTGAGGTAGGAGGGGTGGAACTGGATGATCGCCTCGGGGTACTGCGCCTTGATCTCGTCCAGCGGCAGGTAGTGATAGACCATGCTCAGGCGCATGCCGGCCAGGCCGTCGGTGAGCGAGCGGGTTTCGCCCTCGCGGGTGACCAGCACCGGCTGGTCGACGGCGTAGGGAGTCGACAGCGCGATGTTCTTGTTCACGGCCTCGAAACCGTTGGCGCTGCCCAGCAGGTCGATCTGCCCATCCTCGAGGGCCTGGATGGCCTCTTCCCGGCTGGCGAAGCTGCGCACCTTGATGGGCAGGCCGAGGACGCCGGAAAGAAGGCCCGCATAGTCGGCGGTGATGCCTTCGTAGTCACGCCCGCTGGCGGTGATGTCGAACGGTGGATAGTCCGGAGAGGAGGTGCCCAGAACCAGCAGGCGCCTGTCCTGCAGCCAGCGGCGCTGTTCCTTGTCGAGCTGTACCTCCATGTGTCCAGCATTCGAGCGGCTGAGCAGGGCGAGGTGTGTCACATCGCCGGGTGTTGCATGCGCTGACAGACACAGGAGTATTCCCGTAATGATTGTCAGATAATCCTTCAAGCGCGTGGGCATCCGTCTTTCTCACACTACCGCGTTGCGTTTGGCCATTTCGATCAGTTCGACGAGAGTCTTGGCTTTCAGTTTCTGCATCAGGCGTTTCTTGTAAGTACTGACGGTCTTGTTGCTGAGAAACATGCCCTTGGCGATTTCCTTGTTTGTCCTGCCCTGGGCGAACAGTTGCAATACCATCAGTTCCCGGTCGTTGACCAGTTTGAAGAGTTCCATTTCCGGATTGATCACGTCATCTTTGCGACCACTGATCAATGCCTGGCTGGGGAAGTAATTGTAGCCGGATAATACTGCCTTGACCGCACTCATCAATTCGCCCAGGTCTTCGGTCTTGCAAACATATCCGGCGGCGCCCGACTGCATGCAACGAATGGCGAACAATGAAGGTGATTGTCCGGTCAGTACCAGGGTTTTCAGCGACAGGTTCATTCCGTCCAGGCGGGCCAGTACTTCCAGGCCATCGAGCTTGGGGATGCTGACGTCGAGGATGACCAGGTCCGGCATGCACTCGCGGACCATCTGCATCGCGTCCACGCCATTATCCGTTTCACCGACTATTTCATAACAATCTTCCTGTTCCAGCAATATCCGGATGGCGAGACGGACGACGGGGTGGTCGTCGACGATAAAAACCGAGTTCATTATAAGTCCCCTGTGAGCTGCTTAGAAAGCGCGCACATTAGCTCACTTGTCTCCCGGGACGCATGAATAGAGAGGCCTACAGAAGCTGTATAGGAATATTCCTACTTTAATTGAGCTGTCGACTTACATTCTGAGGATGCTTGAGTGGGAGTATTTCCTGCTTTTATAATTTTTTGTTATTAACGGAGGTTGTTTGTTTGTGGGTGTTTAATAGTGTTTTGGATAATTCCTACACAGTATTTGTACTATTTTTGTAGTCCTGTATAGCGTCGTTTGAGATGTGGGTGACAGTGACCTAAGTGTTTTTCCGACAAGATGTACGGGTTCCCCCTGAGACTTGATTTGTACCCAATACGTTTTCCAGGACCAGGCCATTGAGCGGCTTGCTCAGGCAGGCCAGCAGGGGGATATGGCGCGACAGGGCGGTCTGGTTGAGTATTCGCAACTCCTCGAGGCTGAGGCTGCTGAGCAGGATCGCCTGCCTGATCTTGCCGCGCTGACTGGCTGCATGGATCAGTTCGAGCCCCGGGATGTCGGGCAGGCACTGGTCGCAGAGCAGCAGGTCGAAGGGGGTGTGCACGGCTTCCATCGCCCGCAGGGCTTCAGCTGCGTTCGCAGCCGGGGTGAGATGGTGAAAGCCGTAGCTGTTGAGCAGGCTCTGTGTAGCGACCATTTGAAAGGGATGGTCCTCCACCAGCAATACGCGCAGGTTTTCTTTGGGCATGTGATTTTCCAGGCGGGCTACCTGCTTCGAACAAGGCCTCAGGTGCAGGCCGTGAAATGTCGGACCTGAAGATCGGGCCTGTTGAGCGAGGAGATGGAATGAGTCCAGGCGGCAGACTAAGAGGGTAAGGGATTATTTCAGCGGGCTGAACGAACGCTCCATCAGTTGATTCCGCGGCCCATGTAGGCTTCCTCCGCGCGGCTCGCGAGGTGCCGCGCTTCGACAAGGGGGGATGCCATGCCGAGGCGCGGGGCGATGTCACTGCGGACTGGAGCGTCCAGTCATTTCCCGGGCCATTTCACTGGCGTAGCTGTCGGTCATGCCAGCGATGAAATCGATCATGCGCAGGAACGAGGCATGCAGCGGCCAGTCGGGGTGCGGGGCGTTGTTGCCGAGCAGGTCGAGAATCCGCCGGTTCTTGAACGAGGGCGTACGACCGCCATGCTGTTCCAGGGCGGCGCCGCAGAAGGCGTTGAGGAGGATTTCCAGGGTCGTATAGGCACCGATTTCGTGCAGTGTCTTGCGCTTGTCCTGGAAGATTTTCCTGCGGGCGATGTCCTTGGCGTTGAGCACGCAGCGCTTGGCCGGGCCGTGCATGTGCTCCACCAGGTCACCCGGCAGGGTGCCGGCCAGCAGCGCGTCCTGCTGCTCGACAAAGGCCCGCGCGGCGGCATTGGTCAGGTGCTCGATGGCCTTGCCGCGCAGGATCGCCAGCTTGCGTCGACGTGAGTCCTGTGGGCCCAGCAGCCGGTAGGTTTCCGGCAGGTCGTCGCCGACCAGGTCGAGCAACAGCGATTCGACCTGCTCATAGTCGAGCAGGTCCATCTCCAGGCCGTCCTCCAGGTCGATCAGGGCGTAGCAGATGTCGTCGGCGGCTTCCATCAGGTACACCAGCGGATGCCGGGCCCAGCGCTGTTCCTCCAGTTGTGGCAGGCCGAGCTTGTGAGCGATCTGCTCGAGAATCGGCAGCTCGCTCTGGTAGCAGCCGAACTTGTGCTTCTTGTAGCCCAGCGAGTCGGCGTGACGGGCGCTCCAGGGGTACTTGAGGTAGGTGCCCAGCGTCGCGTAGGTCAGGCGGGTACCGCCATCGAATTGATGGTATTCCAGCTGCGTCAGGACCCGGAAGCCCTGGGCATTGCCCTCGAAATTGAGGAAGTCGGCCCGTTCGGCAACGCTCATGGCGTCCAGCCAGCCACGCCCGGCGGCCTGCTGGAACCAGTGGCGGATCGCATCCTCGCCCGAGTGGCCGAACGGTGGATTGCCGATGTCATGGGCCAGGCAGGCCGATTGCACGACCATGCCCAGGTCGCTCGGCTCGCACCAGTCGGGCAGGGCACCGCGCAGGGTCTCGCCGACCCGCATGCCCAGCGAACGGCCGACGCAACTGACCTCCAGCGAGTGGGTCAGGCGGGTGTGGATGTGGTCGTTGCTCGAAACCGGATGCACCTGGGTCTTGCGGCCCAGTCGGCGGAACGCGCCGGAGAAGATGATACGGTCATGGTCCTTGTGGAACGGGCTGCGGCCCAGCTCTTGCGGGCTGTGCAAGGGCTTTCCCAGGCGTTCGCGGTTAAGCAGGGTTTGCCAGTCCAAGGCGGGTTCCCTCCGTCGAATGATCGAATCGCCAGCTTCCCGGTTAGCTGGCGCGCCTGCAAGCAAAAACTGGTGACGCGGGCAAATGGCTAGAGGACGGCGGCATCGATATCGATGAGCAGCAGGCGCCGGCCATCATCGAAGAATTGCCCGGCGGTCAGGCAGTACTGGTTGGTGGTGGCGTCGCGATAGGTACCGGACAGGGTCAGGCGTCGTCCATCCCAGCCTTCGGCGAGCAGGTGATAGAAGTACGGGCGCCATGACCAGTTGTGTCCCACGTAGCTGTTGTCGGCCTGCCAGGCCTGGTTGCGCCATTCCAGGTTCGGCGTGAGCTGCGTGCCGTGGCGGTCGCACTGGTAGAAGCGCAGCAGCCAGGGGTAGCTGTCCAGCTGTGGCAGCTGGCTGAGCGGTGCCTGTGCCTGGGCCCAGGCCTGGAGAATAGCCATCAGTTCGCCCAGCTGCAGGCGCAGTTTCATCAACTGTGCCCGTTCGGCGAGCTTGCGCTGCACGTAGCGTTCGCGCAGTTCGGCGAATTGCCCGACGAAGGCGTCGCTGGGGAAAAATGTCGGCTCGGCCCGGGCGAACAGGTAGCCCTGGACGTAGCGTGAACCGCATTCCAGGGCGAAATTCAATTCCTCCTCGGTTTCGACGCCCTCGGCAATGATCCAGCAGCCGGTCTTTTCCGCCATTTGCGCGAGCGCCTTGACCACCTCGCTGCTGGGGCCGCCGCGGGCCGCGGCCTGAAACAGGCGCATGTCGAGCTTGAGAATGTCCGGTTGCAGCGACAGGACCCGGTCCAGTTGCGAGTAGCCGGCACCGAAGTCGTCGATGGCGATGCGCGCCCCGGCCTGGCGATAGCGTTCGACCACCTGCGCCAGCTGCTGGCTGTCGCCGTCCAGCTCGGTGATCTCGAAGACGATGCGGGCCGGGTCCACGCCGTGCTGTTCCAGTTGTGCCAGGCTTGGCAGGGCCTGCCCGGGTTTCAGCAGGCTGATCCAGCGAGGGGAGATGTTGAGGCTCAGGAACCACTCGTCCGGGGCTTCATACAGGCGGCCCAGGGCGTTGTCGCGCAGTTGCCGGTCCAGGCGCAGCAGGGCGATCGCGGGGGTGTGCGGGTCGGCGAACAGCGGTCCGACGGAGGTCAGTTGCCCATCCGCCTGGCGCAGTCTGCCCAGGGCCTCGACGCCGGCGATTCGACCGGTCGCGGTATCGATGAATGGCTGAAAGCAGGCGAGCGGTTGCCCATCGATCACGGAGCCTCCTGGGGCGGTGTTGTCGGCTGGTTGCACGGAGGCCGGACCCTGAGTCGCCAACCGCCGAAAACAACCGGCGGTCATTGTTCGATCCGTTGCCATTGCAAGAATGTAGCCAGCTCCGCCGTTATCAACGTTTTCCGGATGAGCCCTGCATGACCAGCCTGATCAGCGGCAGCAGGCTGCTGCCCAGCCGCACCAGGCGAGACAGTCCACTCACGCCCGCCCCCTTGGCGCCCTTGCCGCCGAGAAAGCCCAGCAGCGTGACCACGGCGATCCCCCACAACGGGGCATGCCGGATGCCGAGATTATCCTGCCAGTTGCGACCCAGGCCGCGTACGCGCTGCAGCGGCTCCAGCAACTGCCGGGATTCATGGCGGATTTCCTGTCGATGCATTTCCATGCGCAGGCGGATCAGTGCCTTGCGCATTTCCCGGGGGGAGCGGCTCTGTGGCAGTTCTGGCAGGCTCATGGCAGCAGTCGCTTACGGTCGTTGGCCAGCTCTTCGAGCGTGGCATGGAAGGGTGAGGACTCATCGAAGACTGCCGCTTTCAGGCGCAGGCCACAAAACAGTGCGGCCAGGCTGTAGAAGACGCACAGGCCGATGATGCCGGCCAGGCGATAGCTGTCCCAGACCAGGATCAGCACCAGCGCCGACAGGCCGATCAGCAGCAGCAGGGCGAAGACCAGCGCCAGCCCGGCGAACAGCAGCAGGCTGACGGTACGCGCCTTCTGCTCCTGCAACTCGATGCCGAACAGTTCGACATGGCTGTGCAGCAGGCCGAGAACCGCCGCACCCAGTCGCCGGCTGGAGGAACCGGTGTTTTCCGCTTCGTCGATAGCCATGATCAGCGCCGTGTAGCCAGCAGGCCCAGGATAAAGCCGATACCGGCGGCGATACCCACCGATTGCCAGGGGTTGGCCTGGACGTAGTCCTCGGCGGCCACCACGGCCTCCTTGCCGCGTTCGCGCAGCGAGGCCTCGGTCAGTTGCAGGGTTTCCCGGGCTTTCGACAGGCTGTCGTGGATCTGTGCACGCAACTCGTCAGCCTGTTCGCCGGCCAGGCCCGCGGTGTGCTCCAGCAGGCGCTCCGTGTCGCTGACCAGGGCCTGAAAATCCTCCATCAGTATCTCCTGAGCAGTCTTTGCCGTTTTGCGGGCCATGGGGGCATATCTCCTTGGTGACGTGTGAAAGTTTCGAGTGCGGGTCCTGTTCGAAGGTTCACTGCAATCGACTGGTACAGCTTTTGCTGTGTGCTGGTGCGTGGTCGTGGGTTCATGCGCCGAATCTGGGCGTTTGCCGGCGCAAACCGCGAAAACCATACCCTAAATAATCGAAACACGCGGAAAAAACCAAAGCGGCCACCGGCCCGGTTTTTCGTGCTGCGCCAAAGCGGTTCGCCGTCTGTCTGGCGTGCGCCAATAGAGTGCGAAAAACCGATGCCCCTGACAGCAGCGGTGCTTTTCCCTGACTTCAGGTCTGCCGTCCCATGGAAAATTTGCAAAGTGCTGTGGATAGTCTGGTCCATGGTTCCAACACCCTGTTCATCCTGATCGGCGCGATCATGGTGCTGTTCATGCACGCCGGCTTCGCCTTCCTGGAAGTCGGTACCGTGCGCCAGAAGAACCAGGTGAACGCGCTGTCGAAGATTCTCAGCGATTTCGCCATTTCGACCCTGGCCTATTTCTTCATCGGCTACTGGATCGCCTACGGTGTGAGTTTCCTGCATCCGGCAGCGCAGATCAGCGGCGATCACGGCTACGGGTTGGTGAAGTTCTTCTTCCTGCTGACCTTCGCCGCCGCCATTCCCGCGATCATTTCCGGGGGCATCGCCGAGCGGGCCAGGTTTGCCCCGCAATTGTGCGCCACCGCGTTGATCGTCGCCTTCGTCTACCCGTTTTTCGAAGGCATGGTCTGGAATGGCAACCTTGGCCTGCAGGCCTGGCTGCTGGCGCGCTTCGGTGCCAGCTTCCACGACTTCGCCGGCTCCGTGGTGGTGCACGCCATGGGTGGCTGGCTGGCGCTGGCTGCAGTGCTGTTGCTGGGGCCGCGCCAGGGGCGCTACCGCGAGGGGCGGCTGGTGGCGTTCGCGCCGTCGAGCATTCCGTTCCTGGCCCTGGGGTCGTGGATCCTGATCGTCGGCTGGTTCGGCTTCAACGTGATGAGCGCCCAGACCCTGCAGGGCGTCAGTGGCCTGGTTGCGGTGAACTCGCTGATGGCCATGGTCGGTGGCACCGTCGCGGCGCTGGTCATCGGGCGCAATGACCCCGGCTTCCTGCACAACGGCCCGTTGGCCGGGCTGGTGGCGGTCTGCGCCGGCTCCGACCTGATGCACCCGGTGGGAGCCCTGGTGACCGGGGCGGTGGCGGGTGGCCTGTTCGTCTGGTGCTTCATTGCGGTCCAGAGCAAGTGGAAGATCGACGACGTTCTGGGGGTCTGGCCGCTGCACGGCTTGTGTGGCGTCTGGGGCGGGATCGCCTGTGGGATCTTCGGCCAGCAGGCACTGGGTGGCCTGGGTGGCGTCAGCCTGGTCAGCCAGCTGATCGGTACGGCGCTGGGCGTGGTCGTGGCGCTGGCCGGCGGATTTGCGGTGTATGGGCTGATCAAGGTCGTGCATGGCCTGCGGTTGAGCCAGGAGGAAGAGTACTACGGTGCCGACCTGTCGATTCACAAGATCGGCGCCGTGAGCCAGGACTGAGCCGCTGTTCATCAGCCTCCCAGCAACCGTGCTTCGCAGGCCTCGATGGCGGCCAGCGTTCCGGACATCCGCACGGTGTCCCCGGCATGCAGCGTGGTATCGGCGTCGACCTCGAGTTCGTTGCCGCCACGTTGCAGGCCCTGGATCTCGACCCCCAGTTGTTCGAGCGCCAGATCGGTGACCGAGCGGCCACAGGCATGGGCGTCGGCGCCCAGGTTCACCGCATGCATCAGCACCCTGGGCTGGCCCTGGGTGCCCAGCAGGTTGGTCTGGGCACCGTGATAGAAACCGCGCAGCAGCTTGTAGCGCGAGTGTCGCACTTCATTGACCCCGGCCCGCACCCGCTGTTCCTCGACCCCGAGCATGACCAGCGCATGGGAGGCGAGCATCAGGCTCGACTCCAGCAGCTCAGGTACCACCTCGCTGGCCCCCGCTTCCTTGAGTTCCGCGAGCAGGCTGTCATCGCGGGTCCGGACCAGGATCGGCACCGTGGCGCTGAGCCGGCGGGCCTCCTTGAGCACCTGCATGGCGATATCGGTCTTGTCCACCGCGACCACCAGCAGGCGCGCCCGCTCCAGCCCCACGGCGCTGAGCAGGTCGCCACGGCGTGAGTCGCCATAGTGCACGCAACTTTCCCCGGCGGCGGCTTCGGTGACCCGCACCGGGTCGTCGTCGAGGGCGACGAACGGCTGTTGCTCGCGACGCAGGAAGCGACCGATGGACTGGCCGACACGGCCGTAGCCGCAGATCACCACATGTCCATGCAGCTCGGCGTTCAGTGCGCTGATCTCTTCGAGGTGGGCTTCCTGGTTCGGTTTGCGGTGCAGACTGGCGGCGATACGGGGCGCGGCGCGCAGCAGCAGGGGCGTCATGACCATCGAGCAGAAGGTCGCGGCCAACAGCGGTCCACTGATCTCCGCGGGCATCAGCTGATTCTGTTGCATCTGCGCCATCAGCGCGAAACAGAACTCGCCGCCCTGGGCCAGGGCCAGGCCACTGCGCCAGGCGGTTTCCGCATCGCTGCCGCGAACCTTGACCAGCAGCGCCACCACCGATCCCTTGATCAGCAGCAGTGCCAGGGTCAGGCCGAGGATCAGCAGGCCGTGATGGGCGAACAGCTGCAGGTCGATCAGCATGCCGATGCTGACGAAGAACAGCCCCAGCAGGATATCGCGAAACGGGCGGATATCGGCCTCGATCTGGTGGCGATAATGGCTTTCCCCCAGCAACATGCCGGCAAGGAACGCGCCCAGGGCCGGTGACAGGCCCAACAGGTGGGTGAGCCAGGCGGTCAGCAGCACGATCACCAGGGCCAGCAGGACGAACAGCTCCGCCGAGTGCGACGCGGCGACTTCATGGAACAGTCGCGGCAGCAACCAGCGGCTGGCCAGCAGCAGGCCGACGAACAGCACGACGGTCTTGCCCAGGGTCAGCGGCAATGCCCAGTACCAGGCCTGGTCACTGCTGCCGGCGAACACCGGGACCAGGGTCAGCAGCAGGACCGCGATGACATCCTGGAACAGCAGCACGCCAATCGCGTTCTGGCCATGGCTGCTGAAGATTTCCCCGAGGCTGGTCAGTTCCTTGCTGACGATCGCCGTCGAGGACAGCGCCAGACCCGTGCCGAGCATCAGCGCCGCCGCCAGCGACATGCCGAAGAATGCCAGCAGGCCACCGAGCACGGCACCGGTGCAGAGCACCTGCAGGCTGCCCAGGCCGAAGACCACGCGCCTCAGGGCGAGCATTTTCGACAGGGAGAACTCCAGGCCCAGGGAGAACAGCAGGAACACCACGCCCAGCTCGGCCAGGTCCGGCAGCGCCTCGTTATCGTTGACCCAGTCGAAGGCGGTCGGTCCCACCAGCAGCCCGACGCACAGGTAGCCCAGCACCGGTGGCAGTTGCAGGCGCCGGAACAGCGCAATCACCACCAGCGACGAGGCGAGAATGATCAACAGGTTGGCAAACACGGGTATCTCCACACGGGTCCGGAAAAGGCGCCGGAAAAAAGCCGCCAGTCTCTCGCGGCAAGGCAAGACGTCGATTGATGGAAATCATCAATTGATGGCAATGTCTCATATCTCGCACGGTTCGCTATGCTCAATCTCGGAAGGCTGGGGCCAAGGCACGACAACGGAGGATGCATGGAGCGGCTGTATTCGCTGCAGGGCCTTAGGGGTGTGGCAGTGATTGGGGTGGTGCTGTTTCACATGGCGGCGGTGGAGCTCAAGTACTCTGGCGGCGATACGTTGCTGCCGGCGCTGGTGGATTTTTTCCAGCTGGGGGTCGACCTGTTCTTCGTGATCAGTGGTTTCGTCATGGTGATCGTCACCCGTGGCCGCTTCCAGGACAAGGTCCAGTTCCAGCGCTTCCTGTTCAACCGTGTGTCACGGATCTATCCCAACTACTGGCTGTATTTCTTCATCACCCTGTCGGTCTACCTGGTCTCGCCGGCGCTGGTCAACAGTTCCCATGGGGGCTCCAACCTGTTGATGTCGTTCCTGCTGCTGCCCAACGAGCGTGTGCTGCTGGTGATGGTGGCGTGGTCGCTGGTGTTCGAGTTGTGGTTCTACCTGGTGTTCAGCGTGCTGCTGGCCTTTCGCGAGCGCTGGCTGCCGCTCCTGCTGCTGGCCTGGGCGCTGGCGCTGGTGGCGTTCAACCTGCTCGGCTCCTGGCAGGACCATGGGCCGGCGCTGAAAATCATCCTGCACCCCTATGCGCTGGAGTTCATCGTCGGCAGCGCCCTGGCGCTGTTCTTCTATGCTCCGCACAGTGCCAAGGTGCCGACCCCCGCGGTCTGGCTGCTGCTGGCGGCGAGCCTGCTGGTGGGTATCCCGCTGATCCATCATTACCAGTTGTTCCAGCAGGAAGGGCTGCTGCGGATGCTCACGGTGGGCCTGGTATTCGGTGCCCTGGTGCTGTCGCTGGTGTTGCTCGAACGACGTCAATTGATCCGCTTTCCACAGCCGCTGGTGTTCACCGGCGATATGTCCTACACCCTCTATCTCTCGCACCTGCTGGTGCTGGGCGTGATCGGACGGGCCTGGCTGGTGATGGGCAACTGGCCCGGCAGCCTGCTGGACAACCTGCTGTTCCTGCTGCTGATGATGGCGGCGGTGCTGTGCTACGGCTGGGTCGGCTACTCGTTCTTCGAGAAGCCGGTGCTCGATCGGGCGACCGACTACTGCAACCGCCGGTTCCGCCGTGCCTCGTCGCGCAAGTCGCCCGATTCATTGCCGGAAAGCAGGTGAGTGCCGATGTCCAAAGTTCTCAACGGTAACCTGGATGCCCTGAAGGTCCTGCTGGCGGTGTTCGTGGTGGTGCTGCACTGCCACTTCATGGGCGGCAACTACACGACGGTGGGCTACCTGCTGTGCAACGGGCTGTTCCGGGTCGCGGTACCGACGTTCTTCGTGATCAATGGCTACTACTTGTGGAAGACCCTGGACGGCGGCCACTCGTTCGCGGTCTGGTTCAAGCGTGGGCTGCTGCTGTACCTGTTCTGGATGCTGGTCTACAGCCCGACCTACGTCAGCCTCGAGGCGCTGGGCAGCGTCGGTGGGGTGTTGTGGATCGTGAAGCAGTTCGTGATCGGCTACTTCCACCTCTGGTATCTGCTGGGCATGCTCGGTGGCGGGCTGATCCTGTTCCTGTTGCGTGGTCGCCCGACTGCGCTATTGGTGGTCCTGGCGCTGGCGGCGTTCACGATCGGCCTGGTGCTGCAGTACGCCCGGGTCTATTTCGAACTGCCCAACGCCTTTCTCCAGCACTTCAACCAGAACGACTACACGGCGCGCAACTTCCTGTTCATGGGCTTCCCGTTCATGGCGCTGGGCTTCCTGCTGGCCCGTCACCAGGTGCCGGAGCGGGTGACCCGCCCCCAGGTGTGTGCGGCCCTGGTGGTCAGCCTGGTGCTGGTGTTCGCCGAGGCCTGGCTGAACTACTCGCACCAGGCCGATGCCCGGCAGAACTTCGATTTCCTGCTGTCGCTGCCGCTGATCACCCCCGCGTTGTTCCTGCTGCCGTTCGTATTTTTCCGCGCGTCCACCAGCAGTCGCAACGCCAAGCTGTCCTCGGCGCTCTACTACGTGCACCCGCTGTTTCTCTATGGCGCGCTGTCGCTGGGTATTCCGTATGGGAACCTCATGACGGCGGTGGTGCTGCTCCTGGCACTTGCCGCGGCGCCGCTGTTGATCCTGCTCAGCCGCCGCCTGCGCTTCGTGCTCTGAGCGCCGCGTCGTTGGCTCGACGGGGGCGGGAGGCGAGCCTAGAATAAGGTTTTCCCCCGCCCAGGACCCCTTTGCCATGCTGCCTGAATGCCAACTCTTCGGCACCCTGGGTTGCCACCTCTGCGAAGTCGCCGAAGCGGTGTTGATGCCCCTGGTCGAGCATGGCCTGCTGGTGGAACTGGTGGACATCGCCGACGACGAATCCCTGTTCGAGCGCTATGGCCTGCTGATTCCGGTACTGCGGCGCGTGGACACCGGCGCCGAGCTCGGTTGGCCCTTCGATGCCGAGCAGGTCGTGGCCTTCGTGCGCTGAGCGCAGTGTCCTGGCGCCTTGCGGATACACACTTCCCGACCCTTCTGTTTCATCAGATTACCCTGGCTTGCACCTGCAAAACGGCTGTGCTTACGTCGAAGCATGACGTTTTGGCGCAGCACGTATCCGTGGTGCAGGGAGGAAGTGAAATGAAAGGGAGACAAGTGTTGCTGGTCAACCAACTGGGGGGACGCAAGTTTCTCGCGATGCTGGTGGTTGGTATGAGCACCGCGACCCTGACATGGTATGGAAAGATTGATGGCGCAACCTACGCCATGGTGATCCTGGGGACGGTGGGCTCGTTCATCGGCGGCAACGTCTATGGCAAGGTCCACCCCAGGGAGTCCTGACCGCACACGCGGCGGGTAATCCGTTGGCGAATTGCGTAAAATTCAGTTACTGTATATTTATACAGTTTTGTCCCGGTGTTGGTGACAGGATGTCCACCACGACATGCGCACCCAGGGACGAGACCAGGAAGATCAAGAGGGTAAAGCATGGTCAATGTCGAACAATTGAAATCCAGCGTGAATCGCATGTCCGCCGAGGTGGTGCGCGAAGCGGTGCTGGAATTGCGGCTCGATGGGCTGGTGACGGAAGGCAAGACACCGTTCAACAAGCTGCATTTCAACACCTGTTTCGCGGAAATCGAAGCGCTGTTCCAACGCGCGGGCTACCACCGCCAGCTGGATGTGGTGGGCTACCAGGGGTTGCTCTACGCGCTGTACGACCCTGGGCGTTGGGAAGCGGTGGATGTGCTGCGCTGGTTGAAGGACTACACCGAGGCGGCCAGTGGCTCGCCACTGCTCAAGAGCCAGCTGGCCGCCAGTTGAGCCCAGGCGGCACGATCGATTGACGGGACGGCGGGGTCTTGCCGGATAATATCGGCCCAGCCCGCCGCTCGAGCCCCGTCATGTCCGCTTCACCGTTCAATGCCGCTGAAAACCAGGCCAGCACCCTGTACCTGCCACCGGGCAACTGGCCGACTGTGCTGGATTGCCTGTGCGGGCACTTTCCGGCCATCGGGCGCGAGCAGTGGCTCGACCGGATCGCCCGCGGGCGGGTACTCGATGCCCAGGGGGCCCCGATCACCCCGCAACTGGCCTATCGCGAAGGGTTGAAGATCTATTACTTTCGCGAGGTGCCGAACGAGGTGCCGATTCCGGTCACGGAGACGATTCTGCATGCTGACGAACACCTGGTGGTGGCGGACAAGCCGCATTTCCTGCCGGTGACCCCGGCCGGCGAGTACGTCGAGCAGACCCTGCTGCGCCGGTTGATCCGCCGCCTGGACAATCCGCACCTGGTCCCGCTGCACCGCATCGACCGGCACACCGCCGGGCTGGTGCTGTTCTCGGCGAACCCCGCGACACGCTCGGCCTACCAGTCGCTGTTCCCGACCCGGCAGATCGACAAGTATTACGAGGCGATTGCCCCGGCCCTGCCCGAGCTGTCCTTCCCTCGAGTACACAAGAGCCGGCTGGTCGACGGCGAGCCGTTCTTCCGCATGTGCGAAGGCGAGGGGCCCAGCAATACCGAGACGTTGGTCGAGGTCGCCGAGAAGAACGGCGAGCTCTGGCGCTATGCCCTGTCTCCGGTGACCGGCAAGAAGCACCAGTTGCGGGTGCACATGGCCGCCCTGGGGGCCGCGATCTGCAATGACCCGTTTTATCCACAGGTGCTCAAGGACGCCGAGGATGACTACGCGAACCCGCTCAAGCTGCTGGCCAAGGGGCTGCGTTTCGTCGACCCGGTGACCGGGCAGGAGCGCCGGTTCCAGAGCGAGATCAGCCTGCGCTGGTAGCCCTTGGCATCCGGCTTGGCATGCGGTGTGCCGCGTTCACCACCGCGCGCAAGCCGAGCAGGTAGCTGTCGACCCCGAATCCACAGATCTGCCCCATGCTGACGTCGGCCAGTACCGAGGCCTGGTGCAGGGTTTCCCGGCCGTGGATGTTCGACATGTGCACTTCCACCACCGGGACCCTCAGGTCCGCCAGGGCATCGCGGATGTCGTAGCTGCTGTGGGTCCAGGCCCCCGGGTTGATCAGCACCGCGTCGACATGGTCGCGGGCAGCCTGCTGAATCCGTGCGCACATCGCTCCTTCATGGTTGGTCTGGTAGCTGGTGATATCGATCTCCAGCTCCCTGGCCAGTTTCAGCAAATGGGCATCGATCTGCCTGAGCGTGATACCGCCATGGCGGATCGGTGCGCGTTTGCCGAACAGGTCGTGATTGATGCCGTGGAGCATGAGCACTTTCATGGTTCGTCTTCCGCAAGCGAGCAGGCCCCGATAAGGGGGACACCTACAGAATAGGCTGGGTCGGCGCTACCTGCCCGGTGCCGGATTTTCTCGTCGTCGGAAACGACAAAGCCCGCGCGGGGCGGGCTTTGCGGGGGACTGCAAAAGGGCTTACAGCTCTTTGACGGTACGCACCTGATCCTTGTTGATACGGGTGTTCTTGCCGTCCAGTTGCTTGAACTCGTAGAAGCCCGACGATGAATCGTACTTCGGAGTGTCCACCGCCTGGATTTCACGCCCGTCGTTCAGGGTAATCACGGTCGGCGTCGAGCAACCGGCGAGGGTGGCCAGGCCTACAGTCAGCATGAGTGCGGCGAGGGTCCGTTGGGTCATGGTGCTTCTCCAGAAAAAATACGGATGGATTACTGGTAGGACGCCTGTATTTTCGGCAAGTTCCTTACGGCTGTCCATCGAGGCGGCTGTCGCAATGCTGAAGCAACTGCGGAGTGTTGAGGTTGGCCAACCTCGCGTCGCCTTCCGGGCACTGCAGGGCCTGGGCCTGTAACGGTAGCATGATCTGGCGCGGGCTGCGTTCGCCGGCTGCCCAGGCGCTTTCGAAGATCCCCGCCAGGGCGACGGGGATCACGCAGAACAGCGGCTCCCAGTGTTCACCCTGACGTACCATCAGCGGTTGTCCGGGGTGCGCGCCGGCTTGTTCGAGCATGTCCAGCAGCAGCGACCGGTCGACCTGCGGCGCATCGCAGGGTAGCACCAGCAGGTGGGGATGGCGTGCCACCGCGAGGCCGGCGCGAATCCCGGCCAGGGGGCCGGGGAAGTCCCTGCTGTCGTCGCCTACCAGGCGATCGGCATAGGCCGCATAGCGGGCCTGGTTGCGGTTGCAGGAAATGATCAGGTCGTCGGTCAGGGGGCGCACCGTGGCATGCAGGTGGGCGATCAGTGGCTGGCCGCGAAAGGGCAGCAGGCCCTTGTCCTGGCCACCCATGCGTTGGCCCCGGCCGCCGGCCAGGAGCAGGATGGAGAAGTCGGTCAGCGGCATGCAGGTCTCACAGGTGTCGGTCATGACCGCACTTATAACAAGCAACGCTGTGATATAACACCGGCCTGTTTCCCCTTCAACATTCTCCTGGAACATTGGACCGAGCCTATGAAAGCCAAGGCCGATACACCTTTCGTACCGCTGAACATCGCGGTCCTGACGGTCAGTGACACCCGTACCTTCGAAACCGACACTTCCGGGCAGGTCTTCGTCGACCGCCTGACCGCCGCCGGCCACCGCCTGGCCGAGCGCGTACTGCTCAAGGACGACCTGTATCGCATCCGTGCCCAGGTCGCCACCTGGATCGCCGAGGATATGGTCCAGGTCGTGCTGATCACCGGCGGCACTGGCTTCACCGGCCGTGACAGCACACCCGAGGCGGTCGCCTGCCTGCTGGACAAGCAGGTCGACGGTTTCGGCGAGTTGTTCCGGCAGATATCGGTGGCCGACATCGGCACCTCCACCGTGCAGTCGCGGGCCCTGGCCGGCCTGGCCAATGGCACGCTGGTCTGCTGCCTGCCCGGCTCGACCAACGCGGTACGTACCGGCTGGGACGGCATCCTCGCCGAACAACTGGACTCGCGTCATCGTCCATGCAACTTCGTCCCACACCTGAAACAGGCGGCGCCTTGTGAATCCCGCGGGTAAGCCGGGCAAGGGCGGGGCGCTGATGCCGGTCGAAGCGGCCTTGGCCCGGTTGCTGGAACTGGCCGGGAGCGCACCGATTCGCGAGGCCGAGCGCCTGCCGCTGGCGGCAACCGAAGGCCGGGTGCTGGCCGAGGACCTGGTGTCGAGTCTCGACCTGCCGCCGTGGCCCAACAGCGCCATGGATGGCTATGCGCTGCGCCTGGCCGACTGGCAGGGCGAGCCGTTGCCGGTCAGCCAGCGGATTTTCGCCGGGCAGGCTCCGCAGCCGTTACTGCCCGGAACCTGTGCGCGGATCTTCACCGGCGCGCCGGTACCGGCGGGTGCCGACTGCGTGGAAATGCAGGAAAACGCCGAGTTGCAGGACGACCAGCGCGTGCGTTTCACCCAGCCATTGAAGGCGCAGCAGAACATTCGGCCCCAGGGCCAGGAAACCACGGTCGGTGAGTTGGTGTTGCCGGCGGGAACGCGCCTGGGCTCGGTGGAACTGGGACTGGCCGCTTCGCTGGGTTGCGCCGAGCTGGCAGTGATCCGTCCGGTGCGGGTCGCGGTGCTGTCGACCGGTGACGAACTGGTCGAGCCGGGCCAACCGCTGGGGCCGGGGCAGATCTACAACAGCAACCGGGTCCTGCTCTGCAGCTGGCTCAAGCGCCTGGGCTGTGCGGTCGTCGACGCCGGCATCCTGCCGGATGACCTGCCGACCACTCGCCAGCGCCTGGCAGAGCTGGGCGATGTCGACCTGATCCTGTCCACCGGTGGTGTTTCGGTCGGCGAGGCGGACTTCCTTGGCATCGCCTTGCGCGAAGAGGGTGAGCTGGACCTGTGGAAGCTGGCGATCAAGCCGGGCAAGCCACTGACCTTCGGGCATTTCCGTGGTGTGCCGGTGATCGGACTGCCGGGTAACCCGGCGTCGACCCTGGTGACCTTTGCGCTGCTGGCGCGTCCCTACCTGCTGCGTCGCCAGGGCGTCCAGGACGTCGAGCCATTGCGCTTCCAGGTGCCGGCCGGCTTCGCCTGGCCCAAACCGGGCAACCGCCGCGAATACCTGCGGGCGCGGATGGAGAATGGCCGGGCGATCATCTATCGCAACCAGAGCTCTGGCGTGCTGCGCAGTGCGTCCTGGGCCGAAGGGCTGGTGGAAGTGCTGGAGGGCACGACGCTGGCCGAAGGCGACTGGCTGAATTTCATTCCCCTGAGTGAAGTGCTCGGCTAGGTGCCTCCAAGAGCTTCGTGGGCAAGCCACGCTCCTGCAAGGTGCGCATCTTCGTAGGAGCCGGCTTGCTGGCGATCCGCCAAAGGCGGCCATTCAAACAAATCCATGGTGTCTGCCACATCGCTATCGCCAGCAAGCGGAGCGCCGCCCGGCCGTCTCCCACCGTGACCGCGCCCCTCTGTAGGAGCGTGGCTTGCCCGCGAATAGGCCCTCAAGTCTTGCCCACAACCATGGAATCTCCCACGGGAGCGAGGGCGCTCTCAAGACGCCGCCCTGCAAGGGGCTTGAAAACCAAGCAAGCGCTAGGTAAGTTCTCTGGGTCTTCCCAGGGAGCTCGTCCATGTCTGCCTTTCAGGAATACTTCGATCCCAGTCACCAGTTGATACGTGACAGCGTCAGGCGTTTCGTCGAACGGGAGATCCTCCCGGACATCGAGCATTGGGAAGAAGCCGAAGGCTTTCCCCGCGAGCTCTATCTCAAGGCCGGCGCTGCCGGCATCCTCGGCATCGGCTATCCCGAGGCACTGGGGGGCAGCCATGAAGGTGACCTGTTCGCCAAGATCGCAGCCAGCGAGGAGCTGATGCGCTGTGGCTCCGGAGGCCTGGTGGCGGGCCTCGGCTCCCTGGATATCGGCCTGCCACCCATCGTCAAGTGGGCCCGCCCCGAGGTCCGCGAACGGGTGGTGCCGGCGGTGTTGGCCGGGGAGAAGATCAGCGCCCTGGCCGTGACCGAGCCGGGCGGCGGTTCGGATGTCGCCAACCTGCAGACCCGTGCCGTGCGCGAGGGTGACTGTTATCACGTCACTGGCAGCAAGACCTTCATCACCAGCGGCGTGCGTGCCGACTATTACACCGTGGCCGTGCGCACCGGGGCGCCGGGTTTCGGCGGCATCAGCCTGTTGCTGATCGAGAAGGGCACGCCGGGTTTCATCGTCGGCCGGCAACTGAAGAAAATGGGCTGGTGGGCATCGGACACCGCCGAGTTGTTTTTCGACGACTGCCGGGTTCCGCTGGGCAACCTGATCGGTGTCGAGAACATGGGTTTTGCCTGCATCATGGGCAACTTCCAGAACGAACGCCTGGCCCTGGCGATCATGGCCAACATGACTGCCCAACTGGCCCTGGAAGAAAGCCTGAAGTGGGCGCGAGCACGCGAGGCCTTCGGCAAACCGATCGGCAAGTTCCAGGTGATTCGACACCGGCTGGCCGAAATGGCGACGGCGCTGGAGGTGTCACGCGAGTTCACCTATCGCCAGGCGGCGAAGATGGCGGCGGGGCAGAGTGTGGTCAAGGAAGTGTCGATGGCGAAGAACTTCGCCACCGACACCGCCGAGCGGATCACCCACGATGCGGTGCAGATACTCGGCGGCCTTGGCTACATGCGCGAGAGCCTGGTGGAGCGCTTGTATCGCGACAATCGTATTCTCTCCATCGGCGGGGGGACCCGAGAGGTGATGAACGAGATCATCGGCAAGCAGATGGGGCTTTGATCCGCTGGCTGGTTACTTTTCCGACAGCGAGAACTGGGTCAGGCAGTAGGTCGGCACGTTCATGTCGTTCAGCCGCTGGGAGCCACCCAGTTCCGGCAGGTCGATGATCGCCCCGGCCTCGAAGACCTTGGCCCCCATGCGGCGGACCAGATTGGCTGCGGCGATCAGGGTGCCACCGGTGGCGATCAGGTCATCGAAGATCAGCACCGAGTCGCCTTCGCACAGGCTGTCGGCGTGCACTTCGAGGAACGCTTCGCCGTACTCGGTCTGGTAGCCCTCGGACAGCACGTCCGCCGGCAGCTTGCCCTGCTTGCGGAACAGGATCAGCGGCTTGTTCAGTTGGTGGGCGATGATCGAACCGATCAGGAAGCCACGGGCATCCATCGCACCGATGTGGCTGAAGTCGGCCTCGACATAGCGATGGATGAAACTGTCGGCCACCAGCCGGACTGCCCGTGGCGACTGGAACAGTGGCGTGATGTCGCGGAAGATCACTCCCGGTTTCGGAAAGTCGATAACCGGGCGGATCAGGGATTTGATGTCGAAGGTGTCGAAAGCCATCGTCGCGGGTTTCCTGGAAAGCTGTAGGCGCCCAGTATACCCGCGACGAGCCTCTGGATCAGCCTTCCAGCGAACCGCCGGCGAGGGCGCAGAGCTGGATCGGATCGAGAATGTGCACTTCCTTGCCCTCGGCGGCGATCAGCTCGCTGGCCTGGAAGCGGGTGAACACCCGCGAGACGGTTTCCACCGCCAGGCCCAGGTAGTTGCCGATCTCGTTGCGCGACATGCTCAGGCGGAACTGGTTGGCGGAGAAACCACGGGCACGGAAGCGCGCCGAGAGGTTGACCAGGAAGGTGGCGATCCGTTCGTCGGCGGTTTTCTTCGACAGCAGCAGCATCATCTGCTGGTCGTCGCGGATTTCCCGGCTCATCACCCGCATCAGCTGGCGGCGCAACTGTGGCAGTTGCAAGGCCAGCTCATCGAGGCGTTCGAAGGGAATCTCGCAGACCGAGGTGGTCTCCAGGGCCTGGGCTGAAACCGGATAGGTCTCGGTGTCCATGCCCGACAGCCCGACCAGTTCGCTGGGCAGGTGGAAGCCGGTGATCTGTTCTTCGCCACCGTCGCTCAGGCTGAAGGTCTTCAGCGCACCGGAGCGCACCGCGTAGACGGAGCCGAAGGTATCGCCCTGGCGGAAGAGGAACTCGCCTTTCTTCAGGGGGCGGCCGCGTTTGACGATTTCGTCCAGCGCATCCATGTCTTCCAGATTCAGTGAAAGTGGCAGGCAGAGAGGCGCCAGGCTGCAATCCTTGCAGTTGGCCTGGCTGTGGGCGCGCAGCTTCACGGGCTCGGACATTTCTTAAATCCTTGTGGGAAAACACACATAAGGCGTAAGGGTACCCCAGCAAGGGTCGTTCAGGCCAGTCTGCGCCAAAATGGCGCACCCCTACTTAAGTTGTGCGTATCAATGTCGATACAAAGTGAAATAATTCATTGCATGGAGCATTCGACATGACCGTGATCGGCAATTCCCCCTTGGCCTATGGCCTCGGCGACAGCGCTATGAGCCCGAACAGCCGTGCTGCCCTGGCAGCGGACAAGGCCGGCGCTGCGCAGCAGGACAACAACCAGGCCAAGGCAGCCGACCAGGACCAGGAAAAGGCCACGGCGCCGGAGGGCGTCAAGGTCAGCCTGTCCGAAGAGGGCAAGCAGAAGGCCGGTGATCCCGTCATGTTTGGCGTGAGCTCGGAAGAGTATGGCGACATCGAGGAAAGTGGTCTGCCGGGCAAGACCCAGTCGATGCTCAAGAACATCCGCGACCTGCAGCGCAAGATGGCGCAGTTGCGCGCCGAGCTGGAGAAGATCCGCAACGACAAGGACCTGGATCCGGAGATCGCCCAGATCAAGATCGCCAACGTCACCGCGGCCCTGAGTGGCCTCAGTGCCGCGCTGGTCAAGGCCAATGGCGCGCTGGAGAAGGTCATGGACCAGGACAACCTGCGTCCGGATGCACGCAGACTGGCGCAGCAACTGGCCAGCCCACCTAGATAACCCGCGAGAACCGCTGGCGGTTCTGCTGTTCCAGGTAGGCATCGAACACCATGCACACCGAGCGAACCAGCAGGCGCCCAGCGGGCAGGACGGTGAGCCGCTCGTTGTCCAGCTCGATCAGGCCATCGTCGGCCATGTCCACCAGGCGTGGCCAGAGTTCGGCGAAGTAGCCACGGAAGTCGATGGTGAACTGCTGCTCGATCCGCGCGAACTCCAGGCTGAAATTGCAGATGATCTGCTGGATCACCTCGCGGCGCAGCCGGTCGTCGGCGTTGCACAGCAGGCCGCGGCTGGTCGCCAGTTGCGCGCTGGCCAGGGTGTTCTGGTACTGGTTCAGGTCGCTGCTGTTCTGGCAGTACAGGTCGCCGATCTGGCTGATGGCCGAGACGCCGAGGCCGATCAGGTCGCAATGGCCATGGGTGGTGTAGCCCTGGAAGTTGCGTTGCAGGGTGGACTCCTCCTGGGCGATCGCCAGTTCGTCGTCGGGCAGGGCGAAGTGGTCCATGCCGATATAGCGGTAGCCGGCGGCGGTCAGTTGTTCGATGGTGCGATGGAGCATTTCCAGTTTGTCGGCCGGAGCCGGCAGCTCGTGGCTGTTGATCCGCCGCTGGGGCAGGAAGCGTTCCGGCAGGTGGGCGTAGTTGAAGACCGAGAGGCGGTCCGGCTGCAGGTTGATCACTTCGTCCACGGTCCGGGCGAAGTGTTCCGGAGTCTGTTTGGGCAGGCCGTAGATCAGGTCGATGTTGATCGAGCGGAACTGCAGGGTCCGCGCCGCCTCGATCACCGCGCGGGTTTCATCCAGGCTTTGCAGGCGATTGACCGCTCGCTGCACGTTCGGGTCCAGGTCCTGCAGGCCGATGCTGATCCGGTTGAAGCCCAGCTCGCGCAGCAGGCCCATGGTCGACCAGTCGGCTTCCCGCGGGTCGATCTCGATGCCATAGTCGCCGGAATCATCGTCCAGCAGGTTGAAGTGCTGGCGCAGCCGGGCCATCAGCTGGCGCAGCTCGTCATGGCTGAGAAAGGTCGGCGTGCCGCCGCCAAAGTGCAGTTGCTCGACTGTCTGGTTCGGGTCGAGGTGGCAGGCCACCAGCTGGATTTCCTGTTCCAGGCGCTGCAGGTAGGGCTGGGCGCGGCCGCGGTCCTTGGTGATGACCTTGTTGCAGGCGCAGTAGTAGCAGATGTTCGCGCAGAACGGCACGTGCACGTACAGCGACAGTGGCCGCGAAGCCTTGCGGCTGTCGCGCAGGGCGTGCAACAGGTCGAAGGTGCCGACCTGGCTGTTGAATTGTACGGCGGTGGGGTAGGAGGTGTAGCGCGGTCCCGCCAGGTCGTAGCGATGAATAAGATCAGAGTCCCAACGAATGGCGTCGAGCATGCGGGCATTCCCCCGGATTGGCTGCAATGCCTCGAGTCTAGGGGGATCGCGCAAGGGCCATGTTGATTTGTATCAACGGCGGCCCGGGCTGTTTCAGGGGTGAGGGCAACAGGCCCGCGGCAGGTTTTGGCGCGGGCTCCTGTGGCGAGCGGGCTTGCCCGCGCTGGGCTGCAAAGCAGCCCCAGGACCAGCCAGGGTGTTGTGTCAGGTAAAGAGCGGTAGCAGGTTTCAGGGGGCTGCGCGACCCAGCGCGGGCAAGCCCGCTCGCCACACAAGTATCCCAGCCTGTTTGGCCGAAAGCGGGCTCAGTGCCCCATCAGCCAATGCTGGTGCGGGCCAGGCAGGGTCCACAACCCGAACAGCATCACCAGCAGGCCGCCGCCCAGGCGCACGCTGCGTTTGCGCAGCAGGGCCGTGACCCGTTCCGCCGCCAGTCCGGTCGCCAACAGCACCGGCCAGGTGCCCAGACCGAAGGCGAGCATCAGCAGTGCGCTGTCGAGCGCATTGCCGCGGCTCGCCGCCCATAGCAGGGTGCTGTAGACCAGGCCGCAGGGCAGCCAGCCCCAGAGTGCGCCGAGCAGCAGTGCGCGGGGCAGCGTCGACACCGGCAGCAGGCGATTGGCGATCGGCTGGATCTGTCGCCAGAGGCCGCGTCCCAGGCTTTCAAGGCGGGTCAGGCCGCTCCACCAGCCGGCCAGGTACAGGCCCATGGTGATCAGCAGCAGGCCGGCCAGCACCCGCAACGCGGTCGCCGCCGGGCTGCTGGCCACTGCCCAGCCGGCCAGCCCGGTCAGCAGCCCGGCGGCCGCATAGCTGAGCACCCGCCCCAGGTTGTAGGCCAGCAGCAGGCGCAGGCGTCGTGCGCGCTGTTCCCTGGGGATCGCCAGGGTCAGGGCGCCCATCAGGCCGCCGCACATGCCCAGGCAATGGCCACCGCCGAGCAGGCCAAGGATCACCGCCGAAACCAGCAGTGGCGCCAGTTCAAGCATGAGGTGGCGTCCGCCGGTCGTGGTCGCTGGCGGTGCCGTCGGCTTCGTCGATGGCCGCCTTGTGGTTCGGATCCTGGTCGTCGAACAGGATGCTGTGGGCCGGGCCGTCGAGGTCGTCGTACTGGCCGCTGTCCACCGCCCAGAAGAAGATGTAGACGGCGATGGCGACGATCAGCAGCGCCGCCGGAATCATCACGTAGAGTGCTGGCATCTTTGCTCCAGGCCCACCCGGCTCAGGCCGGTTGCGGGCGGGTTTCGGTCAGGGCGTGGTCGGCCTTCGAGGCGGGCAGGCGAGTGAGCCGCAACGCATTCAGGACCACGGTCAACGAACTGATGGACATGCCGACAGCCGCCCACACCGGCGTGATCCAGCCGAGGGCCGCGAACGGCAACATGAGGCCATTGTACAGTGCCGCCCAGGCCAGGTTCTCGATGATTACCCGGCGGGTTCGGCGGGCCAGGTCGAAGGCCTGCACCAGGGCGTCCAGTCGGTTGGACAGCAGCACCGCATCGGCGCTGGTCTTGGCCAGGTCGGTGGCCGAACCCATGGCGACGCTGATGTCGGCGGCAGCCAGCACGGGCACATCGTTGACCCCGTCGCCGAGCATCAGCACCTTGCGGCCTTGCAGTTGCAACTGCTTGAGCACCTGCAACTTGTCGTCCGGGCCCAGGCCGCCGCGGGCTTCGTCGATTCCCAGTTGCCTGGCGACATCGGCGACCATCGGCGAGCTGTCGCCTGACAGCAGCAGGGTCCGCCAGCCACGCGCCCGGCAGGCCTCGAGCAGGTCCGGGGCATCGCTGCGCAGCCGGTCGTCGAGGACGAACCAGGCCAGCGCGCCCTGGCGATCACCCAGCAGCAGCCACTGTCCGGCAGCATCCGGCGAAGGCGGAATGGCGCAGCCACTGAGGGCGCAGACGAAGTCCGCGCGGCCGATCCGCAGGGTCAGCTCGCCGACCTGGCCTTCCAGGCCGCTGCCGGGTGTGCTCTGGACGTCCTCGGCAGCTTGCGGCGCACGGCCGAAGGCCTTGGCGATCGGGTGTTCGGAACGGTTCTCCAGGGCGGCGGCCAGGGCCAGGCAGCGTTCGCTGTCCAGTGTCCCCAGCGGGTGGATGGCGCGCAATGCGAGGCGGCCTTCGGTGAGGGTGCCGGTCTTGTCGAAGATCACCGTGTCGATCTGGTTCAGCCCTTCGAGCACATGGCCGCGGGTCAGCAGCAGGCCCAGCTTGTGCAGGGTGCCGGTGGCGGCGGTGAGTGCCGTTGGCGTCGCCAGTGACAACGCACAGGGACAGGTCGCCACCAGCATGGCGAGGACGATCCAGAATGCCCGCTGTGCGTCGACCTGCCACCAGAGCAGGCCGATGGCGGCGGCGGCGATCAGCGACAGCAGCAGAAACCATTGCGAGGCGCGGTCGGCGATTTCCGCCAGGCGCGGTTTCTCGCTCTGGGCGCGTTCCAGCAGGCGGACGATGGCCGACAGCCGGGTGTCCTGGCCGAGGGCGAGGATTTCGACCGTCAGCGCGCCTTCGACGTTCAGCGTGCCGGCAGTGACCGTATCGCCCGGGCCGCGCGGTTGTGGCAGGTACTCGCCGGTCAGCAGCGACTCGTCGATGCTCGACTGGCCTTGCAGGATCCGGCCGTCAGCTGGCAGCACCGCGCCGGGATGCACCAGCACCTGGTCGCCCAGGCGCAGTTCGTCGAGCAGGATGCGCTCGCTCTGGCCATCTGCCTGCAGGCGCAGGCAGGACGCCGGCAGCAGGTTGACCAGTTGCGCGGTGGCTGCTGCCGTGCGCTCGCGGGCGCGACGTTCGAGGTAGCGGCCAGCCAGCAGGAACAGCGCGAACATGCCCACCGCATCGAAGTACAGCTCGCCGACGCCGGTGATCGAGGTCCAGATCCCGGCGCAGTAGGCGCTGCCGATCGCCAGCGAGACCGAGACATCCATGGTCAGGTGGCGGGTGCGCAGGTCGCGCAGGGCACCCCGGAAGAACGGTGCACAGCTGTAGAACACGATCGGGGTGGTCAGGAACAGTGCGACCCAGCGCAGGATGACATGCAGCTCGGGGCTCAGGTCGATGTTGAATTCCGGCCAGGTCGCCATGGTCGCCATCATCGCCTGGAACCACAGCAGTCCGGCCACGCCCAGTTGGCGCAGGGACTTGCGGTTCTCGCTGGCCAACTGTTCGCTGGCGCGGTCGGGCTGGTAGGGGTGCGCGGCATAACCGATCTGCCGCAGCTCGGCCAGCAGGCTGCTCAGGGGCAGTTGGCTGTCGGACCAACTGACCTGCAGCCGGTGGTTGGACAGGTTCAGCCGCGCCTCGGCCACGGCCGGCAGGTTGCGCAGGTGCTTTTCGATCAGCCAGCCGCAGGCCGCGCAACTGATGCCCTCGATCAGCAGGGTGGTTTCGGCGAGCTCGCCGTCATGGCGGACGAAGGGTTGCTG
The DNA here is from genome assembly GCF_014268755.2 of Pseudomonas vanderleydeniana. Lineage (NCBI taxonomy): Bacteria > Pseudomonadati > Pseudomonadota > Gammaproteobacteria > Pseudomonadales > Pseudomonadaceae > Pseudomonas > Pseudomonas vanderleydeniana. The sequence goes on along the minus strand of NZ_CP077093.1, from coordinate 5,359,067 downwards.
CACATCGGCGCGGTCGTAGAGGGCCAGTTCATCCGGTAGCTGCACCGGTAGCGCGTCCGGGTTGGCGGAGGTTTCGCTGCGATGGCTGTAGTAGTGCTCCAGGCCGCCGGCAACGATGGCCTCGGCCACGGCCTGGCAGCCCGGACAGCAGAATTCGCGCGTCTCGCCCAGCACTGCGGCGGTGAAGCGGCTGCCCGAGGGAACGGGCAGGGCGCAGTGGTAACAGGGGAGTGGGGTGGTCATGTCGATGGGGAGATCGATTCCAGTGAAGCTTTGGTGGTGTTCAGCATCTCATTATGAGCGAGCTTTTGTGGTGAGCGGGCTTGCCCGCGCTGGGCTGCAGAGCAGCCCCAAAATCAGCTGCGCTTCGTGTCAGGCACAACGCGGTGGCAGGCTTCAGGGCCGCTGTGCGCCCCAGCGCGGGCAAGCCCGCTCGCCACAGAAGCATAACAGCCGTTGCAGGCTTACCGACTTGCTACTGTCAGTTGTCGAGGTCTTCGGCACCCTTGAGCGGTTCGTCGCCCAGCAGTACGTCGCGGTCCTGGCTGACCTGTTCTTCCTCGAACAGGCGCCAGGTCTTGTCGCCCTGGGTACCCAGCAGCTCGACGAAACGCCGGCCTTCGATCCTGTCGTTCAACTGGCCGATGTAGCGGCCCTGTTCGGTCTGGCTGCGGTTGAGGCTGACCTTGCGGTCCTTTTCCGGCTGGGTCGGCGAGATCAGGTTCAGTTCCAGCGTGGCCGGTTGGCTGTCGCCGCTCAGGCGCAGGTCGACTTCACCGGTCACTTCGTCGAAGTGCACGTTGGCGCGCATCTTCAGCGACTGGGCCAGCAGCTCGCGATCCAGCGAGCGGTTGATGCCCTTGCCGGCCTCGTAGTAGTTGTCGTTGACCAGGTTGTCCGGGTTCTTCACCGCGATGGTCACCATCGACAGGGTCAGGGTCACCGAACAGGCCAGGATGCCGATGATGATCCAGGGCCAGAGGTGCTTGTACCAGGGGCTGGTGGCGGTTGCGACGGACATGGTTGATTCCCTTAGCGGATTTGCGGGCCGATGAACCGGCTCTTGGCTTCGACGTGGACGCTGTCGTCATCGGCATCCTTGAGGATGAACTTCACCTCGTTGGTGCTCGACGGCAGTTGATCGGGAGAACTGGACAGCTCGACCGGCATGCTGAAGATCTCCCCGGCCGGCACGCGGATTTCGCGCCGCCCCTGCAGGCGCAGGTCCGGCAGGCCGGCGGCATCGAGCACGTAGGTGTGATCGCGCTGATCCTTGTTCATGATCTTCAGGCTGTAGACGTTCTCGATCCGGCCCTCGGCGTTCTCGCGATAGAGTACGCGGTCCTTGCTGACGTCGAAACCGACCAGCGGGCGCATGAGGAAGGCAGTGATCAGCAGGCTGATCATCGCCAGCAGCACTACCGCGTAGCCAATCAGCCGAGGGCGCAGCTTATGGGTCTTCTGCCCGGACAGATTGTGCTCGGTGGTGTAGCTGATCAGCCCGCGTGGGTACTCCATCTTGTCCATGATGCTGTCGCAGGCATCGATGCAGGCCGCGCAGCCGATGCATTCGATCTGCAGGCCGTCGCGGATGTCGATGCCGGTCGGGCAGACCTGCACGCACATCGTGCAGTCGATGCAGTCGCCCAGGCCCTGGGCCTTGTAGTCGGCGCCTTTCTTGCGCGGACCACGGCTCTCGCCACGGCGCGGGTCATAGGAGACGATCAGGGTGTCCTTGTCGAACATCACGCTCTGGAAGCGTGCATAGGGGCACATGTAGATGCACACCTGCTCGCGCAGCCAGCCGGCGTTGCCATAGGTGGCGAGGGTGAAGAAGCCGACCCAGAAGTACGACCAGCCATCGGCCTGGCCGGTGAAGAAGTCGATCACCAGCTGGCGGATCGGCGAGAAGTAGCCGACGAAGGTCATGCCGGTGACGAAGCCGATCAGCAGCCACAGGCTGTGCTTGCTGAACTTGCGCAGGAACTTGTTGGCGCTCATCGGCGCCTTGTCGAGCTTGATGCGCTGGTTGCGGTCACCCTCGGTGACCTTCTCGCACCACATGAAGATCCAGGTCCAGACGCTTTGCGGGCAGGTATAGCCGCACCAGATGCGCCCGGCGTATACGGTGATGAAAAACAGGCCGAAGGCGGCGATGATCAGCATGCCCGACAGCAGGATGAAGTCCTGCGGCCAGAAGGTCGCGCCGAAGATGAAGAACTTGCGTTCCGGCAGGTTCCACCAGACGGCCTGGTGCCCCCCCCAGTCGAGCCAGACCGTGCCGAAGTAGAGCAGGAACAGCAGGGCGCCGCCCGCCATCCGCAGGTTGCGGAACAGGCCGGTGAAAGCTCGGGTGTAGATTTTTTCGCGCGAGGCGTAGAGGTCGACGGTGTTGTTCGGTTTCTTGGCAGGTGGCGTAACGTCGTGTACCGGAATCTGATTGCTCATCATTGCATCCCACGGCAGGGGGAAAATGTCTCGGTCAGTACGTGCCGACCGTGATCGGGTAGCTGTCTGAAGCTTAGTGCAGTGGCTCAATGATACGCCTCTGACCCGGCCTGAAGGGTGCGACCTTTGGTCGCGTTGGGTGAAAGCCCGGGATGGTGTAGCGAATGTAACAAAGCATGACGCAGATCAATTGACTATAGGTCAAACCCGTGGCTGGAACGGTCCGATTTCGCCGCCCGTGGAGAGGCCGCACAATGAAAAGGCCCCGTCGGTCTGCACCGGCGGGGCCTTGTTCATTGCGCCAAGCCGGGCTTATTCGGCGGGCTTGTCGTTACCGTGGGACAGGCTGTAGACATAGGCGGCCAGCAGGTGGACCTTGTCATTGCCCTGGGTCTGTTCCTGGGCCGGCATCTGGCCCTGGCGACCGTAGCGGATGGTCTGTTGCAGTTGTGCGTAGCTCGAGCCGTAGATGAACGCGGCCGGGTGCGTCAGGTTCGGTGCCCCCATCGCTGGGGTGCCCTTGCCTTCAGGACCGTGGCAGGCCACGCAGTTGCCGGCGAACAGCTTCTGGCCGGCGACCGGGTCACCCTTGGCGCCTTCCGGCAGCTTGCGACCGTCGAGGTTGGTCAGCACGAAGGCGGCGACATCGGCCACGCCCTGCTCGCCGAGGATTTCACCCCAGGCCGGCATGGCCGCGTGACGGCCCTTCATGATGGTTTCCTTGATGGTCTGTGGCTCGCCGCCCCAGCGCCAGTCTTCATCGGTCAGGTTGGGGAAGCCGTAGGCACCCTTGGCGTCGGAACCGTGGCACACCGAGCAGTTGGAGGCGAACAGCCGTCCACCCATTTTCAGTGCCTGTGGGTCCTTGGCCACCTCTTCGATGGGCATGGCGGCATATTTGGCGAAGATGGGTCCGAAACGGGCATCCGAACGGGCCATTTCCTTCTCCCACTCGTGGACGCCGGTCCAGCCGGCCTGGCCGTTGGCGAAGGGGGTCTGCTTCTCGGTATCCAGGTAGTTGTAGCCTGGCAGCAGGCCTTTCCAGTTGCCCAGGCCCGGGTAGAGCACCAGGTAGCCCAGTGCGAAGACGATGGTGCCGACGAACAGCATGAACCACCACTTCGGCAGCGGGTTGTCGTATTCCTCGATCCCGTCGAAGGAATGGCCGACGGTCTCGTCGGTCTGCTCGGCGCGCTGGCCCTTGCGGGTCGACAGCAACAGCCAGGTCAGCGAGAAAATGGTACCCAGGCTCAGGACTGTGACGTACAGACTCCAGAACGTAGTCATTCTTTGTTACTCCTAGAAGCTTGCTCGACGTGCTTGATGGCTTCGGGATCGTCCGCGAAAGGCAGCAAGGTCGCGTCTTCAAACTCCGCCTTGCGCTTGGGGCTGAAGACCCACAAGGCCAGGCCGACAAAGGCCACCATCACCACGAGGGTGCCAAGGCCACGAATCATCCCGATATCCATGAAGAATCACCGTTTGCTTTTGATGATGGTGCCAAGGCCTTGCAGGTAGGCCACCAGCGCGTCCATTTCGGTCTTGCCCTTCACGGCATCCCTGGCACCGGCGATGTCTTCGTCGGTGTAGGGCACGCCGAGCGTGCGCAGGACTTCCATCTTCTTCGCGGTGTCCTTGCCGTCGAGCTTGTTTTCCACGAGGAACGGGTACGCCGGCATTTTCGACTCGGGCACCACGTTGCGCGGGTTGTACAGGTGCGCGCGGTGCCAGTCATCGGAGTAACGACCGCCGACACGGGCCAGGTCCGGACCGGTACGCTTGGAACCCCACAGGAACGGGTGGTCCCAAACGCTTTCACCGGCGACCGAATAGTGCCCGTAGCGTTCGGTTTCAGCGCGGAACGGCCGGATCATCTGCGAGTGGCAGCCGACACAACCGTTGGCGATGTAGATGTCACGGCCTTCCAGTTCCAGGGCGGTGCGCGGCTTCATGCCTTCGACCGGCTTGTTGGTGACGTCCTGGAAGAACAGCGGGACGATCTGGGTCAGGCCACCGACGCTCACGGCGATGACCATGAAGAAGGCCAGCAGGCCGATATTCTTCTCGACTACTTCGTGCTTCATCAGTGGGCTCCAACGACAGCGATCTGAGCAGCGGCTTCGGCTTCAGCCGGATTCGAGGCGCGAACGGTACGGAAGGTGTTGTACGCCATCAGCAGCATGCCGGTGGCGAAGAACGCCCCGCCCAGGGCGCGGACGATGTAGCCAGGGTGACTGGCCTGCAGCGCTTCGACGAAGGAGTAGGTCAGCGTGCCGTCGTCGTTGATCGCCCGCCACATCAGACCCTGGGTGATGCCGTTGACCCACATCGAGGCGATGTAGAGCACGGTACCGATGGTTGCCAGCCAGAAGTGTGCGTTGATCAGGCCAACGCTGTGCATCTGCTCGCGGCCGAACAGTTTCGGAATCATGTGGTACACCGCGCCGATGGAAATCATCGCCACCCAGCCGAGGGCGCCGGCGTGGACGTGGCCGATGGTCCAGTCGGTGTAGTGCGAGAGCGAGTTGACGGTCTTGATCGCCATCATCGGGCCTTCGAAGGTCGACATGCCGTAGAACGCCAGGGACACCACGAGGAAGCGCAGGATCGGGTCGGTACGCAGCTTATGCCAGGCACCCGAGAGGGTCATCATGCCGTTGATCATGCCGCCCCAGCTCGGTGCCAGCAGGATGATCGACATGGCCATGCCCAGCGACTGGGCCCAGTCCGGCAGGGCGGTGTAGTGCAGGTGGTGCGGGCCGGCCCAGATGTACAGGGTGATCAGTGCCCAGAAGTGGACGATGGACAGGCGATAGGAGTAGATCGGGCGTTCGGCCTGTTTCGGCACGAAGTAGTACATCATCCCGAGGAAACCGGTGGTGAGGAAGAAGCCTACGGCGTTATGGCCGTACCACCACTGGATCATCGCGTCGGTCGCGCCGGAGTAGGCCGAGTAGGACTTGAACAGGCTCACCGGCAGCGAGGCGTGGTTGACGATGTGCAGCATCGCGGTGACGACGATGAAGGCACCGTAGAACCAGTTGCCGACATAGATGTGCTTGGTCTTGCGCTTGACGATGGTGCCGAAGAACACCAGGGCGTAGACCACCCAGACGATGGCCAGCAGGATCGCCAGCGGCCATTCCAGCTCGGCGTATTCCTTGGTGGTGGTGTAGCCCAGTGGCAGGGTGACCAGGGCGCCGACGATCACGGCTTGCCAACCCCAGAAGTGGAAGGCCGCGAGGCTGTCGGAGATCAGTCGCACCTGGCAGGTACGCTGCACGACGTAGTAGGAGGTGGCGAACAGCGCACAACCGCCGAAGGCGAAGATCACCAGGTTGGTGTGCAGCGGGCGCAGGCGTCCAAAACTCGTCCACGGCAGACCGAAATTCAGCTCCGGCCAGACCAGTTGAGAGGCAATGAATACTCCGAGCCCCATGCCAAGGATCCCCCAGACCACCGTCATGATGGCGAACTGGCGGACTACCTTATAGTTATAAGCAGTCTGACTTATTGCTGTGCTCATTCTAAGGTTCCACGGTTTGGGTATAGTTATTAGGGGTGAAAATCGGCCGCAAGTATGGATAAAGAGTAGGGTCATTGCAACGCGCCATGACCTGGGTCAATACCTTGCGACGCTGATTCTGCGGCCTTTCCATGCTCGGTGTAAGGTCAAAACGCGGCCTCGCCAAAGCCGTAACCTTACGGTCGGCGTGGGATTGCGGATTGATCAAGGTTTGGAAAGCTTAGTACCGATTCCCGGGAGTGGGTAGGCGGACTGGAATCGAGGTGCGACACTCGGTCGCGCTGGGGCGGGGAACTGCCGCATCCTGATCGATGCGGCAGGAAATATCCGGTATTTATTGAGCTTTGTTTTCTCCTTGACTGCCGTGGGAGAGGCTGTACACGTAGGCGGCCAGCAACTGCACCTTGTCGTTGCCGAGCAGCTCGCTCTGGGCCGGCATGTGGCCCTGGCGACCATGGCGGATGGTCTGTTGCAGTTGCGCCAGGCTGGTGCCGTAGATGAAGGCGGCCGGCGTGGTCAGGTCCGGTGCGCCCATGGCCTGGGTACCCTGGCCGGTGGCGCCATGGCAGGCGACGCAGTTGGTGTTGAAGGTCTGCTGGCCGGCGGCCAGGTCCGCACCGTTGCCTTCCGGCAGGGGCAGCTTGCCCAGGCCGTGGCGCACATAGGCGGCGACGTTGCGCACGCCGTCTTCCCCGAGGATATCGCCCCAGGCCGGCATCGCCGCGATCCGGCCACCCATGATGGTGGTCTTGATCGTGTCGGCACTGCCGCCCCAGCGCCAGCTGTCATCGGCCAGGTTCGGGAAGCCGTAGGCACCCTTGGCGTCCGAACCGTGGCAGACCGCGCAGTTGGAGGCGAACAGGCGTCCGCCCATTTTCAGCGCCTGTGGGTCCTTGGCCACTTCTTCGACGGGCATGGCCGCGAACTTGGCGAAGATCGGGCCGAACTTGGCATCGGCCTTGTCCATTTCCTTTTCCCATTCGTGCACGCCCGTCCAGCCGTTCTCGTAGCCGGGCAGGATGCCTTTCCAGTTGCCCAGGCCCGGGTAGAGGATCAGGTAGCCGACGGAGAACACCAGGGTGCCGGCGAACAGCATGAACCACCACTGCGGCAGCGGGTTGTCGTACTCCTCGATGCCGTCGAAGCTGTGGCCCATGGTCTGGTCGACGCTGCCCTTGGTCTCGCCCTTGCGCGTACCGATCAGCAGCCAGGTCAGGCCGATCAGGCTGCCGATGGTCAGTACGCAGATGTACGTACTCCAGAAGGTGGTCATGGCCGGTTGCTCCTTGTTGCGGGGTCTTGTTCAGGTGTTTCGGGCAATGGATCGTCGGCGAACGGCAACATGCGCGCCTGGGCGAACTCCGGATTGCGCTTGGCGTTGAACACCCAGATGGCGAGGCCGACGAAGGCGATCATCACCACCAGGGTGCCGAGGCCGCGGATCATTCCGCTACTCATCTCCATGGCTCACCTCTTGCTCTTGATCGCGGTGCCGAGCACCTGCAGGTAGGCGACCAGCGCGTCCATCTCGCTCTTGCCCTTGAGGCTGGCCACGGCGCCGGCGATGTCATCGTCGGTGTAGGGCACGCCGAGGGTGCGCATGGCGCGCAGCTTGGTCTCGGTGTGGCTGCTGTCGAGGGCATTGGCGACCAGCCACGGATAGGCTGGCATCTTCGACTCGGGCACCACGTTGCGCGGGTTGTACAGGTGGGCGCGGTGCCAGTCGTCCGAGTAACGGCCGCCGACGCGGGCCAGGTCCGGGCCGGTACGCTTGGAACCCCACAGGAACGGATGGTCCCAGACGCTTTCACCGGCCACCGAGTAGTGCCCGTAGCGTTCGGTCTCGGCGCGGAACGGCCGGATCATCTGCGAGTGGCAACCGACGCAGCCTTCGCGGATGTAGATGTCGCGACCTTCCAGTTGCAGCGCGGTGTAGGGCTTCATGCCTTCGACCGGCTTGTTGGTGACGTCCTGGAAGAACAGCGGGACGATCTGGGTCAGGCCGCCGATGCTGACGGCGAACACCATCAGCAGCATCAGCAGGCCGACGTTCTTTTCGATCACTTCGTGTTTCATGGCGAACTCCTCAGGCCATCTGCGCGTTGGCGTTGACGGTGGCAGGCACTGCGCCGCGCACGGTGCGCCAGGTGTTGTAGGCCATCAGCAGCATGCCGCTGAGGAAGATGGCGCCGCCGATCAGCCGCACGATGAAGCCGGGGTGGCTGGCCACCAGGGTTTCGACGAAGGAGTAGGTCAGCGTGCCGTCCTCGTTGACCGCGCGCCACATCAGGCCCTGGGCGATGCCGTTGACCCACATCGAGGCGATGTAGAGCACGGTGCCGATGGTCGCCAGCCAGAAGTGCGCGTTGATCAGGCCGATGCTGTGCATCTGCTCGCGGCCAAAGACTTTCGGGATCATGTGGTACAGCGCGCCGATGGAGATCATCGCCACCCAGCCGAGGGCGCCGGCATGAACGTGGCCGATGGTCCAGTCGGTGTAGTGGGAGAGGGCGTTGACGGTCTTGATCGCCATCATCGGACCTTCGAAGGTCGACATGCCGTAGAACGCCAGGGATACCACGAGGAAGCGCAGGATCGGGTCGCTGCGCAGCTTATGCCAGGCGCCCGAGAGGGTCATCATGCCGTTGATCATGCCACCCCAGCTCGGTGCCAGCAGGATCAGCGACATCACCATGCCCAGCGACTGCGCCCAGTCCGGCAGGGCGGTGTAGTGCAGGTGGTGCGGGCCGGCCCAGATGTACAGGGTGATCAGTGCCCAGAAGTGGACGATCGACAGGCGGTAGGAATACACCGGACGCTCGGCCTGTTTCGGCACGAAGTAGTACATCATCCCGAGGAAGCCGGCGGTCAGGAAGAAGCCCACGGCGTTGTGGCCGTACCACCACTGCACCATGGCGTCGGTGGCGCCGGCGTAGAGCGAGTAGGACTTGGTCAGGCTGACCGGGATTTCCAGGTTGTTGACGATATGCAGGATCGCCACGGTGAGGATGAACCCGCCGAAGAACCAGTTACCGACATAGATATGCTTGGTGGTGCGCTTCATCACCGTGCCGAAGAACACGTAGGCGTAGGCGACCCAGACGATGGCGATCAGGATATCGATCGGCCACTCCAGCTCGGCGTACTCCTTGGAGCTGGTGTAGCCCAGCGGCAGGCTGATGGCCGCCAGCACGATCACCAGTTGCCAGCCCCAGAACGTGAAGGCGGCGACCTTCGGCGAAAACAGCTGGGTCTGGCAGGTGCGCTGCACCGAGTAGTAGGAGCTGGCGAACAGTGCGCAGCCGCCGAAGGCGAAGATCACCGCGTTGGTGTGCAACGGGCGCAGGCGGCCGAAGCTGGTCCACGGCAGGTTGAAGTTGAGTTCGGGCCAGACCAATTGGGCGGCGAGGAAAACCCCGAGCCCCATGCCGACGATGCCCCACACCACCGTCATAATGGCGAATTGGCGGACCACCCGGTAGTTGTAGGCGGTACTGATTGAAGTGTTCATGGTTCCCCATCCACGGTTCGGGCCAACGCGCAGACGGCCTGCCAGGCGGCCTGCATGTCCGGCCCGGAGTTATAGGCAGACTAAAGCAAGCCAAGCATGGGCAAATAGCCAGTTGCCGGTATTGACGGGGGTCAATGGGCTCCGCCATGGAGCCCTTGCCGGGGGGGCAGGGCGTCGTCGCAGCCAGCCTGCGCGACGCCCGGGTCAGGCGATCAGTTGCAAGGCAGCAGGCGGGTGCCCAGGCCAAGGCCCGAGGCATGGTGGGTCAGGGTCACCAGGCCCAGGTCTACGGTGAGCCCGGGGTGGGGAATCTCCGCCACGTCCGGCTTGCGCATGTCCAGCACCAGCAGGATCAGGCCCAGCGTGCCTTTCTTCGCGGTCATCGACCAGGTGAACTTCTCCGTGCTGTGCTGCAATGGCCAGCGATTGGCATAGAGCCTGCGGATGGCCTTGAGCTCGTCGATCTCGGGCAGCCTGAGGCCTTTTGCCGCAGCATTGGCGGCGGTTTCATCGCTGTTGCCGACGCCGAGGTCGTAGCACAGCATCACGCCGTACACGTTGACCGGGTACTTCTTGAACTGCCCGGCCTTGTCCCGCACCACGATATGGGTGCTGCCGTTGCTGCGTACCGTCACCCGGCCGTTCTGGTCGACCACCGCGACCTTCGGGTTTTCACTGCTGTAGGTATAGCCGGGAACCCCGCCGCTGGGCACCCGCTGGACCCAGGTACCCGGGCCGAATTCGGGCAGTACCTGTGGATGGCAGGGAAGCAGGAAGATCCGGCCGTGCAGGTTGGCCGCACTGGTATCGAGCACCAGTTCGGGCACGCGTATTTTCGCCCGCACCGTCAGGATCAGCCGTGGGAAGAGCACGGCGGTCGTTTCATCGGCGCTGCCATCGAAGCTCACCCTGAAGGTCAGCGTCAGGCCGCTCAGGTCGCGCAGGCTGTCGAGTCCGCTGCGTGGCAGCTTGCCGTGAATGACATCGGCGACACTCGTGACTTCCTCCGCCTTCCAGAGCGTGAAACGGTAGGGCGTGCCATCGGTGCGGGTGCCTTCGACCTGCAGCCAGACCCGTTGTCCGAGCTGGATATGCGGCCATTTGCCTATCTCTACGGTGGCATCGCCGCTGAAGGTGTTCAGGTCCAGCAGCCTGTCCCGGGCCTCGCGGACCTCGGGTGCCGGCAGGTTTCGCGGCAACAGCACCGACAGCGGCAGGGCTTCGGACGGAGACGCCACACTGCCACGGGTCACGGTGTAGCCCACGTCGACGTTTTTGCCGATATTGGCGCTGACCGCGCTGACGGGGGTGAAAAATGCCAGGCTGCCGGTTTCACTGCCCGGTTGCGCCGGCAGGGACGGCGTACCGTTGCCCGCCGTCCCGCGCCAGTAGGCCTGGACGGTATCGCTGACCTGCATGCCGTCATAGCGCACATCGATGGTCGCTCCGCGCAGTGCCTGTTCCGGCAGCAGGAACGTGTCCCCGGCCTCGCGGACCCGGGGCCTTGGCAGGTCGAGCGGGCCGGCACTGACCGGTATATGGCGTGGCAACGACGGGAACCTGTCCCCGGCGAGGATGATGACTTCGTAGTGCAGGGTGACGGACCCCCCGGCCAGCACGCTGACCTTGTCGTCGGGGATCAGGAACGGGATGTCCCGGTCGATCTCGTCCTCGCGCAGGGTGATCGTCCGGTCGTAGGACACCTCGCTGCCACTGGCCGTGCGGCCCAGCCAGAGCAGCCTGACCTGCTGGCCGGCGGCGATGAAGTCATAGGGCTCCACCAGGGCGATGACGTTGCGAAAAGCCGGGTCGAGTACGTTGCCGTTCTGCTCGGCGAGCGGCACCCGCGGCGGCTTGAGGGGCCGTGCCTGGCCGATGTTCCACAGTGGCCGGCTCTTGGAGCGGCGGCTGGGTTGATCGGTGATGTCGACGTAATAGTAGAAGCGGGCCAGGCCGCGGATGATGGCGATGAACTGCTCGTGGGGGACCAGGAACGAGACGAAGGGATCGCTGTCGTGTCCGGGCATGCTGTGGGTATAGGGCAGAAGCTGCTGGCCCTCGGCATCCTCACGCTCCACGATCAGGCGCACGGTATGGCTGCTGCTCATGCCTTCGTAGCGCAGCACCAGCACCTGGACATCGGCGCCGTCGAGCTCATCCAGGTTCAGCGTCATGCCCTGGGCCTTCGGTATGACCGGTGGCAGCAGGGACGGGTCGCCGATACCGACCTCGACGAGTGCCGGCCGTGACCATTGCGACCAGTTGCCGACCTCGTCGCGGACCTCGTAGCGCACGATGATCGAGTCGGAGTTGCCGGCGTCGTGGATGATCTGCGGGTCGATGGGTATCACCACTTCGTCACTCGCGTCCATCAGTTCGGGATGATGCACGTGGCGACCGTGCCACGACACCACGATACGGTCGCCCCGGGCCATGTTCGCGTAGCGCTTGACCACCACGCTGACGCCCTCGGGGTCCTCGATCACTCCGGGAGGCAGGACCTGGGGGAGCGCGAGCTTGTCGTTCTCGCAGAGCGTGGTGCCGCTTGCACGGGTGCACAGGCGTTCGGGAGCGCCTGGAGTCTCCAGCTTTACCCTGACCGTTTGCCGGCCTTCCTCGGGCTGTCCCCCGGGGAAGGGGGTCAGGACATAACGGACCGTCGTCGTCCCGGACGTGATCCAGCGGGTCTCGACTTTCAGGGTGACATGGCCGCTGCTGGGCGTGCTGCCCTGGACATGGGTATGGACGGGGGTGGGATGGTCGCCCCAATACAGCTCGATCCTGTCCTTGGGTTGCAGTTGCAGCGGCCCGACCAGTACCGGCAGGGCACGGTCTGGCTGGATGACATCGGTCGCTCCCACGCCGAGATCGTGGAAACTGTTGATGAACGGTGGGGGCAATGCCCGCGCGGCACGCGGCTGGCGGGTGACGCCGCTCGCCGCCGGTTTCCAGGTGCTCTCGACCGGGCCTGCCGGTTGCCATGGCGCGCTGCTGACCAGCACGCTCAGGTTGCCGGTGGCGGCGACTTTCTGCACGAAGGCGGCATCGGGCAGCTCGATCACCTGGTGGTCGCCCGAAGCACCGTTCTGTGCCGATGGATCCGGGTCGCACAGCCGGGTCTGGGCGTGGGAGCCTCGTGGGGTGTACTTGAGCAGTGCACCATCGACCGCGGAAAGATACAGCCCGCCGAGATAAGTTCCCTGCTGCTCCAGGGTCCGGGTGGCGAAGCAGATGAAACTGCTGGAAAAGAAATCCAGGACCGCCGGGCGTCCGTTGCCCAGGTAGGCCGGGCCGGTCGCGTGGGCGATGTGCAGGCTGTGCAGATCGTAGGTGTTGTCGAACGTCAGCGACAGCCGCTCCTGGTCCAGCTCCTGGGTCCGGGTGGCGATGATGGCGCGGGTGACCTTGACCCCTCGCGCGTTGCTGAACGGCTCGATGGCGGCATGGCTGCCGCTGGCCTGGCAACGATAGGTGGCACTGACCACCCATTGCTGGTGCCGGCGGCCGATCCGCTGGTGGCTGTAGCGTGCAGCGTCGTCGGGATGATTGAAGAGGGGGCCGACTTCATAGCGTTCCGGCAGCGTCGCCCGTTGTCGCGTCGGGTCCCAGCTGGCGTCGATCGGCCCGCGCGTCGACCAGAAGCTGCCGCCGCGCAGTACCTGCAGCTTGCCGCTGGCCGCGACCTGGCGCAGGTAGGCCAGCGGTGTCAGCTTGCCGTCCTCCAGCAGGCTCTGGGTCGGGATACCGTCGTCGGCGAATACCGCGCCCTCGGCGGTCTCGTCCTGCTCGGGGTACACCTCGACACGGTATTGCAGCAATGCACCGTCGGCGATCGGCAGGTAGAGATTGACGCTCGACTCCAGCCCGGGCGTCCGGGAGATGGGGCATACGCCACGGGCGGCGGCGATCAGGTGGGCGAAGTCGCGGGCACCGAGGAAATGGCGGTAGGTCGAGTCGGCCAGCAGCCCGCTCGCATCCGGCCGGGTGGGCGGTACGGCATAGACACCCTCGAAGTCGTAGCCCTGGGCGATCATCTTGAACAGGTCGACATGCTCCGGGAACACCCGGTAGCGATTGAAGCGGGAACCGGCGTCGGCGACGGCGGCGGTCGACACATATTCTTCGCGCCCGGCCTTCTTGAAGATGAAGCCGAACAGCGTGTCGTTGCGTTGACCTGCCTGGGCCAGGGCATGACGCAGGGCGTCCTGGGCATTGATATGCACCGGGCTCAGGTCCGGGAAGGCGGTGGCATGCCCGTGGTGATTCGCCAGTCGGCTGTTGCCGGCGCGGAAGCCGTCAGCGGTGGCGTTCAGGCTGGAGGCCACGCCCTTGTGGGTCCAGATGGCACCCGGTACCAGTACCAGCAGTTCTGCGGCCTGCATCAGGTCGCGGGCATAGGTGGCCACTATGCCCTTGTCTTCCGTCCTGGCGCTGCCGATCCGTCGTTGCAGGGCGTTGTCCTGCAGCTGTAGCGGCCGGTCTGCCGGTGGCGCCAGCTGGCTGGACAGCACCTGTTCATGGGCGGAGCCACTGGCCGTGTAGCGCAGCAGCGAGCCGTCGCTGCCGGAAAAGTAGCGGTAGGGGATAGAGGCACGCTCCTTGATCGCCTGGTGGATGCTCCAGGTGGGGAACAGATTGAGGTACAGCTCGGCCTCATCCTCGGGCAGGTGGAAATCGATGCTGCCCAGTCCCGAGTGGTAGATGCCGACCAGCTTGTGGTTCTCGGGGAAAAAGGCCGCCCTGACATCCGGGGGGAAAACCAGCTGGTGATCGAAAATCGCGGTGGGCGACAGCAGCGGCTCGGTGGCGACGAACAGGCCGTCCGCCCGCTGGAGCACCAGGCCGCCATGGACCTGGTCATGCCGTTGTGGAATCTGCCCGTGGGCATGCCGGGCCGCATCGTCGGCCCGGGAGAACACCGGTCCCAGTGGACGGCGCTGAAAATGCCGGTAGGGCTTCCAGATGTCGCTGACCGGACCTTCGCGGTCCCAGATTTCACTGGTCCTGAGCACGCTCAGATGGCCGGCAGCCGCCAGGCCGCGAACGAAGTAGCGGACCTCCAGATTGCCCAGGGTGACCTGTTCGCCCAGGCTCGGCTCACTGCCCTGGCGCTTGAGCAGCAGGTCCTCGGCCCGGGCGTCCTTCGACAGATACTTGAGCCAGGCCCCCTCGCGGGTGGTGAGGTACAGCGGCAAGGCCGCATCAACCGAGCCTGCCGCTCGCAGATGGGGCAGGGCGGCAGCCAGGTCGTCGGGGCTGAAGAAGTTGCGGTACTGCCAACTGTCCCCGGCCGGCAAGGGCGTCGGGTAAAGCGCGGCGCTGTAGCTGATGGCCGCCAGTTCGAGGTCGGCCGGCAGGTTTGGCTGGCCCATGGCGTTGCTGCCGAACAGCGTGGCCGGGGAGAACGGCGACGTGCCCGCCACCACGGGTTCGCAGGCGACATAACGCGACAGTTGTCGATGCTTCAGAACACAGCTGACGCGCCGCTGGCGGTGCTCCCCTGCGAGGCGTTGCAGGGCATGACGTGCGGCGGCCTCCAGGGTGTCGAACAGCGGCCCGAGGGCCGGCGCCGGTGGCGCGAGGGGCGACACGATGGGGTTGGGCGACCAGTTCGCCGGCAGCCTGCCGGGCCTGCCCCAGTAACGGTCGCCCCTGACCAGGTAGAGGCCCTGGGCCCTGGCCAGTTGCTTGATGAAGTCGCTGGGCAGCAGTTCGCCCTTTTCCAGCTGATCCTCGAGGGGGCTGTGCCCGGAACGGGCCTTGGGCAGCAGGCGGCTGACCAGTTCATCTTCCTCCTGACTGTCACTGGGCATGTACTTGATCAGGTTGAGGTCGCTCATCAGCACATAGAAGGCCTGCAGGCCCGTGGCGCGGCCAGCGATGGTGGCCAGCACTTCCTGGCCGGTGATGCTGCGATGGGCCAGGCGGAACTCATCCTCGGGCAGGTTCGACCACTGCCCGGAGCGCTCGATCTCCCTCAGGTTGATGTTGGAGCGATACACGGCATACAGCCGGTGCCCTTCCGGAAAGGCCGGCAACCCGGTTTCCGTGGTCGGATAGAGCTGGCTGGCGTTGAACTGCCGATCTTCGCTGAAGCGCGGTTGGGTGGCGACGAAGGTCTGGTCCTCGCGTTGAAAGATCAACCCGCCCATCTGCCGGGTACGCCCGCCCAGGGTGATCTCCTGGGCATAGCGGGCGGCATCGTCGGCCGAGAGAAACGCCTGGCCCAGTTCCGGTACCGCGAGGCCGGCGAACGGTTGCCAGGTATCGGCCCGTACTTCGCCGCTGCGGTTCCACAGGCGGCTGCCGGCCAGTACCCGCAGCGTTCCGGCTTCCGCCAGGCGGCGTACCCATTGCGAGGTCGACAGCTGGCCGTCGAGCAGTTCGCGGTTGAATCGCTCGGCGCGCTGTCGCCAGTCGGCACGCGCGGGGAACAGGGCCTGCTCCAGTTCGCTGTCGCGGGACTGGTAGGACAGCAGGGCGCCATCGGGGGTGCCCAGGCATAACGGTAACGGCATTGCTCCCTTGGGGCGCAGGCGTCGCGCCTGGTCGAGCCCGGCGAGCAGGTCGTGGGGACGCAGGGTATTTTCATACAGCCAGTTTTCCCGCCGGGGCGACTGTCCGGGCAGGCTGTCGCCCTGGGCGTACAGGCCGGCCAGCACCACTTGCGCCGGCAGGTCCTGCAGACCGATCGGTTCGAACAGCGCACCGGTGACGGTGACCGGCTCGGTGGCACGGAACTCGTCCCGGTGCGGGTGTTTCACGATCAGCGACTGCTGCCGGTGGCGGCCCTTGAGCCCCACCTGGCCGTGGATGTGTCGCACGGCCTCGTCGAAGCTGACGAAGGTCCGACTCAGGGCGGCCCCGGCTTTGTCCTTGCGTGGCTGGGCTGTCCGGACTCCGGCAGGGCTGGGCTTCCAGCTGGTGCTGATGCGTTGCGCAGGGCCCCAGAGGGTATCGTTCTCGACGATCGACAACTCGCCGGCCTCGGCGACCTGGTGAATCAGCGCCAGCGGCGTTACTGTCCGCTTGCCCAGGGCCGAGACCAGGGGGGCCGGCAGCTGGAGCAACTGCCCGAGTATCGCCGAGGGTGGTTCCAGGCCGGCCTTCAATTCCTGTTCGGCCTTCGAGCCGCTGGAGACGTAGCGCAACAGTACGCCGTCGTCGACGGCCAGGTAGCATGTCGTGAACCGCGAGCGCTGGCTGATGGCCTGGTGCAGGTAGCCGATCTTGTCGGCGAACCCCGCTGCCAGTGCGTGCTCGATCTGCTGGTCTTCGGACAGGCTCGCCGCGGGTGCGGTAGCGCTGTAGGACACATAGCCGCCCGCGAGGTGATGCCCCTCGGGCAACGGGCTGTCTTGCGATGGCGAAGGCCACAGGCTGGCCGTGCTACCCTGGCGAGTCGTGAACTCTTCCGGGGGGCTGGCATGGAACAGGCCCTGGGCATCGCGGGTGAGCAGTCCCCTGAAGCGGATATCGGTGGCGAATTCCGAGGCCTGGTAGGCGGCTCGCAGCTGGATGCACCGGCTCCGGGCGTCGAGCATGGCGGCATCGAGCGTGGGGAAGGCTGCGCCGTACGCCGACGAATTCGGGGCGGCAATGATGGAGCGGGAGTCGCTGGGCGACGGTTCTGAGGTCATGACATTACCCGTTGGCAAAAGGAGAGGCGGGCACCTGCGTGGGGCCCGGGGCTTCCGAGTCTTCAGAAGGTGTGCGGCCATTCTCGAAAGATCCCCCTTGCACGGGGCGTTACATATCTAGTGTGGGCAGTGAACGATGAGGAACGAGATGAGCGAACAGGCATGGCCAGGCAGGCACGGGTGGCTGCATGACGTGGCGACCACTGCAGACGCGGCGCCGACCCTGATCCTGGCCCACGGTGCCGGGGCACCGATGGACAGCGACTTCATGAACCATATGGCCACGCGCCTGGCGGCGCAGGGCATCCATGTATTGCGCTTCGAGTTTCCCTACATGGCGCAGCGACGCCTGGACGGCGGCAAGCGCCCGCCCAATCCGCAGCCCCGGTTGCTGGAGTGCTGGCGCGAGGTGGTCGAGGTCGTGCGGCAGCAGGTTCACGGGCCGCTGTTCATCGGTGGCAAATCCATGGGCGGGCGCATGGCCAGCCTGTTGGCCGATGAGCTCGGGGCCCAGGGGCTGGTCTGCCTGGGATATCCGTTCTACGCGGCGGGCAAGCCGGAGAAACCGCGGGTGGCGCACCTGGCCGATCTCGCCACGCCGACCCTGATCGTCCAGGGCGAACGCGATGCCTTGGGCAATCGCCAGGCTGTTTCAGAGTACGTGCTTTCACCCCGGATCGAAATCTGCTGGCTGGCCGCTGCCGACCATGACCTCAAGCCGCTCAAGTCCAGCGGTTTCAGCCACGAGCAGCATCTGGACAGCGCCGTGCAGCAGGTCCGCGACTTTATACTGCGCCAGCCAGCTTGAAGCCGGCAATCCCTGGCGGGACTGCCGGCAACACGGCCTTCAGGGCTCGAGGCTGACCACGACCCGGGTGGCAGGCGAATGCTTCGACCAGTTGCCGACCAGATCATGGATCTCGTAGCGCACTGGCAGGTTGGGAGAGCTGCCGACGGCTTCGACGATCTCCGCCGGGATGGCGATGAGCAGGTTGCGGTTCAGGTGTTCTTCGCGAAGGGGCGGATGATCGACCTTGCGATCATCCCAGGCCACGCTGACCTGGTCGCCCACGCTCATGTTCAGGTAGGGCGCCACGATCACGCTTACGCCCTGGGGCGAAGTGATCACCCCGACCGGCTGTACCTGCGGCGGTTGCAGGGCTTCGTTCTCGTAGGGCGTGGCAGGGTCGATGTCGACGCCGCCGGGGATTTCCAGTTTTACCCGGATGTGGGTGATGTCGGAGTCTTGCCAGGCACCGCCTGGAAACGGAGTGAAGCGATACCAGACGGGCACTGGCTCCGCGGCTGACTCGATATGCTCCACGTCCACTACCAGCGTGACGAAGTCGTTGATCGGCGGCTCGTCTTCCGGGTGTTCGTAGGTGCTGACGGGAGCGCTAGCGTCCCGCCAGTAGAGGTCGATACGATCCCTGGGCTTGAGGTCCAGCGGCCCGGCCAGCACTGGCAATGGTTTTGCCGGATCCTGTGTGTCGGCGGCACCGATACCGCCTGGATTGGCGCTGAGTACAAGCGGTTGAGGGAAGCTTTTCAGATTTTGCGGGTTGAGGTTCACGGACATGATCATGTCTCCGTAAGTGATGGAAAGATGAGGGCAGCGCTCAGGCACCTGTTGGACAAACACCGCTCACGCGCATGTCCACGTAGGCACCCTGGCGTTTCGAGTGGCCGGTTCCGCTGATGCTGTCGACGCTGAAGGTGGCTTCGGCGTGGCCGTAGCAATGGCTGTCCAGTACCGACCTTGGTATGCGCAGGTCATAACCGTTGCGGACCTGTTCCTCGTTCAGCGGGTTGGAGGTGTGCGGCCACTGGATCTTCCTGTTGCCACCTGCCAGGCGGTCGAAACCTTCGTAGAGGAAGTGGATGACATCGCCCAGCTTGATATTGAGGTAGGGGGCAATGTGCACCGGTGCGCCGTCACGACCGTTCACCGTATTGATGGCGCCGTGTTCGTTCAGGTCGGTGAATTGCGGTGCGTCGGGCCCCGGACGGCCACCGGGCAGTTCATCCCAGTTGCGCACGATGATGCCCTGCTCGGCCGACTTCGAGGTGTTCGGGTTGCCGGCCTGGGTGACGCTGTAGTGGATCCGGATATCGGTGCCGGTGCCCAAGGGGCGAAAGCGCTCGCCGGGTACTGTCAGGTTCAGGTCGCGACCGGCACTGACATCGCCGGCGGTGATGCGATAGGCGGGTTCGAACATTGCCTGTCCGCGCCAGTACAACTGTAGTGCCTGCCCTGCGATGAAGTCTTCGTTCCAGGTGATGATGGCCCTGGCGTCGCGCTCGAAATCGTCTGGTGAGATGAGGTTGTCCTCCCCATCGGGCGAGGCACCCCGGATCAGCGGTTTGTGCAGTTCGCCGGGAACCGGCAGCCGAACCTTGACCACGATGTCCTGCGGTAGCGAGTAGCCGATCACATGGCCCTCCCGGCTGAGTTCATACTCCAGGCGGACATCGCCGTCGCCAGCCTGCTCGATGTTCTCGAAAGGCACATCGATACGCAGGATGATCGGTTGTCCGAAGGTTTCGAGAGGGAACGGGCCCAGCGACACATTGCCCCAATGCAGGAGTATTCGGTCATCGGCCTGGACGGGGGCCGAGGTCGGAATCGCCACTTCGACACCCGCCTGCGCCTGTTCGCGATCGATGGGCTCGACGTAATCCTCGATGATGGGTGCTGGCAGGTCAGTCACCGGCTCGTTGAGCAGCAGCCGGACGTTGACCGCGACCGAGTCCTGGGAACTGTTGCCGGCCCGGTCGGTGACGTTGTAGTGCACCGGCCCGTTGAAGTCGTCCAACGATTCGAGAAACGCCCGGGAAAACTCGATGATGACCTGTCGAGGCTCCATGTCATCGTCGCCGACCAGTGCCTCGGGTCCCTCGGTGGCCCCCCAGAACGTTCTGACCCGGTCGCCGATGGCGAAGCCGGTGTAGCCGTGGACGACACCTGGGAGGACATCGCCCATCTCGGTCAGCTCCTCGGAGGTCAGGCCATCGCGGACCTCGGGCGGGAACGCCAGGGGGGCGAGGGAGGGGAGGCCGGGGGCGGTGGTGTCGATTTCCAATGCCCGAGGAAAGGACTCGCTGGATTGCTCGCTTTCGCTATCGGTCACCCGGAAAGCCAACTGATAGTGCCCTTCGACCAGTGCATTGACAGGAACATGCAGTTGCAGGGTGTCGCCTGGCTTGTCTCCGGGCTGGATGGAGAGGGATTCGCCAATGGGCTCATTGTTCCACAGCAATTGGTAGTGGTGGCGGGTCGAGGGATTGTTCCAGACAGGAAAGATCACCTGCAGTGGGGCGTTAAGCGCGCTGATGGGCAGTAAACCGTCCTCCAGGGCGGCGGGTACATCGGGGCGCGGGAAAATGGGAATGGAATGGGTACTCATGAGTGTTTCCTCGTGTTGGGGGTAGCCGCGGCCTTGCTGGAAAGGCCGCGGCGAGTTCCGCAGACGCTAGCTGTGATGACTGTCCAGGCCTACGGGCGATGGGTCAGGTTGCGGGCATTTCGGGACAGCCCGCACCAGGTCGGTCCATGCTGACCGGCGCTTCACCGGTTTCAGAGTTGGCAGGTTCCTGGTTGTGTTCGGGTATTGGCGTGACCCGATAGGTGATTTGTCCATAGCCCTTGCAGAGCCGGTACAGGTTGACCAGTGGTACCTGGATGGTCAGGCCGGTGCTGATGTTGGTGTCATTGACTGTTTCGGTCTTTTCGAAACGTGCTTCCGGGATGGGCCGGTAACTGAGGTCGAAGCCCTCGAAGACCAGGGTGACATCGTGGTTCAGCTTGATGTTTTGATAAGGCGGTATCCAGACTGGTGTGCCATCCGGATTCAGGCCTGGACTGATGTGGCCATTTTCGGCCAGTCGGGTGAATTGCGGCTTGGGCAGTCCATCCTCGCCACCTGGCTGTTCCATCTTCGAGCGCACAACCACGTTTTGTGGCTGACCCTGCGAAGGGTTGGGGTTGCTGTTGCGGCTGAGGCTGTAGGTCACCACGATGGCGTGGCCGGTGCCATGGTCCTTGAGCACCTGGTTGTCCACAGGAATGTCGATATCGACCCCGGCGTTGAACTCTTCCTGGCTGATTTCATGCCAGTCCGGCACCTCCTGGCTGCCCCAGTGCAGGTGAAGCCTGTCGCCGATACGCAGCCCATTGACCCAGCGGAAAATGGCTCGGGCATCCAGCTCGTAGTCGTCCGGATCAATGAGGTTGTCTTCTCGGTTGGGGTTGTCGCTGGTGCCCTGGATGGTCAGCGGTTGCAGGCGACCCTCTGGTAATGGCAGGGTCAGGTGGACCTGTACCGGCTGCTTCTCGGATGTGCCCTTGAGCTGCCCGTCGCTGCGACGGACCTCATAGTGGACATTGACCATGGCCTCGGGAAAACGGTTGATAATGTCGAACTGCAGCACTGGTGAAAGAATCGGGTTGTTGTTCTCTTCCCCTGCCTCGACTCGCACCGGCGGTAACGGGTTGTTGTCACCCCAGAAGAGGGTCACCATGTCGCCAGGCTGGCCGCCTCCCAGATAAAGTGGGATATCCACGGTGACACCGGCTTGTGCATCGTTGTAGTCGATCAATCCGCCCTGTTCCGGACTGGCCTGTTCGATGATCGGTGCATCCAGGTTGTCTGGGGCGTCGGCCAGCAGCAACTTGATGTGGCGCGCGACGGAGCGGTCCGAGATGTTTCCGGCCCGGTCGGTCACCAGGTAGGTCACCGGTTGGAGGCTATCGCCGACCTGGGCCTCGACGCTCTCTAGAAAGGAGCGACTGAAGATCAGGGGGACTTCCTCCAGCGCCATGTTGTCGTCACCCACAGTGGCAGTGGGGCCAGGGGTGGCGCCCCAGAACGACTGGATAAAATCGCCTACGGCCATGGTGCTGTAGCTGGTAACGACTACATCGAGTTGATCGCCCAGGTCGCTCAGTTCTGCGGAAGTCAGACCATCATCCACCTGCCGGGGGAAGTCCATTGGACCATGGCTGGGCAAACCGGGCTTGGTTGTGTCGATTTCGATCGGTTTGGGGAATGAAAAATTATCTTCACCGCTATCGTTGTCGACGACGCGGTATTCCAGTACGTACTGCTTGTTTTTGGGATTGGCTGGATCGTTTTTTTCGATCAGAAGTTCTTGGGGTAGATAGAGTTTTAGTTCGCGCTCTGGATTATCCAGATCCTCTTGTCTGATATCCACGGGAATACCTATGAGATCCCCGTCCCAACGCAGTTGATAGTTCTGTGCAGTCGAGGGTGCCGCCCAGAGCGGGAAGTTAACTTCCAACGGCGCATCGAGTGCGGTCAGGGGTAGCAGGCCATCTGCAAGAGCGTCCGGTACCGTGGGGATCGTCAGCAGTTTCTCGGCTGCTCGAGTGTAACCACTCTGGGTCAGAATAAGGCGGTTCTTGTGTTTGCACATGTTCTATATGTTCCTTTTTAGAGGCAGGAAGTATCAGCTTGCCGATGTTTTTCAGAAGCTCGCTCAATGCTGTTTCGTCTTTAAGTTATGGATAGGTATTTCTTCTATCTGGTTTCACGTAATCTTGTGAGTCTCTTGGTGTCAAGAGTGTTTTTGGTTTTTTTTCTGATTGTCTTTTTGGTGGCGTGTTTGTTGGCTTTTCTGTGAGCTGTTGCTCCAATTTTATTGGGAAAATTCCTACGGCTATTAGAGGTGGTTTGAATATTAAATTCAGGGGGTGGTTATCAGGCTATTACTTCTTGTTAGATGGAGAAGAAGTAATGCAGTACAGAAACTATCGGTTGCGTCCTTTCCGTGTCCGATACGAGGGCATTGGAAAAATGGCCTGGATCATCGGGGCAGTATTGGCCCCTCAGATGGGGTTGGCTCAAGGTAATGAGACTCAGGGTTTTGTGGAGGGCCGTTTGGAAACGGTGACCGCCGAGAGCGAGGTCACCTCATGGCATGTCGGTCGCAGCGGCGTGCTGGAGATCATCGAGGGTGGCGCAGCCACTCGCGTTACTGTCTCGGACTATGGCCAGGTGAGAGTCGATGGTGGTCGAATTACGGAAGGGTTGGCCCTGTCGTATGGCGCAAGAGCTGTTCTTGGCAATGCCGATATTCGCAACGACACCGGAACAGGTCTTGCTGTGGGGACCACTTTTCTACCGGGAGGGACGATTGCGCCTTCAAGAGCCGATGTTAGAAACAGCGTGGTTGCCGGTGCAGGATATGGAGCGCATGTATCGTTCAGGGCACGCCTGAGTCTTGATAACAGTCAGGTGATTGGTCGTGACCACGCTGGAGGGCCAGGTATCGGGGTGAAACTGAACGGTGGTTCGCTGAGCATGAGCAATGGCAGCCATGTGTTGGGTGACTCGCTTGGCCTGCAGATCAGCGGGCAATCGGGTGGGGTACCGGGAGACCCCGGTGACCCTCGGGAGTCGGATGTGATGATCGACAACTCGACCGTACAGGGGGTTGCCGGGCCGGCCATCGTCGCCCAGGACGCCATCACGGCGCGAATCACGGTGCAGAACAATGCCAGCCTTTTGGCGGGTAACGGGACCTTGCTGGATGTCGGTGGAAACAGTACGGTCGGCTTCACCGTCGATCATTCTGTCCTGAGCGGCGACCTGGTCGCCGATGACACCAGCACCCTGGACGTCACCCTGCAGAACAATGCCCAGCTCACCGGCAACCTGGTCAACACCAACAGTGTAGCCATCAACAGCGGCGCCAACTGGACCATGGTCGGCGATGCCGACGTCAAGTCATTGTCCCTCGCTGGCGGCAGCGTCACCCTGGGTTCGGCCGACCAGTTCCGCACCCTGTCGCTGGGCGAGTTGTCCGGTACCGGCCTGTTCAACATGCACGTCAACCTGCTGGACAACACCGGCGATCTGCTGAGTGTCAACGGCGAGGCCAACGGCGAGTTCCTGCTCAATATCGAGAACACCGGCCAGGAGCCCAACTCGCCGGACATCACGCCGTTGCACGTGGTGCATACCGAAGGTGGCGATGCCTGGTTCGATGTAGTGGGCGGTAGCGTCGACCTGGGAGCCTATTCCTACCTGCTGGAGAGGCAGGGTGACGACTGGTTCATCGTCGGCTCCGGCAAGACCATCAGTCCTTCCAGCCAGGCAGCCCTGGGGTTGTTCAGCGTCGGGCCGACGGTCTGGTACGGTGAACTCGCAACCTTGCGCAATCGCATGGGGGAAATCCGCACCAGCGGTGAAGGTGGGGGCTGGATACGTGGGTACGGCAATCAGTACAACGTTACCGCAGAGGCCGGATTCGGCTACAAGCAGCGCCAGACCGGCCTGTCCCTCGGGGTCGACCTGCCTGTACCGGTCAGCAATGGGCAATTGCTGGCCGGAGTCATGGCAGGCCACAGCGAGTCCGACCTCAGCCTGAGCCGTGGCAGTGCTGGCACAGTGGAGAGTGGTTACATCGGGGCCTATGGCACCTGGCTGATGGAGGAGGGGTACTACCTGGATGCTGTCGCCAAGTTGAACCGTTTTCGCAACAAGGCGGATGTGTCGATGACCAATGGCGTCAAGGCCAAGGGCAGCTACGACAACTTCGCCTATGGCGGTTCCCTGGAGTTCGGCAAGCATATCGGCTTGACGCCTGATGTGTTCGTGGAGCCTTACGCACAGTTGTCGGCAGTGACCGTCAGGGGAGGGCGCTACACCCTGGACAACGGTCTCAGTGCGCGGAACGACCATACCCAGTCTGTGCTCGGCAAGGCCGGGGCGACCTTGGGGCGCAACCTGCAATTGGCGGATGGCGGCTTGTTGCAGCCTTACCTCAGGGCGGCACTGGTTCATGAGTTTTCCCGCAGTGACAACACGGTGAAGATCAACGATATCTCGTTCGACAACAGCCTTTTTGGCAGTCGTGCCGAGCTGGGGGCGGGTGTTTCGGCAGCGCTGTCGAAGAGCACGCAGGTGCATGCCCATTTCGACTACATGAAGGGTGAACATATCGAGCAACCCTGGGGTGTGAACATCGGGCTGCGCTACGCTTTCTGACGGTTCTGCCAATCCCTCGACAAAACCCTCGACGATTCCTCGTCGAGGGTTTTTTCATGGGTGACGATCAGCGTACCTTGACCGGAGTCCGGGACGAGATATAGACGTCCGCTGGCAGCGAGGTGGAGCGTCCCAGGTTGTTGCTGACCTCGTAATGGGCCCGACCGCGTCCGTGCTCGACCGCCATCAGGCGGGCCAGTGGTACCCGGAAGCGGTAGCCGTAGCGCAGGTCGCGAGCAGTGACCACGTGCTCGCTGCTGTAGCTGGCCTTGTCGATCGGGTTGCCGCCCGTGAGGGCATCGAAGCCGCAGAAACGCAGGAGGATGCGGTCACCCTCTTTCATGTTGCGGTACGGGGCGATGTGTACCACCGTGCCTTCCGGGTCCTTGCGCGGGTCGACCACGTTGAGCACGCTGGCGCCACTGAACACCGGCTCCATCAGCCCTTCCTCGCCGCCTGGCAACTGGATCTGGAAGATCACCGCGACCAACTGCTTGGGGGAGTAGGACGTGTTGGGATTGTCTTCGCGGGTCACGGTGTACTGCACGCGGATATCCACCCCGCAGCCCTGCTCGACGATCAGGCTGTTCGGCACGTTGATCACCAGGTAGCAGCCGCTGTCGACGTCCTGCTGGTTGATCGGACGAACCAGGGGCTGCTGCGCCTTGCCCCAGAACAGGTTGATCCGGTCACCGGCCCGGAAGGCGTCGCGCCAGCCGATGACGACGTCGGCGGACAGGTGCGCGCTGTCTTCGTCCAGGTAGTTGTCCATGCTCTGGGCTGTCGGGTTCTTGCTCTTGACCACCGGTACGGCCAGGGCCTCGTTGACCAGGGTCTTTGGAGTCGGGTCCTGGGGGCCGGGCAGTTGCAAAAAAACGTCGAGTGCCAGGTCCGGGGAGACGAAGATCTCGCCGTTGCGGCAGACCTGGTAGTTGACCCGGGCTGGGCCATCGCCGTGGCGGGAGATGGACAGGTAGGTGACCATGACGTTGAGCAGCAATGGCTTGCCCAGTTCATGGGCACTGATCATCCGTTTGCCGCCGACCGGTTCACCGTTCCACAGCACGCGGATTTCGTCACCGATGGCAACGTGGTCGTAGGTGGGTACGGCGATCTTTACGCCCAGGCGTGCGTGCAGGTCATGCACCTGGCCATTCTCGATCTTCAGGGGCACGGGGGCTGCCAGGTTGGCCGGCAAGTGCTGCAGTTGCAGTTTGAGCGTCACCGGCTGCGAACGCACCGAGATATTGCCGGCCCGGTCTCGAACGCTGTAGCTGACGGCGAATTCGCCATGGCCCAGTTGTTCGAGGAAGTTGCGGTCGACGCTGAGCCGGACCTTGTCGGTGCCCACTTCATCGGCCTGGACCGTATGCGAGGGGCCCGCGTGTTCGCCCCAGTAACTTTGTATGACATCACCCCATTTCATGTCGAAGTAGCCTGGGATAATGGCGGTGAGTTGGTTTCCCAACTCGACCAACTCGCTGTTGGTCAGGCCGTCGAGGGCTATACTCGGAAGTATCACGGCGGCAAGTAGCTGACCTCCAGCAGGGGTGCGGTCGATAATCAATTGTGTAGGGTACGAGAGAGTCGATTCTGCATTGATGGTGTTGACGGCGATGTATTGCAGATTGTTTTTACCTTCTGTCGATAGTAACTGTTCCGGCAAGAGTAATGTAATTTGATCGCCAGTCTGGTAAGGCTCCATGGATACGGGCGTTCCTACCAGCTCGCCATTCCAGAGCAACTGACAGGTTTCTTCCGGTTGAAGGTAATTCCACAGGGTGATGGTGACTTCCAGAGGTTGGCTCAGTGCGGCAACCTGCAGCAGGCCATCCTCTGGAGCCGCTACTGCAACGACGGGGGCTTGTAGTGAAGTTTGCGGTTTTTGAATCTCCAAGTCCTTCATTAGGATAATCCTTTTATCTGATTGAGTGTTGTCAGGCATTTCCCACGATCAGACGCGTTACAGGTTTTTGAGAGTTATGCGCCGATGCGTGTGTTCTTGGCAAGTAAGGCATTCAAGTCTGAATGGGTGTTTGCTGACTGTGCGATATATTGCCAAGTACTCAACGAATATTAAGTCTCGGGTGTTGTCAAGAGCTTTGGGTTTTTTGTTTGTTGTTCTTGTTTTCTGTAAGTTTAAAGTTTTATTTTTTGCGGAAACTTCTTACTTTCAAGCAGGAAAAGTTTGTTTTTCAGGCAATAAAAAACCCGATGCCTGGCGGTCATCGGGTTTGTTCTACGCGCGTTGAACTCAGCGGTTGAAACGCTCCACCAGCGAGTATTGCGTATGCGCCGTGTGGGTCAGTTCCTCGCTCAGTTGCGCCGAGTTGTGCGCCTGCTCCGAGGTCTGGTCCGCCAGTTGCGCGATGGTGCTGATGTTGCGGCTGATCTCCTCGGCCACCGAGCTCTGCTCTTCAGTGGCGGCGGCGATCTGGGTGGTCATGTCGGTGATGTTGGCCACTGCCTCGCTGATACCCACCAGCGCCGCGTCGGCCTCCAGCACCCGTGCCACGCCTTCCTGGGCCTGGCGATGGCCAGCGTCCATGGTTTGCACGGCGTTGTTGGCGGTCTGCTGCAGCTTGGCGATCAGCGCATGGATCTGTCCGGTGGACTCGCTGGTGCGTTGCGCCAGTTGGCGCACCTCGTCGGCGACCACCGCGAAGCCACGGCCCATCTCCCCGGCGCGTGCCGCTTCGATGGCGGCGTTCAGCGCCAGCAGGTTGGTCTGGTCGGCGATACCCTTGATCACATCGACCACGCCACCGATCTCGTCGCTGTCCTTGGCCAGTTGGGTCACGGTACCGCCGGTTTCACCGACCACCACCGACAGTCGCTCGATGGCTTCGCGGGTTTCCCCGGCAATGTCGCGGCCGCGGCTGGTCAGGCGGTTGGCTTCCTGGGTGGCGTCGGCCGTGCGCTGGACATGGCTGGCGACTTCCTGGGTGGTGGCCGCCATCTGGTTGACGGCGGTCGCCACCTGTTCGGTTTCCTGGCGCTGGCGGTCGAGGCCGCTGGAGCTCTTCTGCGCCAGGTCGTCGGACTGCCGGGCCTGGGCGTTGAGGTGCTCGGCGGTATCCTGCAGACGGGTCAGGCAGGTTTTCAGGCGCGCTTCCTGGCTGAGGATCGACATCTCCAGGCGGGCCTGGGCACCGCGGCTGTCGGTGTACATCTGGGCGATCAGCGGGTCCGAGGTGGTCTGCTCGGCCAGGCGCAGCAGGCGCTTGAGGCCACGTTGCTGCCAGCTCAGGCCAAGCAGGCCGAGCGGTACCGACACCAGGGCGGCGAGGCCGAAGCCCCAGTGGGAATTGAGCCAGACGCCGATCAGGAAACTGACCTGGCTGACCAGGATGAACGGCAGCCAGTCCTGCACGATCGGCAGCCACTTGTCCCGGCGCGGAATCGCTGTCTTGCCCTGGTTGATGCGCTGGTACAGCGCCTCGGCCCGGCGGACCTGCTCGGCGGTCGGCTTGACCCGCACCGATTCGTAGCCAACCACCTGGCTGCCTTCAAAGACGGGGGTGACATAGGCGTTGACCCAGTAATGGTCACCGCTCTTGCAGCGATTCTTGACAATGCCCATCCATGGCAGGCCTTGTTTCAGAGTGTTCCACATGTGCGCAAACACCGCCGTCGGAACGTCCGGATGCCGCACCAGGTTGTGCGGGGAACCGATCAGTTCGTCACGGGAGAACCCACTGATTTCGACGAAGGCGTCGTTGCAGTAGGTGATCACGCCTTTGGCATTGGTAGTGGAAATCAACCGTTGCTGAGCGGGAAAGGTGCGTTCACGTTGGGTAATGGGTTGGTTATTACGCATGGTTTTTCAATCCGCAAGGCTTTGACAGGTTTTCGGCATGACAGGGGAAATGTTAAATATATTTTTCAACTTTCATGACCGTTTCATATTTGGCTCTTGCGTACTCGCACTCGTCCTTGAATACGAGTCGAACACGCCGGAAATTAACGAGTTCAGCCGCTCGCCCGGCTTTTATAGAACAAAAGTACCAGTTGGTACTTTCGTTCTTGTTATCACGGTTGCAACATCGGATAAGTAAAGAATACGAAGTGCACGGTATTAAGCGCGACATGGGCCAGGATGGCCGCGGCCAGTCCGCCGAAGCGATAGGCCAGACCATAGCCGACACCGGCCAGTGTCGCCAGCAGCACCCACTGCCAGCCCGCACCGACGTGCGCCAGCCCGAAGGTCAGCGAGGCGCCCAGCAAGGCCAGGGTTTGCCCCCGTGGCAATGACCGGAGGCAGCGGCTCAGGCCGCCCTGAATGTAACCCCGGAACAGCACCTCTTCGACCAGGCTCACCAGCAGCAGGTTGTTCAACAGCCACCACCCGCTCTGTTCGGGCCATTTCGGCGCCCAGTCGACGATGCCCAACAGGCAGGCGCTGCCCAGGGCGAGCAGCGCGGTCATGGCCCAGGCGCTGGTGGCGCTGACCAGCACGCGCCCCGGTGAGTGGCGGTTGACCAGCCAGGGACAGACCAGCAGCAGCCAGAAGCCGATCAGCGGCTTGTCCAGATTGAGGTACATCGTGAAGGGCACGGCATCGGCAGTCAGGCGCGTGGCGGCGATCACCCGGCCGTTCTGGAAGCCCGGCAGCCAGTGCAGGGCCAGGGCAATGGCCGTCAGCACGAACAGGCCGTGGCCCAGATAACGACCCACGCGGCTGCGGGGCTGCAGGGCGGCGGCGGCACTGACCAGCAGCAGGGCGAAGGCGAACAGGCTGGGCAGGCCCAGTTGGCCGACACTCAAGGCCAGCGCATAACCCAGGGAAAGCAGGGCCAGATAAGGCCAGGGCAGGGCGGACATGCAACTCCTTGTCTATACAGGCGGTCAGGGCGGTGCATGATAACCCGACCCCCAGTCTCCCTGACCAATGAAAAAACACTGGCCAGGCCAGTGTTTTTCCAGATGTTGCCGTCGCTGTCCTCAGGCGGCGATCAGTTGTCGCAGCACATAATGCAGGATGCCCCCCGACTTGAAGTACTCGACCTCATTGAGCGTATCGATGCGGCACAGCACCTCGACCTTGCGTGAGTTGCCCTGCTCATCCTTGATGACCAGGGTGAGCTTCATCCGCGGTTGCAGTTCGACGCCGCCCAGGCCCTCGATGTCCAGGGTCTCCTTGCCGGTCAGTTGCAGGCTCTTGCGGTTCTGTCCGGCCGGGAACTGCAGCGGCAGCACACCCATGCCCACCAGGTTGGAACGGTGGATACGCTCGAAACTCTCGGCGATCACGGCCCTGACCCCCAACAGGTTGGTGCCCTTGGCGGCCCAGTCGCGGCTGGAGCCGGTGCCGTACTCCTGGCCGGCGATCACCACCAGGGGCGTGCCTTCTGCCTGGTAGCGCATGGCAGCATCGTAGATCGCCAGCTTTTCCCCCGAGGGCACGTGCAGGGTATTGCCGCCTTCCTCGCCGCCAAGCATCTCGTTGCGGATACGGATGTTGGCGAAAGTGCCGCGCATCATCACTTCATGGTTGCCGCGACGTGAACCGTAGGAATTGAAATCCCTCGGCTCCACGCCCTGTTCGCGCAAGTAGCGTCCGGCCGGGCTGTCGACCTTGATGTTGCCGGCGGGGGAGATGTGGTCGGTGGTCACCGAATCGCCCAGCAGTGCCAGCACTCGCGTATCCCGGATATCCTCGATCACCGGCAGCGGGCCGGCGATGTCGTCGAAGAACGGCGGGTGCTGGATGTAGGTCGAGTCCGGCTGCCAGGCATAGGTGGCGGCCTGCGGCACCTTGATCGCCTGCCATTGGGCGTCACCGGCGAACACCTCGGCATACTCCTTGTGGAACATCGCGGTGTCGACCCGGGCCACGGCGTCGGCGATCTCCTTCTGGCTCGGCCAGATATCGCGCAGGTACACCGGCTGGCCATCGCTGCCGGTACCCAGTGGTTCCTGGCTCAGGTCGATACGGACGCTGCCGGCCAGGGCGTAGGCCACCACCAGCGGTGGCGAGGCCAGCCAGTTGGTCTTGACCAGTGGGTGCACCCGGCCCTCGAAGTTGCGGTTGCCCGAGAGCACCGAGGCCACGGTCAGGTCCGATTGCTGGATGGCTTTCTCGATCGGCTCCGGCAAAGGCCCCGAGTTGCCGATGCAGGTGGTGCAGCCATAACCGACCAGAGCGAAGCCCAGCTCGTCGAGGTAGCGGCTCAGGCCGGCCGCCTGATAGTAGTCGGTGACCACCTTGGAACCGGGGGCCAGCGAGCTCTTGACCCAAGGCTGGCGCTTGAGGCCCTTTTCCACGGCCTTTTTCGCCAGCAGCCCGGCGGCCATCATGACGCTGGGGTTGGAGGTGTTGGTGCAGGAGGTGATGGCGGCGATCACCACCGCGCCGTCCTTCAGGCGGTGAGTCTGGCCTTCGTAGCTGTAGTCCACCCCACCGACCAGGTCGGCATTGCCGACCGCCACGCCGCCGCCGCCCTCGCTTTCCAGGCGGCCTTCCTCCTTGCTGGCGGGTTTGAGCTGCAGGCCGACGAAGTCGCTGAAGGCCTGTGCGACCTTGGGCAGCGGCACCCGGTCCTGCGGACGTTTCGGCCCGGCCAGGCTGGCCTCGACACTGCCCATGTCCAGCTCCAGGCTATCGCTGAACAGCGGTTCCTGGCCCGGCAGGCGCCACAGGCCCTGGGCCTTGCTGTAGGCCTCCACCAGGTCCACGGTGGCGGCGGGACGGCCGGACAGGCGCAGGTATTGCAGGGTGACCTCGTCGACCGGAAAGAAACCACAGGTGGCGCCGTATTCCGGGGCCATGTTGGCGATGGTCGCGCGGTCCGCCAGCGGCAGTTCGGCCAGGCCGTCGCCGTAGAACTCGACGAACTTGCCGACCACGCCCTTCTTGCGCAGCATCTGGGTGACCGTCAGCACCAGGTCGGTGGCGGTGATGCCTTCCTTGAGCTTGCCGGTCAGCTTGAAGCCGATCACCTCGGGAATCAGCATCGACACCGGCTGGCCGAGCATCGCCGCTTCCGCCTCGATGCCGCCGACACCCCAGCCGAGTACGCCGAGGCCGTTGATCATGGTGGTGTGCGAGTCGGTGCCGACCAGGGTGTCGGGGAAGGCGTAGGTGCGGCCGTCCTCGTCGCGGGTCCAGACCGTGCGCCCCAGGTATTCGAGGTTGACCTGGTGGCAGATCCCGGTGCCCGGTGGCACCACGCTGAAGTTGTCGAAGGCGTTCTGGCCCCAGCGCAGGAAGGCGTAGCGCTCGCCGTTGCGTTGCATCTCGATGTCGACGTTCTCGCCGAAGGCTGCGGCGCTGGCGAACTTGTCGACCATCACCGAATGGTCGATCACCAGGTCCACCGGTGACAGCGGGTTGATGCGCTGCGGGTCACCGCCGGCCTTGGCCACGGCGGCGCGCATGGCGGCCAGGTCGACCACCGCCGGCACGCCGGTGAAGTCCTGCATCAGCACCCGGGCCGGGCGGTACTGGATTTCCCGGTCGGAACCGCGTGTCTGCAGCCAGGCGGCGAGGGCCTTGAGGTCGGCGTCGGTGACGGTCTTGCCGTCTTCCCAGCGCAGCAGGTTTTCCAGCAGCACCTTGAGCGACATCGGCAGCTTGTCGAGGTCGCCGAGCGTGCGTGCGGCTTCCGGCAAGCTGAAGTAGTGGTAGGTCTTGGCGCCTACTTGCAGGGTTCTAAGGGTTTTCAGGCTATCGAGAGATGACATGAAACGACTCCTTGAGGCCCGCACGGCACGGGCCGGGTGGTACAAGCAGAGCCTTGAATCTAGCCCTGTTCGAGTGATCTGGCTAATCACTGGACTCTATGGGGGAGTCCAAGGTTCCGAACTCGGCTATCATGCGCGGGTTTTTGACAGGCTCCTGCAGGGTAGCTGTCGACACCCAGGAGAATCGAATTGAACACCCTCTTCATGCATTGCCGGCCCGGCTTCGAAGGCGAAGTCTGCTCCGAGATCGCCGAGCACGCCGCGTACCTCGATGTGCCCGGCTATGCCAAGGCCAAGCCGAACAGCGCCTGCGCCGAATTCGTCTGTGGCGATGACGCCGGCGCGGCCCGGCTGATGGCCGGCCTGCGCTTTGCCGAACTGATCTTCCCGCGCCAGTGGGCCCGTGGCCGCTTCCTCGACCTGCCGGAAACCGACCGGATCAGCGTGATCCTGGAACACCTGGCGGAGTATCCGGTGTGCGGCAGCCTCTGGCTGGAAGTGCTCGACACCAACGATGGCAAGGAACTGTCGAATTTCTGCAAGAAGTTCGAGGCGCCGCTGCGCAAGGCCCTGACCAAGGCCGGCCGGCTGGTGGAGGACGCCGGCAAGCCACGCCTGCTGCTGACCTTCAAGAGCGGCCGGGAAGTGTTCCTCGGCATGGCCGACGCCGGTAACTCGGCAATGTGGCCGATGGGCATTCCACGGCTCAAGTTCCCCAAGGATGCCCCGAGCCGTTCGACCCTCAAGCTGGAAGAGGCCTGGCACCACTTCATCCCACGTGACCAGTGGGAAGAGCGCCTGAATGGCGACATGACCGGCGTCGATCTCGGCGCGGCGCCCGGTGGCTGGACCTGGCAACTGGTCAACCGCGGCATGCTGGTGACCGCCATCGACAACGGCCCGATGGCCGAAAGCCTGATGGACACCGGGCTGGTCCAGCACCTGATGGCCGACGGTTTCACCTACAAGCCGAAGCAGCCGGTGGACTGGATGGTCTGCGACATCGTCGAGAAGCCGGCACGCACCGCCGCCATGCTGGAAAGCTGGGTCGGCGAGGGGCATTGCCGGGAGGCGGTGGTCAACCTCAAGTTGCCGATGAAGCAGCGTTATGCCGAGGTCCGGCGCCTGCTGGATCGTATCGAGGAAGGTTTCAAGGCGCGGGGGATCAAGGTGGCGGTCGGCTGCAAGCAGCTGTATCACGACCGCGAGGAAGTGACCTGCCACCTGCGTCGACTGGACGTGAAAAAGCCGCGATAATGCCGAATCGGTTTCAGGAGTGAAGAATGACCCAGCCCTACGATCCCAACGTTGACGGCACCCTCGACGCCACCGGTCTCAACTGCCCGGAGCCGGTGATGATGTTGCACCAGCACATCCGCGACCTGCAGCCGGGCGGCCTGCTCAAGGTGATCGCCACCGACCCGTCGACCCGCCGTGACATCCCCAAGTTCTGCGTGTTCCTCGACCATGAACTGGTGGAGCAGCGGGAAGAGGCCGGTACCTACCTGTACTGGATTCGCAAGAAGGCCGAGTGATCGGCCTTTCACCCATTACCCCCGGCTCATCCTGATCCGCCTGCGCGAACTGCGCGCCAGGCGGATCGACAGCATCAGCGCCGCACACGACAGCCCGACGATCAGCCCTTGCCACAAGCCGCTCGGGCCGCTCGGCGCGCCGAACCAGTCGGTCAGCCCCAGGGCGTAGCCCACCGGCAGGCCGATGCCCCAGTAGGCGAACAGGGTCAGGATCATCGTCACCCGGGTGTCCTGGTAGCCGCGCAACGCGCCGGCGGCGGTCACCTGGATCACGTCCGAGAACTGGAACAGCGCCGAGTACACGATCAGCATGGTCGCCACCTGGATCACCACCGGATCGCGGGTGTAGATGCTCGCGATGTGTTCACGGAACAACAGCATCAGGCTCGCCGACAGGCAGCCGTAGGCCAGAGCCGTGGCGACGCCGACCCCGGCGGTGAAACGCGCCTCGCGCGGTTGCTCGCGGCCCAGGGCCTGGCCGACGCGGACGGTGATCGCCATGCCCAGGGAATAGGGCACCATGAATACCAGCGAACTGATGTTCAGGGCGATCTGGTGCCCGGCCACCACGTGGGCACCGAGGCTGCCGATCAGCAGGGCGATCACCGCGAAGATGCTCGACTCGGCGAACACCGCGATCCCGATCGGCAGTCCGATGCCCAGCAGGCGCTTGATCACCGACCACTGCGGCCAGTCGAAACGGCTGAACACCTGGCTGGGCTGGTAGACCTTGGCCCAGCGTACCCAGCCGGCCATGCCCAGCAGCATCACCCACATCACGATCGCCGTGGCCCAGCCGCAGCCGGGGCCACCCAGTGCCGGCACGCCGAGGTGGCCGTAGATGAACACGTAGTTCAGCGGAATGTTCAGCGCCAGCCCGCACAACCCCAGGACCATGCTCGGTCGGGTACGGCCCATGCCGTCGCTGCAGCAGCGCAGGACATGGTAGAGCGCCACCGTCGGCAGGCCGGTGCCGATCCCGCGCAGATAGTCCATGCACGGCCCGATCAGTTGCGGGTCGACCTTCATCAGGTGCAGGATCGGCTCGGCGTTGTACAGGATCACGCCCGCGCCGAGGCCGACTACCAGTGCCAGCCACAGGGCCTGGCGCACGATCGGGCCGATCTGCTCCGGGGTCCCGGCGCCGTAGCGCTGGGCGACCTTGGGCGTGGTGGCGAGCAGGATGCCGGTCATCAGCAGGAACACCGGCACCCAGATCGAGTTGCCCAGCGCTACCGCGGCCAGGTCCCGCGGGCCGACACGGCCGGCCATCACCGCATCGACGAAGCCCATGGCGGTGTGGGCCAGCTGGGCAATGATGATCGGCAGGGCCAGTCCCAGCAGGTTGCGCATTTCCAGCAGGACGCGCGCCGGGCGGCCGAGGGCAGGGGCGTCGGCAGGAGGGGTAACGGTGTTCACCAGTGATGTATCCAAGTATTGCGGGGAAAGCGACGGATCTTACGCCCTGACGCAACGGTCAGGAAATCTCCTCTGTAGCGCATTTGTAACGGCGCGGGCCGCGCGCCTGGATTTTCTTTGCCGATGATCGCTGGCCGACTGGTGGCGGCGGGCGATCTGCGCCAAACTGCCGGCCTGCCAAAGGAGCCCGCCATGCTGATTGTTGCCGACGAGAATATTCCCCTGATCGATGCGTTCTTTGCCGGTTTCGGCGAGATCCGCCGTTATCCGGGACGTGCCATCGACCGCGCGGCAGTGGCCGAGGCCGATGTGCTGCTGGTGCGTTCGGTGACCCCGGTCAGCCGCGAACTGCTCGAAGGCAGCCGGGTGCGCTTCGTCGGGACCTGCACCATCGGCACCGATCACCTGGACCTCGAGTACTTCGACGAAGCCGGCATCCAATGGTCCAGCGCCCCTGGCTGCAACGCCCGCGGCGTGGTCGACTACGTGCTGGGCTGCCTGCTGACCCTGGCGGAAATCGAGGGCGTCGAGCTGGCCCGGCGAACCTATGGCGTGATTGGCGCCGGCGAGGTCGGTGGGCGCCTGGTCAAGGTCCTGCGTGGCCTGGGCTGGAAGGTGCTGGTCTGCGACCCGCCGCGCCAGGCGGCCGAAGGTGGCGATTATGTCGACCTGGAGCAGATCCTCGAACAGTGCGACGTGATCAGCCTGCATACCCCGCTGACCCGTTCCGGCGACCTGGCGACCTGGCACTTGCTCGATCGCGAGCGACTGCAGCGGCTGCGTCCGGGGGCCTGGCTGATCAACGCCGCCCGGGGGCCAGTGGTGGACAATGTGGCCCTGCGCGAGGTGCTGCTGGACCGTGAGGACCTGCAGGCGGCACTCGACGTCTGGGAAGCCGAGCCGGAGGTCGATGTCGAGCTGGCCGCGCTCTGCGTGCTCGGTTCGCCGCATATCGGCGGCTACAGCCTGGACGGCAAGCAACGTGGCACGGCGCAGATCTACCAGGCCTACTGCGCCTTCAGCGGCCAGGAGCCGGTGGTCCGCCTGGAGGACCTGCTGCCCCCACCGGGCCTGGCGCAAGTCACCCTCGACGCCAGCAGCGATCCGGCCTGGGCCATGGCGATGATCTGCCGGGCGGTGTACGACCCACGCCGCGATGATGCGGACTTCCGCCGTAGCCTGGTCGGCAGCGTCGCCGAACAGCGGGCGGCATTCGACCAACTGCGCAAGCACTACCCGGAGCGCCGTGAGATCGAGGGGCTGGCGGTGAAGATCAACGGTGATTCCGAGCCATTGCGGCGGATGGTGCTGGCACTGGGCGCCGTGCTCGTCTGACCACCCCGTGGGAGCAGGATTTATCCGCGAAGCTTTTAGCGATCATCAGGGCCTCTTCGCGGATGAATCCTGCTCCCACAACCCATGCATCCCACAGGCAGAAAAAACCCGGCATCAGGGCCGGGTCGATAAAAAGAGTTCGGGCTCTCAGTCTTGCTGCGCAGGCTTGACCAATCGCTGTTCCAGTTCACGGCAAGCGTTCTGGATCATTTCCTCGGTGATCGGGACTTCGCGTCCTGCCGCGTCGATAATCGCACAGCCCAGTGCCTCGGGCTTGGGATGACGAATCACCGGGATCTGGTTAGTGCTGTGTTGCAAGTCCATGGCCTGTCTCCTCATCAGGTGCTTATCGAGTTTATATCCGCGGCATGACCAGGCTGTGACACAGTCGACAACAGCGGGCCGCGTGGTTTCAGTGCAACAGAAAGCACGCTTTCCTGCCAGTCATGCGTTAGACCGATAATCTCTAGGACCTAGTGTTACCGGTCATAATTAACCTGACTGATTGCGTTTCACGAAAGTTCACTCGGACTTGGGTGTAGGCTCTGTCCATCGCACAACGGATTCGACCCCATGCTTTCTGCTCGTCAACGCCGGGCCATGCGCCTGGCCAGCCAGTTCGTCGCTCCTTATCGCTGGCAGGCGGTCGCCGCGCTGCTGGCGCTGATCGTCACCGCCGGCATCACCCTGTCCATGGGCCAGGGTATCCGCCTGCTGGTGGACAAGGGCTTCATGACCCAGTCGCCACACCTGCTCAACCAGTCCATCGGGCTGTTCCTGCTGCTGGTGCTGGGCCTGGCGGTTGGCACCTTTACGCGCTTCTACCTGGTGTCGTGGATCGGCGAGCGGGTGGTGGCCGATATCCGTCGCCAGGTGTTCAACCACCTGATCTACCTGCATCCCGGTTTCTACGAGAACAACCGCAGTTCGGAAATCCAGTCGCGGCTGACCGCCGACACCACCCTGCTGCAATCGGTGATCGGTTCGTCGTTGTCGTTGTTCCTGCGCAATGCGTTGATGGTGCTCGGTGGCGTGGTGCTGCTGTTCATCACCAACCCCAAGCTGACCAGCATCGTGGTGATCGCCTTGCCGTTGGTGCTGGCGCCGATCCTGATCTTCGGTCGCCGGGTTCGCAGCCTGTCGCGGCAGAGCCAGGACCGCATTGCCGATGTCGGCAGCTATGTCTCCGAAACCCTGGGCCAGATCAAGACCGTGCAGGCCTATAACCACCAGGTACAGGACGAGCAGCGTTTCGCCACGACTGTCGAGCAAGCCTTCCAGACTGCCCGCCAGCGCATCGTCCAGCGTGCCTGGCTGATCACCCTGGTGATCGTGCTGGTGCTCGGCGCAGTGGGCGTTATGCTCTGGGTCGGTGGCATGGATGTGATCGCCGGAAGGATTTCCGGCGGCGAACTGGCGGCTTTCGTGTTCTACAGCCTGATCGTCGGCAGTGCCTTCGGTACCCTCAGCGAGGTCATCGGCGAGCTGCAGCGAGCGGCCGGCGCTGCCGAGCGGATTGGCGAACTGCTGCAGTCGAGCAATGCCATCACCGCCCCGGCCGACGGTGGCGTGCGCCTGGCCGCACGGGTCGCGGGCAACCTGGTGCTGGAGAACCTGCGCTTCAGCTATCCGTCGCGTCCGGACAGCCATGCCATCGACGGCCTCGACCTGAGTGTCAGAGCCGGCGAAACCCTGGCCCTGGTCGGCCCCTCGGGGGCGGGCAAGTCGACCCTGTTCGACCTGCTGCTGCGTTTCTACGACCCGCAGCAGGGGCGCCTGCTGCTCGACGGCCAGCCGCTGACCCAGCTCGACCCGCTGGACCTGCGCCGTTGCTTCGCCCTGGTTTCGCAGAGCCCGGCGCTGTTCTTTGGCAGCGTCGAGGAGAACATCCGCTACGGCAACCCGACGGCGAGCGACGAGCAGGTCCGTGAGGCGGCGCGGATCGCCCATGCCCACGACTTCATCATGCGCATGCCCCAGGGTTACCAGACCCACCTGGGCGATGCCGGCCTCGGCCTGTCCGGTGGCCAGCGCCAGCGCCTGGCGATTGCCCGGGCATTGCTGGTGGATGCGCCGATCCTGCTGCTGGACGAGGCCACCAGCGCCCTCGATGCGCAGAGCGAGCACCTGATCCAGCAGGCGCTACCGAGCCTGATGCAGGGCCGTACCACGCTGGTGATCGCCCATCGCCTGGCCACGGTGCAGAACGCCGACCGAATCGCGGTGATGGATCAGGGGCGGCTGGTGGCGATCGGCACGCATGCCGAGCTGATCGCCAGCAATCCGCTGTATGCGCGCCTGGCGGCGTTGCAATTCAATGCCCGGGGCATGGAGCCGGGCGTGATGGCGACGCCGTGATTCGAATCCCATGAAAAACGGCGCCCTTGGGCGCCGTTTCGGTACTGCTCGCCGGAACTCAGCGGTATTCGCACAGGTAGGCGGTTTCCACGGCGACTTTCAGCTGGAACTTGCTGTCGGCCGGCACGTTGAACTGGCTGCCGCTGGCGAAGGTTTCCCACTCGCTGCTGCCTGGCAGTTTGACGGTCAGGGCGCCGGAAACCACGTGCATGATTTCGCGCTGGGCGGTGCCGAACTCGTATTCGCCCGGAGCCATGACGCCGATGGTGGCCGCGCCTTCGGCTTGTGCGAAGGCAATCGACTTGACGGTGCCGTCGAAGTACTCGTTGACTTTAAACATGGGCGATTCCTCGAAATGAGCTGAAAAATTGGGCCGGCCAGTATGCCCAAGCCGCCTGCTGCCGTCACCTGCTGCCGATCCGATCGGAGCACATCGCGCTCCTGTAGGCGCCGGGCTTGCCGGCGAACCGGCAACGGCGGCCATTCTCCTCAAACCGGCAGAATCAATGGCAGCAGCCGCGCAGTATTACGCGCATCCTCCAGCGCCCGATGCTGTTGCCCGCTGAACTGCAGCCCCGCCAGTTGCAAGGCACCGTTGAGCCCCAGTGGTTTCTGCAACTTGCGCGCCTTGGCGAAGCGCTGCTTGAGGTTGGCATGCGGCACCCCGCTCAACAGGCTGGTCACTTGCAGTTGCCGCCAGTCCTGTTCCAGTTGCCGGCGATCGTAGTCGCCCCAGCTGGCCCAGCCCTCCAGCCGTGCCTGATGCTGGCCGAGCCAGCGCTCGAAGGCCTCCCAGACCTCGGCCAGGGGCGCAGCGGCGTCGATGTTGGCCTGGCTGATGTGCGTCAGCTCGCGGCAGAAGGTCGTCAGCAACGGTCGACGCAACGGTCGTACAAAACGCTGGAAGTGGTCCAGCTCCCGGCCCTCGCGATTGACCAGGGTGGCACCGATTTCGATGATTTCCATCTCCGCCAGCGGCCAGCCCCCATCATCCGTCGTGGCTTCCAGATCAATCACCAGCCAGTGGGGCATCTCAAGCTCCGAAGACAGCATCCTAGTCCGCGTCAAGCGTAGCCAATGCCGAGGAATCCGCCTAGTTGCTCATTCAACCACCAACAGAATCTGCCGGTTTTTAACCTGATCCCCGCGGTTGGCCTGGACCTTTCGGACCACGCCGTCAATACCGGCCTTCAGCGGGTGCTCCATCTTCATCGCCTCCAGCACCATCAACAGCTGGCCCTTGCGCACCTCGCTGCCTTCGCTGACCAGCACATCGACGATCGCCCCGTCCATGGGTGCCTTGACCGTGCCCGAGCTCACCGTGGCCTGGCCCTGTGTCGCCGCCAGGCTCAGGTCCCGCAGCAACAGGTTGCCCGGACGGGTGAACAGCCAGAGCTGTTCGCCGTCCAGCCGATAGGCATGGCGCCGGCGCACGCCGTCGATCTGCGCCGTGACCCAGCGGCCGTCGCACTCCAGCAATTGGACGTCGACCTGCTGTTCGCCGTGACTGACCCGCAGTGCTGCGTCGGGTTGGGCGAGCAATTGCAGGTCGATCGTATTTTCGCCCCATGCCAACCGATAGTGGCGGGGGACCGCGACGTTGTTGCGCCAGCCGGCGAGCCCGGTGTCGTGGCGGCTGGCGCCGGCCTGGTAGAACAGCGCGGCGGCCAGGGCCAGGTCGCCGCTTGTTGGCTGATAGGGTTGCAGGCTCGGGTCGGCGCTGAAGTGCTCGGCGATGAACGCAGTGCTGAAGGTGCCGGCAGCGAACAACGGATGACGCAGCAGGTTCGCCAGCAGGCGCTGGTTGCTTTCCAGGCCCAGCAACACGCCATCCTCCACCGTGCGCAACAACCGGCGTCGGGCTTCCTCGCGGGTAGCGCCATGGGCGATCAGCTTGCCCAGCAGCGGGTCGTAGAACGGGCTGACCGACTGCCCTTCG
Source organism: Pseudomonas vanderleydeniana (assembly GCF_014268755.2). Taxonomy (NCBI): domain Bacteria; kingdom Pseudomonadati; phylum Pseudomonadota; class Gammaproteobacteria; order Pseudomonadales; family Pseudomonadaceae; genus Pseudomonas; species Pseudomonas vanderleydeniana. Next base: position 5,317,658 of record NZ_CP077093.1, on the reverse strand, counting down.
ACCAGGCCGTGATCGATCCGTACACCTTCCGATAGTGCAGGTTCCCAGCCGAGTACCTGGCCGGTCTGTGGCAGGAAACCGTGAGTCGGGTCCTCGGCGTACAGGCGCACTTCGATGGCATGTCCCTGCAGCCTGACCTGTTCCTGGCGCAGAGGCAGCGGCAGGCCCGCCGCGACGTCGAGCTGCCAGGCCACCAGGTCCAGCCCGGTGATCAGCTCGGTGACCGGGTGCTCCACTTGCAGCCGGGTGTTCATTTCCAGGAAGTAGAAGCGGCCGCCGGCATCCAGCAGGAACTCGACGGTCCCGGCGCCGACGTAGCTCACCGCCCGCCCGGCCTGCAAGGCCGCCTCGCCCATGGCCTGGCGCAGCTCGGCGGTCATGACCGGGCAGGGGGCCTCCTCGACGATCTTCTGGTGGCGGCGCTGGATCGAGCAGTCGCGTTCGCCCAGGTACAGCAGGTTGCCATGGCTGTCGCCGAACAGCTGGATCTCCACATGGCGTGGTTCGATCAGCGCCTGTTCGAGGATCAGTTCGTCGCTGCCGAAGGCGTGCAGTGCCTCGGAGCGGGCGGTACGCAACTGCTCGGCCAGTTGTTCGGGCTCATGGACCAGGCGCATGCCGCGCCCGCCGCCGCCGGCGCTGGCCTTGATCATCAGCGGGTAGCCGATTCGCTGTGCCTCGTGAATGAGGGCGTCGTCGTCCTGCTCGGCACCCTGATAGCCGTCGATGCAGGGCACGCCGGCGGCGAGCATGGCGATCTTCGACTGGCGCTTGCTGCCCATCAGCTCGATGGCTTCGGGACTGGGACCGATGAAAGTGATTCCGGCATGCTGGCAGGCCCGCGCGAAGTCGGCATTCTCCGAGAGAAAACCGTAGCCGGGGTGGATCGCGTCGGCCCCGCAACGGCGGGCGGCGTCGAGCAGGGCCGGGCTGTTGAGGTAGGACTCGGCGACCTGCGGGGCACCGATGCACACGGCTTCGTCGGCCAGTTGCACGTGGCGGGCATCGGCATCGGCCTGGCTGTAGACGGCGACGGTTCGATAGCCCTGGGCGCGGGCGGTGCGGATGACCCGGCAGGCGATTTCACCGCGGTTGGCGATCAGGATCTTGTTGAAGGCGGGCATGGCGACGGTCCTTTTGTTCAGTGTTGAAAGTTCGGCCCTTTTCGCGGGCAAGCCACCTCCTGCAGGATCGGCGTCATATACGGCTCTGTGGTACGCCTGGGTCCTGTAGGAGCGGGGCTTGCCCGCGAAGACGTCAGCCGGCCCACCGCGGCTCGCGCTTCTGTACGAAGGCCAGCGTCCCCTCGACGCCCTCCGCCCCGGTCACCGCCTCGGCGAACCAGCGCGCCGCCTGATCGAGCAGTGGCCCCAGCGGTTGTTCATCCAACAGCAGGGCCTTGGTCACTGCGTTGGCTCCCGGCGCACAGCGCAGCACCTGGGCCAGCACTTCAGCAAGGCGCTCCTCCAACCCCTGGGCATCGCGTTCGACAAAATGCACCAGCCCCAAGCGCATCGCCTCGTCGCCATCGAATCGCGCCGCGGTCAAGGCCAGGCGCCGGGCCTGGGTCAAGCCGATACGCCGGACCACGAACGGCGCAATCTGCGCGGGCAGCAGGCCGAGGCTGGTCTCCGGCAGGCCGAACCGGGCGTCGTGGGCGGCCAGCGCGATATCGCTGACACAGGCCAGGCCAAACCCGCCGCCCAGCACCGCTCCCTCCAGTACCGCGATCACCACTTGCGGCTGGTGCTGGACCTCCTCCAGCAGGGATCCGAAGGCCCGGTTCAGCTCTTCATAGGCCTGTGTGCCCTGAGCACGGGCCTGGGCCATGTCCTTGATGTCGCCGCCGGCGCAGAAGTGGCCGCCGCTCCCGCGCAGCACCAGTGCGCGTATGGCGCGATCCTCGTGTACCGCGGCCAGTACGCGGCGCAGTTCGTCGACCATGTGCAGGCTCATCGCATTGCGGCTGTCCGGTCGGTCGAGGGTTATCCACAGGATGCCGTCGCGAGTTTCCAGGCGCAGTGTCTGGCAGTCGGGCACGGCGCTCATGACTTTTTCCCCGGCAGGATGCCCATCAGCTTGCAGATGATGCCCAGCATGATTTCGTCGGCACCGCCGCCGATCGACACCAGGCGTACGTCGCGATAGGCGCGCGACACCGGGTTGTCCCACATGAAGCCCATGCCGCCCCAGTATTGCAGGCAACTGTCGGTGACCTCACGGCCCAGCCGCCCGGCCTTGAGCTTGGCCATCGACGCCAGGCGGGTGACGTCACGTCCCTTGATGTACTGCTCGGTGGCCTGGTAGACCAGCGCCCGCAGGCACTCGATCTCGGTGGACAGTTCGGCGAGGCGGAAGTGGACCACCTGGTTGTCGATCAGCGGGCTGCCGAACGTCCGACGCTCGCGGCAGTAGGCGATGGTGCTGTCGACGCAGTACTCCAGGCCCTTGATCATGTTCGCCGCGCCGAACAGCCGTTCCTCCTGGAACTGCAGCATCTGCATCATGAACCCGGCACCTTCCTGGCCGATGCGGTTGCGTTGCGGCACGCGCACGTTGTCGAAGAATACCTGGGCGGTTTCCGAACTGCGCATGCCGAGCTTGTCCAGGTGCGGGCTGAGGCTGATGCCGGGGCTGTTCATCGGCACCATGATCAGCGACTTGTTCACATGCGGCTTGTCGTCCGAGGTGTTGGCCAGCAGGCAGATGAAGTCGGCGCTCGGCGAGTTGGTGATCCACATCTTGCTGCCATTGATCACGTAGTCGTCGCCGTCCTTGCGCGCATGGGTCTTGAGCCCGGCGACGTCGGAGCCGGCGCCGACCTCGGAGACGCCGATGCAGCCGACCTGTTCGCCGCTGATCGCCGGCCGGAGGAATTCCTCGCGCAGCTCATCGGAGCCGAAGCGGGCCAGGGCCGGGGTGCACATGTCGGTCTGCACGCCGATGGACATGGGGATCCCGCCGCAATGCACGGTACCGAACTCTTCGGCGGCGACGATCGAATAGCTGTAGTCCAGGCCCATGCCGCCGAACTGCTCCGGCTTGGAAATGCCCAGCAGGCCCAGTTCGCCGGCCTTGCGAAAGATCTCGTGGATCGGAAAGCGCCCGGCCTTTTCCCATTCCTCGACATGCGGGTTGATCTCATGCTCGACGAACTGGCGGACGGTACGGCGCAACGCTTCATGTTCCTGGGTGAAGATCATTGTTGTTGTTCTCCTGTGATCGTTTAGAAGCGTGCCACGCCAAAGCTGTTGGCCTGCAATGGCCGCACCTCGGCCTCGTGGCAGATATCCAGCAGATAGCCCAGCAGTGTGCGGCTGTCGCGTGGGTCGACCAGGCCGTCGTCCCACAGGTTGGCGGTGCCATAGAGGGCAGTGGACTGGCTGTCGAGTTTCTGCGCAGTCATCTGTTCGAGCATGTCGAGCATCTTTTCCTCGACGGCCTGGCCGTCCTTGATCTGTCGGGCTTCGGTGACGATCCGCAGCACCTTGCCGGCCTGGGCCCCGCCCATCACGGCGGTACGGCTGTTGGGCCAGGCGAAGATGAAGCGCGGGTCGAGGCCGCGACCGCACATGGCGTAGTTGCCAGCGCCGTAGGAACCGCCGACGACCAGGGTCAGCTTGGGCACCCGGGCGTTCGCTACCGCCTGGATCATCTTCGCGCCATGCTTGATCACCCCCTGCTGTTCGGATTCGGTGCCGACCATGAAGCCGGTGGTGTTGTGCAGGAACAGTAGCGGCGTCTGGCCCTGGTCGCACAATTGTATGAACTGCGCCGCCTTGCTTGCGCCGCGCGGGGTGATCGGGCCATTGTTGCCGATCACCCCGCAGGGGCGTCCCTGGATCTGCAGGTGGCCGCAGACGGTCTGCGGGTCGAACTCGCCCTTGAACTCCAGGAACCGCGAGCCATCGGCCAGGCGGGCGAGGATCTCGCGGACGTCATAGGGTTTTTTCGGGTCGTCGGGAACCAGCCCCAGCAGGTCGTCGATCGGGTAGAGCGGTTCGGCGAAGGCCGGCACGGACACCGGCGGCAGTCGGGCGTTCCAGGGCAGTGCGGCGACGATCTCGCGCGCCAGGCGAATGCCGTCGGCGTCATCCTCGGCCAGGTACTCGGCCGTCCCGGCCACCTGGGCATGCATCTCGGCACCACCGAGTTCCTCGTCGGTGGCGATCTCGCCGGTGGCGGCCTTGAGCAGCGGTGGCCCGGCGAGGAACAGCTTGGCCTTGCCTCGCACCACCACCACGTAGTCCGACAGCCCCGGCTGGTAGGCGCCGCCGGCGGTCGCCGAGCCGTGGACCACGGTGATCTGCGGCAGGCCCATGGCGGACATCCGGGCCTGGTTGGCGAAGCAGCGCGCGCCCTCGACGAAGATTTCCGCCGCATAGTTGAGGTTGGCGCCGCCGCTTTCGGCCAGGGTGATGATCGGCAGCCGGTTTTCCATGGCGATCTGTTGCAGGCGCAGGGTCTTCTTGAGGCCGCTGGGGGAAATGGTCCCGCCCTTGATCGCACTGTTGTTGGCCACCACCAGCAGGCGTACGCCGGACACATAGCCGATCCCGGCGATCAGCCCGCCGCCGGCCTGGCTGCCGTCCTTGTCGTCATGCAGCTTGTAGCCGGCCAGGCTGGCGAGTTCGAGGAACGGTGCGCCGGGGTCGAGCAGCAGGTTCAGGCGTTCACGCGGCAGCAGCTGTCCGCGGCGGGCGAACTTGTCATGGGCCTGCGCGGCCTTGTCCAGCAGGTTTTGCTCCAACTGGCGGATCTGTTCGAGACTGGCGAGCAGGGCGTCACGATGCCGGCTGAAGTCGGCACTGTGACGGTCGAGCTGGGATTCGATCACCGGCATGATTCACTCCTTGTCCTTGAGCACATCCGGCAGGTAGGCCCGATGGAAACCGTTGTATGACTCGCTGTTGCGTGCCGGCTGCAGGGGCCAGGCACGGCTGCCGAGGCTGGCCGCGCCGTCGATGCGCAGGGTGGTGCCGCTGATGAAGGCGGCAGCCGGGCTGAGCAGGAACACGATCGCCGCGCTGACTTCCGACTCGGTCCCGATGCGCTTGAGTGGCACGTACTCGCGCAAGGTCGGAATGACCTTCCTGAATGCACCTTCGTAGGTGTCCATGCCGCTGGAGGCGATCCAGCCCGGTGCCACGGCATTGACCCGCACCCCGGCGTGCCCCCACTCGAAGGCGGCGGTCTTGGTGAAATTGTCCATGCCGGCGCGGGCGGCACCGGAGTGGCCCATGCCGGGCATGCCGCCCCACATGTCGGCGAGCATGTTGACGATGCTGCCGCCATGGCGGCTCATGGACTGGTTGAAGACCTCCCGGGCCACCAGGAAACCGCCGACCAGATTGGTGCGCATGACGGTTTCGAAGCCTTTCTGGTTGATCGACGCCAGGGGAGCTGGATACTGGCCGCCGGCGTTGTTGACCAGTCCGTGGATGGGACCATGCTCGGCGAGCAGTTCGGCAACCAACGGTTTCACCGCGTCCTCGTCGCGAATGTCGCAGCAGCGCCAGGCCGCGCGGCCGCCGTCCTCGGCGATTTCGTCGGCGACCCGTTGCAGTTTCTCCGCCTTGCGTCCCACCAGCAGCACATGGGCGCCGAGGGCTGCCAGTTCATGGGCGGTGCAGCGGCCGATACCGCTGCCGCCACCGGTGACCAGGATCGTCTGGCCGTTGAACAGATCGGGTTTGAACACGGAAGCATAGGCCACGGTCACGGTCCCTCAGGCAAGTTGGTCGGCAAGCTGTTGTGGCAGGTCGATGGGAAATTCCAGCAGTTGCTGGGCGAAGGCCTTGCCCTGTGGATCGATGCGCAGGCTGGCGACACCGCCACCACCCAGGGCATTTTCCAGCAGGAAGTTCAGGCTGTGGCTGCCCGGCAGGTACCAGCGCTCGACGCGCCCCAGCTGTGGATCGAGCACATGGCCCATCCAGTCGGCGACGGCCGCCGGGGTCAGCGCTGCGGCGATCCATGGCAGGTATTCCGGGCGTCGGGCCATGACGCCGATGTTGCTGTGGTTGCCCTTGTCACCGGAGCGGGCCACCGCCAGTTTGACCAGTGGCACGCTGGTCTCGGGAGTGCCTTGTGGCAGGGGAGGTTGGGCGTCCTCGGCAATCCTCTCCGGGTCAAAGGCCGGCAGCACGGGCAGGGCGCAGGGGGAGGTCTGTTCGCCGAAACGTACGCCGAGCGCGCAGGCTTCCTTCTCGATCAGGAACGAAAACAGCCGGATCAGCGGGTACACCGTCGGCCGGCCGCCGACGATTCCGGTCAGGCCGGGGGCCATCCCCGTGGCGGCCTGGGCGATTTCCCGGGAGAACAGGATCAGTGCCTGTTTGCTGGGGTGGCGCACGGCGAGCTTGATCACCACTTCGCGGCTGTCCTGGCGTCGTCCGTGGGGCCCGTAGCTGGCTTCGCTACCCAGCAGTTCAATGTCCACTTCAGTGTAGGGTGCCCAACCACGTACGCGGAACATCTCCGAGGTCTTGTCGATGATCGCCTGGCTGACGCGCCGGGCCTTGTCCACGGCGTCGATGCCGGCGATCAGGCAACTGGCGGTACAGCGGAAACCGTCGGGCCAGGTGGCACTGACCTTGTATTGCCCGGTGGGGGGCAGGCCACGGGCACCCTCCACGGCGACGATATTTTCACCCTGCCGGACCAGGCTCACCCGGGTGAAGTCGCAGATCACGTCCGGCAGCCGATAGGCCCGTGGGTCGCCGATTTCGTACAGCAGTTGTTCGCCGACGCTCAGCGGTGAAACCAGCCCGCCGGAGCCTTCCGGCTTGCTCACGAGAAAACCGCCGTCGGCGCTGACCTCGACGATGGGAAAACCGATGTGTTCGTAGTCGGGCACGTCGCGCCAATCGGTGAAGTTGCCGCCGGTGCACTGTGCGCCGCATTCGATGATATGGCCGGCCAGCGCGGCCTGGGCCAGCTTGTCGTAGTCGTCCCAGGCCCAGCCGAACTCGTGTACCAGGGCAGCACTGACCACCGCACTGTCCACCACCCGCCCGGTGATCACGATATCGGCACCCAGGCGTAGCGCCTCGACGATACCCGGGGCACCCAGGTAGGCATTGATGGAGACACACATCGGCGGCAGGGGCGCGCCGCTGAACATTTCCCGGATGCCGTCGGCGGCCAGTTGCCGGGACTTGGGTTGCAAGTCGTCGCCTTGCAGCACGGCGATCTTCAGGGCTACCCCGGCCTTGTCGCAGGCCTGTTGCAGGGCGGCGGCGCAGGCCTGCGGATTGACCCCGCCGGCGTTGCTGATCACGCGGATTCCCTGTCGGGCGATGTCCCCAAGCAGGGGCTCGAGGACTTCGACGAAGTCCGTGGCGTAGCCGGCCTGGGGATCCTTCATGCGGGCCCCGGCCAGGATCGACAGGGTGATCTCGGCCAGGTAGTCGAACACCAGGTAATCCAGCCTGCCGCGCTCCACCAGCGGTCGGGCGGCGGTGGAGGTATCGCCCCAGAAGGCGCTGGCACAACCGACACGAACCGTTCTGTTCATCCGCACGATCTCCAAAAGGGGTAGGATGAGGCTACCAAGCAAGCGCTTGGTTTGTAAACCCTGTTCGTGAGTTTGCCCCAAGCGCTTGCTTGGGCGCGCGTGTCAGCTTAAATTTGCGCGCGCAACCTCCCGGTTTCCGGGCGTGTAACGGCACCAGCATTGAGGAGAATGCCGTGAACGAGCAACAAGCCCAGCAAGTCATGGGGGAACTGGTACAGGCGGGGCAACTGACCGATCCGGACAGTGCCCGCGGCAAGCTGCTGCAGACCGCCGCGCATCTGTTTCGCAACAAGGGCTACGAACGCACCACGGTGCGTGACCTGGCCAGCGCCATCGGTATCCAGTCCGGCAGCATCTTTCATCACTTCAAGAGCAAGGACGAGATCCTGCGGGCGGTGATGGAGGAGACCATCATCTACAACACCGCCCTGATGCGCGCCTCCCTGGCCGAGGCCGGCAGCGTGCGCGAGCGCGTGCTGGCGCTGATCCGCTGCGAGCTGCAATCGATCATGGGTGGCACGGGCGAGGCCATGGCGGTGCTGGTCTACGAGTGGCGTTCACTCTCGCCGCTGGCGCAGGCCAAGGTGCTGGCCCTGCGTGACATCTACGAGCAGATCTGGCTGCAGGTGCTCGGCGAGGCCCGCGAGGCGGGCTATATCAAGGGGGATGTGTTCATTGCCCGGCGCTTCCTGACGGGCGCGCTGTCCTGGACCACCACCTGGTTTCGTCCACAGGGCAGCCTGACATTGGATCAGTTGGCCGACGAGGCCCTGGCATTGATTCTCAAAGACAGCTAAGTGTGTGTTGTGCAAGTGATTAATTAGCGGGCGTCAAGTTGTCTAAGCGAACAAAAACGCCTAGCTTAGTGGTATCAACGATATTTATTCTGAGGTGTGTGGCCTTGAAGCTTTCGCCAGTGCGGACGGCATTCCGAGTTATAGGGTTGGCGCTGGGCGTGCTGATGGTTCAATCGGTTTCGGCGGCGCAGGAGGTCCGGATCGGTGCCGCACACTTCCCGCCCTACACCATTCGTCCCGAGCAGGGCGCCGACACCGGCGTGCTGCCGCAGTTGGCCGAAGCCCTCAACGCCCTGCAGGGTGACTATCACTTCGTGCTGGTGCCCACCTCGATTCCCCGGCGGTTTCGTGATTTCGAGGATGGCCGAACCGACATGGCGATCTTCGAGAACCCGGACTGGGGCTGGAAGGATATTGCTCATGTGAATGTCGACATGGGGCTGGAGGATGCCGAGGTATTCGTCGCCCAGAAAAAGCCGGACCGTAGCGAGGCCTATTTCGCTGACCTCAAGGGCAAGCGCCTGGCCTTGTTCAGTGGCTATCACTATGAGTTCGCACAATTCAATGCCGATCCCAAGTACCTGGCCGAGACCTACAACGCCACCTTGACCTATTCGCATGACAGCAACCTGCTGATGGTGCTGCGGGGCCGTGCCGACATTGCCCTGGTGACCCGTTCGTACCTGTTCGACTACCTGAATCGCAACCCGGGGACAGCCAAGGAATTGTTGATTTCCGAGCGGGTTGACCAGGTCTATCACCACTATGCGTTGTTGCGACCGAAGTCGCCGATCAGTGGCGAGGCGTTCAGCCAGCTGCTGGAACGCCTGCGCAACAAGGGTGAACTGCTGAAGATCTTCCAGCCTTATCGGATCGAAGTGATGCCGACGGCCAATGCGGTCAATCGTCACCTCTGACGAAAGCGGTGTTCGCGGGGCGTGAGGGTGCCGATCAGTGCCGGACGTGATTTTCGCTGCGGTGGGCCGAGACCTTGCGGCAATGCACCAGCGCGTCGCGAATCATGAAGTTCACCAGAGTCGGCGATACACCCAGTTCCTTGGCGATGTCCTTCTGTGGCACGCCGTGCAGGCGATACATCTCAAAGGCATAGCGGGTGCGCTGCGGCAGTTCGGTCAGCGCATCGGCGATGTGTTCCAGTGTCGAGAAGTTGATGTGCGAGGTTTCTGGCGAAGCGCCGTGGATGACCACATTCAAGCCTTCCTCTTCCGGGCCCGCATACTTCAGTTCCAGGGCCTGCTTGCGATAGTGGTCGATCGCCAGGTTGCGCACGATCTGGAACAGGTAGCTGAGCTGCGCCTTGAACGACGACGTGATCTGCGGTGCCGATTGCAGGCGAAAAAACGCGTCCTGCACCACGTCCTCGGCCCGCGACCGGCAGCCGGTGATGCGCGCGGCGATCTTGACCAGGATCAGGCGGTTGTCGACGAACGCCTGGAGTAACGGTGAATCACACCTGCTTGTGGATACTTGTTCCGTCATGGAAATCACCTTGTTCGAATAGGTCGTAGTCCGAGCGCTTGTAAGCGTCTGGCTACACATCGAGCGACAAATTATTCTTAATGATAATGATTGTCAATTGAGAAATAGAACTAATGATGCCTCATAGTGCGTTACTGAAAAATGACGCACCTTTTCAGGACTGCGGTACTCGTCGTCGGCGCGACGTCGGGGACTAATTATTTGCCATTGCCATCCGTTCTCAGTTGACAGGCCGGGCGAGCGCCCCGGCCAAGCATCGAGACCCGTGAGGAGGGCGCAATGGTTAATCGCAACGGTGGCTGGGCATGAGCACCTCCCTGAGCCTTCGCCTGTTCTGCCTGCCTTATTCCGGTGCCAGCGCCATGGTCTACAGCCGCTGGCGCCGCCATATGCCGGAGTGGCTGCAGGTGCGACCGCTGGAGTTGCCTGGTCGTGGCATGCGCATGAACGAGCCGCTGCAGAGCGACATCGTCCGCCTGGCCAACCAACTGGCCGATGAGATCGCAGCAGAGCTGGATCGTCCCTATGCACTGTTCGGCCATAGCCTGGGCGGCCTGTTGGCCTTCGAGCTGGCCCATGCGCTGCGTTCGCGCGGGCTGCCGGCGCCATTGGCGCTGTTCACCTCGGCGACGGCCGGGCCGTCGCGGCGCGATGTCAGTGAATACGCCGAGGCCAAGACCGACGAACAACTGATGGCGCGTCTGCGCGAGCTCAAGGGCACGACCGAGGAGACGCTGGCCAACCGCGACCTGATGCAACTGATGCTGCCGATCCTGCGTGCCGACTTCCTGCTTTGCGGCAGCTTCCAGTATGGCGAGCGCGAACCGTTGGCCATGCCGATCCACGTGTTTGGCGGCAAGCAGGACAGCGTGCGCACCGACGAACTGCTCGACTGGCAGGCCGAAACCTCGACCGGCTTCTCCCTGGACCTGTTCGAGGGACACCACTTCTACCTGATCGATCAGGAAGCCGCCCTGTTGCGTCACCTGCGCCGCTATGCCGATGGGCATCTGTCGCGCTGGCGCAACAGTGCGGCCCGGCAGTTGGCCCAGGCCGCCAGCTGACGCTCCTGCTGCGCCAAGGGGCGCAGCCTTTTTCACGAATCCAATTTGCTAGGGTCTGTACGAAATGTTTTCGGGCGAAGGCCAGGCAAGGCGAAAACCGGCGAGCAAGCGCAGTTGACGGGCGTCAATGAGCATTCCAAGCCGGTTTTCAACGCAGCCTGGGCGAGCGCAGATACAGTTCGTACAGACCCTGGCCGACTCCAGGCAGGAATCCCCATGATTGACGCGTTCGAACTCCCCAATACCCTGGCCCAGGCCCTTCAGCGTCGCGCACTGCAGACCCCGGACCGATTGGCGCTGCGGTTCCTCGCCGAAGACAAGGAGCAGGGCGCGGTGCTCAGTTACCGGGACCTGGACCTGCGGGCGCGAACCATCGCCGCTGCCCTGCAAGCCAATGCGCAGTTGGGGGATCGAGCGGTCCTGCTGTTTCCCAGCGGCCCGGACTACGTTGCGGCGTTCTTCGGCTGCCTGTACGCCGGAGTGATCGCGGTACCGGCCTATCCACCGGAGTCGAGCCGGCGTCATCACCAGGAGCGGTTGCTGTCGATCATCGCCGATGCCGAGCCACGACTGGTGCTGACCAGCGCCGACCTGCGCGAGCCGTTGCTGCAGATGGACGAGCTGTCGGCCGCCGATGCGCCGCAGTTGCTGTGCGTGGACACACTCGACAGTGCCCTGGCCGACCATTGGCGTGATGCCGGTGTGCAGCCCGACGACATCGCCTTCCTGCAATACACCTCCGGCTCCACCGCGATGCCCAAGGGCGTGCAGGTCAGCCATGGCAACCTGGTCGCCAACGAAGTGCTGATCCGCCACGGTTTTGGCATCGACCTCAACCCCGACGATGTGATTGTCAGTTGGTTGCCGCTGTACCACGACATGGGGCTGATCGGTGGCCTGCTGCAACCGATCTTCAGTGGCGTGCCATGCGTGCTGATGTCGCCGGCCTATTTCCTCGGCCGGCCACTGCGCTGGCTGGAGGCGATCAGCGAATACGGTGGCACCATCAGCGGTGGCCCGGACTTCGCCTACCGCCTGTGCAGCGAGCGGGTCAGCGAAACCGCGCTGGCGCGGCTCGACCTCAGCGGCTGGCGCGTGGCCTACTCCGGCTCCGAGCCGATCCGCCTGGACACCCTGGAACGTTTCGCCGAGAAGTTCGCATCCTGTGGTTTCAGCGAGCAGAGCTACTTCGCGTCCTATGGGCTGGCCGAGGCCACCCTGTTCGTCGCCGGTGGCCAGCGTGGCAAGGGCATTCCCGCGTTGCGCCTCGATGAAGCGGCACTGGCGCGCAATCGCGCCGAGCCCGGCGATGGCAGCCCGGTCATGAGTTGCGGCACCAGCCAGCCCGAACATGCGGTGCTGGTGGTCGAGCCGAGCAGCCTGCAAGTGCTCGGCGAAAACGTCGTTGGTGAAGTCTGGGCCGCCGGCCCGAGCATCGCCCATGGCTACTGGCGCAATCCCGAGGCATCGGCCAAGACCTTCGTCCAGCACGAGGGGCGGACTTGGCTGCGCACCGGCGACCTGGGTTTCATGCGCGACGGCGAGCTGTTCATCACCGGCCGCCTGAAGGACATGCTGATCGTGCGTGGGCACAACCTGTACCCGCAGGACATCGAACAGACCATCGAGCGTGAAGTGGATGTGGTGCGCAAGGGGCGCGTCGCTGCGTTCGCCGTGACCCGCGATGGCCAGGACGGCATCGGTATCGCCGCGGAAATCAGCCGCAGCGTGCAGAAGATCCTGCCGGCCGAGGCGCTGATCAAGCTCATCCGCCAGACGGTGGCCGAGGCCTATCAGGAAGCACCGAGCGTGGTGGTGCTGCTCAACCCGGGTGCGTTGCCGAAGACTTCCAGCGGCAAGCTGCAGCGTTCGGCCTGTCGCAACCGCCTGGTCGATGGCAGCCTCGACAGCTATGCGCTGTTCCCTGACCAGGCGACGGCTGCGGGCGAAGTCGCCGAGACGGTCGTCGATGAGTTGCAGGCGCTGGTCGCGCGGGTCTGGCGTGAACAGCTGCAAGTGGACAGTGTTGCCGCCGATGACCATTTCTTCCTGCTCGGTGGCAACTCGATTCTTGCCACCCAGGTGGTCGCCCGCCTGCGTGAAGAACTGGGTATCGAACTGAACCTGCGCCTGCTGTTCGAGGCGCCGACCCTGGGGGCGTTTGCCGCCCAGGTCGCCCGCCAGCAACAGGATGGTGGTGCGGCCCAGGGTGCCATCGTGCAGCTGTCGCGCAGCCAGGAGCTGCCGCAGTCCCTGGCCCAGAACCGCCTGTGGTTCCTCTGGCAACTGGACCCGCAGAGCAGCGCCTACACCATCCCCGGCGCCCTGCGCCTGCGTGGCGAGCTGGATGAGACGGCGCTGCGCAGCAGCTTCGAGCGGCTGATCGAGCGCCACGAATCCCTGCGCACCCGTTTCTACGAGCGTGATGGTCAGGCCATGCAGCGCATCGATGCCAATGCCGCCTTCGATCTGCAACTGATCGACCTTGGCGACCTGCCAACCGAACAGCGCGAAGCCCGCGCCCGGCAGATCCGCGAAGATGAGGCGCGTACCCAGTTCGACCTGGAGAAGGGCCCGCTGCTGTGGGTGACCCTGGTCCGCCTGGATGACCAGGAACACCAGTTGCTGGTGACGATGCACCACATCATCGCCGACGGTTGGTCGCTGAATATCCTGATCGACGAGTTTGCCCGCCTGTACGCGGCGGCGTCCCAGGGCCAGGTGGCTGAACTGGCGCCCCTGCCGTTGCAGTACGCCGACTACGGCAGCTGGCAGCGCCAATGGCTGGCCCAGGGCGAAAGCCAGCGCCAGCTGGCGTACTGGAAAGAACAACTGGGGGGTGAACAGCCGATTCTCGACCTGGCGACCGATCATCCACGTTCCACCCAGAAGCGCCACAGTGCCTCGCGCCTGAACCTGCGCCTGGATGCCGCGCTCAGTGCGGCGGTGCGCGAGACGGCCCAGAGCTGTGAGTCGACGCCATTCATGCTGCTGCTCTCGGCCTTCCAGAGCCTGCTGTTTCGCTACAGCGGTCAGCGCGACATCCGCATCGGCGTACCGAGTGCCAACCGCCCACGGCTGGAAACCCAGGGCCTGATCGGCTTCTTCATCAATACCCTGGTGCTGCGCGCCGGGCTCGACTCGCGCTTGCCGTTCGTCGAGCTGTTGGCTCAGACCCGCCAGGCCACCCTCGACGCCCAGGCCAACCAGGACCTGCCGTTCGAACAACTGCTCGAAGCCTTCCCCGAGGCCCGCGAGCAGGGCCTGTTCCAGGTCATGTTCAACCACCAGCAGCGCGACCTGTCCGCCCTGCGTCGCCTGCCCGGCCTGCTCGCCGACGAGCTGCCATGGCACAGCCGCGAAGCCAAGTTCGACCTGCAACTGCACAGCGAGGAAGATCGCAGTGGCCGCCTGAGCCTGGCCTTCGACTACGCCGACGAGCTGTTCGACGAGGCGACCATCGCTCGCCTGGCCGAGCATTTCGTCAGCCTGCTGCAACAGGTGACCCGGCAACCGGAACAGGCCCTTGGTGACTTGGCGCTGCTGACCGCCAGCGAGCGCGAGCAGCAGGCCGCGTGGGCCGTCGCGCCCTGCACGCCAGCCGGCGAGTGGCTGCCGGAACTGCTGAACCGCCAGGCGCAATCAACGCCGGAGCGCATCGCCCTGGTATGGGATGGCGGCAGCCTCGATTTCGCCGAGCTGCATACCCAGGCCAACCGCCTGGCTCATTACCTGCGGGACAAGGGCGTCGGCCCGGATGTCCGCGTGGCGATTGCCGCCGAGCGTTCGCCGCAATTGCTGGTCGGCCTGCTGGCGATCATCAAGGCCGGTGGCGCGTACGTGCCGCTGGACCCGGACTATCCGAGCGAACGCCTGGCCTACATGCTCGCCGACAGCGGCGTCGAACTGCTGCTGACCCAGAGTCACCTGCTCGACAGCCTGCCGGTGGCGGCGGGGGTCAGCGCGGTGGCGATGGACCTGCTCAAGCTCGACACCTGGCCAAGCCAGGCGCCGGGCCTGCACCTGCACGGCGACAACCTCGCCTACGTGATCTACACCTCCGGTTCCACCGGCCAGCCCAAGGGCGTCGGCAATACCCATGCGGCCCTGGCCGAGCGCCTGCAATGGATGCAGGCGACCTACGCCCTGGATGCCAGCGATGTGCTGATGCAGAAGGCTCCGATCAGTTTCGACGTGTCGGTCTGGGAATGCTTCTGGCCGCTGATCACCGGTTGCCAACTGGTCATCGCAGGTCCCGGCGAGCATCGCGATCCCTATCGCATCGCCCAGCTGGTACAGGCCTTCGGCGTGACCACCTTGCACTTCGTGCCGCCGCTGCTGCAGCTGTTCATCAACGAACCGCTGGTGGCCGGGTGCGCCAGCCTGCGGCGGCTGTTCTGCGGTGGCGAGGCGCTGCCGGCCGAACTGCGCAACCGGGTCCTGGAGCAGTTGCCACAGGTGCAATTGCACAACCGCTATGGCCCGACCGAAACCGCGATCAACGTCACCCACTGGCACTGCCAGGCGAGCGACGGCGAGCGCTCGCCAATCGGTCGCCCGCTGGGCAACGTGATCTGCCGGGTGCTCGATGCCGAACTGAATCCGCTGCCCAACGGCGTGCCGGGTGAACTGTGCATCGGTGGCATCGGCCTGGCCCGTGGCTACCTGGGACGCGCCGGGCTGACTGCCGAACGCTTCGTCGCCGACCCGCTGGGCGAAGTCGGCGAGCGCCTGTACCGCACCGGTGACCGTGCCCGTTGGGTCGCCGATGGCGTGCTGGAATACCTCGGCCGTCTCGACCAGCAGGTCAAGCTGCGCGGCTTCCGTGTTGAGCCCGAAGAAATCGAGGCACGCCTGCTGGCCCTCGAAGGGGTGGCCCAGGCCGTGGTGCTGGTGCGCGAGACCGTCGCCGGTGTACAGCTGATCGGCTACTACACCAGCCCGGGCAGCACCGCGACCGAGCAGGAGCAGAGCGTCGCCCTCAAGTCCGCTCTGGCCGCCGAGCTGCCGGAGTACATGGTCCCGGCGCAGCTGCTGCGCCTGGAGGAAATGCCGCTGAGCCCCAGTGGCAAGCTGGACCGCAAGGCGCTGCCGGAACCGCAATGGCAGGTGCGCGAACACATCGAGCCGGTGACCCCGCTGCAGCAGCAGATCGCCGCGATCTGGCGCGAGGTGCTGGGCCAGCCGCAGGTCGGTCTGGGCGACGACTTCTTTGCCCTGGGCGGCCATTCGCTGCTGGCGACCCAGATCATTTCCCGCACCCGTCAGGCCTGTGACGTCGAACTGCCGCTGCGAGTGCTGTTCGAGGCACCGGAGCTGGGCGCGTTTGCCGAGCAGGTGCAGCAGCTCCAGCTGACCGGTCAACGCAACCGGCAGGCGGCCATCGGCCAGGTCGACCGCAGCCAGCCGGTACCGTTGTCCTATTCCCAGCAGCGCATGTGGTTCCTCTGGCAGATGGAGCCGGACAGCCCGGCCTACAACGTCGGCGGCATGGCACGGTTTACCGGCGTACTCGATGTGGCCTGTTTCGAGGCCGCGTTGCAGGCGCTGATTCAGCGTCATGAAACCCTGCGTACCACGTTCCCGAGCCACAACGGCGTGGCACACCAGCAGGTTTCGGCTGAAACCGGCGTGCGCCTGGCCTGGAAGGACTTTTCCGCCCTCGATCGCGAGGCGCGCGAGCAACGCCTGCAACAGCTGGCCGACAGCGAGGCGCACCTGCCCTTCAACCTGGAAACCGGGCCGCTGCTGCGGGCCTGCCTGGTCAAGGCCGGGACACAGGAGCACTACTTCGTCCTGACCCTGCACCACATCGTCACCGAAGGCTGGGCGATGGACATCTTCGCCCGCGAACTGAGTGCACTCTACGAGGCGTTCATCGACAAGCGCCAGTCGCCGCTGCCGCCGTTGCCGGTACAGTACCTGGACTACAGCGTCTGGCAGCGCCAGTGGCTGGAATCCGGCGAGCGCCAGCGCCAGCTGGACTACTGGACGGCTCAGTTGGGCAATGAACATCCTCTGCTCGAACTGCCCAGCGACCGGCCACGCCCGCCGGTGCAGAGCCACCGTGGCGAGCTGTATCGCTTCGACCTCAGCGATGACCTGGCGGCCCGGGTCCGCGCCTTCAATACGCAGCATGGCCTGACCCTGTTCATGACCATGACCGCCGCGCTGTCGGTGCTGCTCTACCGCTACAGCGGCCAGACCGACCTGCGTATCGGTGCCCCGGTAGCCAACCGCATCCGCCCGGAAAGCGAAGGGCTGATCGGCGCCTTCCTCAATACCCAGGTGTTGCGTTGCCAGCTCGACGGGCAGATGAGCGTCGGCGAACTGTTCGAGCAGGTCCGGCACACCGTGATCGAGGGGCAGTCCCACCAGGACCTGCCGTTCGATCACCTGGTCGAAGCCTTGCAGCCGCCACGCAGTGCCGCCTACAACCCACTGTTCCAGGTGATGTGCAACGTCCAGCGCTGGGAATTCCAGCAGAGTCGTACCCTGGGCGAGATGCGCGTCGAGTACCTGGTCAACGATGCCCGGGCGACCAAGTTCGACCTCAACCTGGAAGTCACCGACCTCGACCATCGCCTGGGTTGCTGCCTGACCTACAGCACCGACCTGTTCGACGAGCCGCGGATCGCGCGCATGGCCGCGCATTGGCGCAACCTGCTGGAGGCGCTGATCGGCGACCCGCAACAGCGCCTGAGCGAGCTGCCGCTGTTGCAGGCCGACGAGCAGCAGGCGCTGTTCGCCAGTCTCGGCGCGCAAGCCGGCGAGCAGCGGCTCGACCAGTGCATCCATCAACTGTTCCGCCAGCAGGTCGAGGCCCGGCCTGATGCACCGGCCCTGACCTTCGCCGGCCAGACTCTCAGCTACGGCGAGCTGAACGCCCAGGCCAACCGCCTGGCCTGGCGCCTGCGTGAGCAGGGCGTGGGCCCGCAGGTGCGGGTCGGCCTGGCGCTGGAGCGGTCGCTGGAGATGGTGGTGGGCCTGCTGGCGATCCTCAAGGCCGGTGGTGCCTATGTGCCGTTGGACCCGGAATACCCGCTGGATCGACTGCACTACATGATCGAGGACAGTGGCGTCGGCCTGCTGTTGAGCCATCGTGCGCTGCTCGACGCCCTCGGCCCGCTGCCGGCCGGCGTCGCCCAGTGGTGCCTGGAACAGGATGGTCCGGCGTTGGCCGAATACCCGGCCGACGAGCTGCCGTTCATCAGCCTGCCGCAGCACCAGGCGTACCTGATCTACACCTCCGGCTCCACCGGCAAGCCCAAGGGGGTGGTGGTGTCCCATGGTGAAATCGCCATGCACTGCCAGGCGGTGATCCGTCGTTTCGACATGCAACCGGACGACTGCGAGCTGCACTTCTATTCGATCAACTTCGACGCCGCTACCGAGCGTCTGCTGGTCCCGCTGCTCAGCGGTGCCCGCGTGGTGCTGCGCGCCCAGGGTCAATGGGATGCCGAGGAAATCTGCCAACTCATCCGCGAGCAGCAGGTCAGCATCCTGGGTTTCACCCCGAGCTACGGCAGCCAATTGGCCCAATGGCTGGCGACCCAGCAGCAGACGCTCCCAGTGCGCATGTGCATCACCGGCGGCGAGGCGCTGACCGGCGAACACCTGCATCGCATTCGCGCGGCCTTTCAGCCGAGCCTGTTCTTCAACGCCTACGGCCCGACCGAGACCGTGGTCATGCCGCTGGCCAGCCTGGCGCCGCAAGTGTTGGAAGAAGGCGCGGGCAGTGTGCCGATCGGCACGGTGGTGGGCGCCCGGGTGGCGTACATCCTCGATGCCGACCTGGCGCTGTTGCCGCAAGGTGCCACCGGTGAACTGTATGTCGGCGGTGCCGGCCTGGCCGTGGGTTATCACCAGCGCCCGGGGATCACCGCCGAGCGCTTCGTCGCCGACCCGTTCGGGGCCGAGGGCGCGCGCCTGTATCGTACCGGTGACCTGGTCCGCCAGCGTGCCGATGGCCTGGTGGAATACATGGGCCGGATCGACCATCAGGTGAAGATCCGCGGTTTCCGCATCGAACTGGGGGAAATCGAGAACCGCCTGCTGGAACACGAGGCGATCCGCGAGGCCGTGGTGCTGGCCCTGGATGCGCCTGGCGGCAAGCAACTGGCGGCCTACCTGGTCAGCGATGTCGCGGCGCAGGATGACACGCTGCAGTTGCAACTGCGCGAAGCGCTCAAGGCGCACCTCAAGAGCCAGTTGCCGGACTACATGGTACCGGCCCATCTGGTGCTGCTGGAAAGCATGCCGCTGACCGCCAACGGCAAGCTCGACCGCCGTGCACTGCCGGCGCCGGACCCGGAGCTCAACCGCCAGCAATACGTGGCGCCGAGCAACGAACTGGAGCAGCACCTGGCCGGAATCTGGCGTGACGTGCTGAACGTCGGCCAGGTCGGCCTGAACGACAACTTCTTCGAACTCGGTGGCGACTCGATCCTGTCGATCCAGGTGGTCAGCCGCGCGCGGCAACTGGGAATCCACTTCAGCCCCCGCGACCTGTTCCAGCACCAGACCGTGCAGACCCTGGCGGCGGTGGCCACCCGCAGCGAGCGGATCACCGCCGAGCAGGGCCTGCTCACTGGCGAATCGAGCCTGACGCCGATCCAGCACTGGTTCCTGGGCAGCGACATCCCCGAGCGCCAGCACTGGAACCAGGCGTTGGTCCTGGAGCCGGTTCGCGCGCTCGACCCGCATGCCCTGGAGCAGGCCCTGGCGGCCCTGCTGGAGCATCATGATGCATTGCGCCTGGGCTTCACCACCGAGGCGGGCCAGTGGCGTGCCGAGTATCGTGCGCCGAATGAGGCGACCCTGTTGCAACAGGTTCAGGTCACGGCGATGAACCAGTGCACGGCGCTGTTCACCGAGGCGCAACGCAGTCTTGACCTGCAACACGGGCCGCTGCTGCGCGCCTTGCTGGTGGATGGCCCGCAAGGTGAGCAACGCCTGCTGCTGGCGATTCACCACCTGGTGGTCGACGGTGTGTCCTGGCGCGTACTGCTGGAAGACCTGCAGAACGTCTACCGCCAGGTACTGGCTGCCGAACCGGTACAACTGCCGGCGAAAACCAGCTCCCTGCGTGACTGGGCCAACCGCCTGCAGGCCTACGCCGGCAGCGAGTCGCTGCGCGAGGAACTGGCATTGTGGCAGGCGCAATTGGCCGGGCCTGACCTGGCCGGGCCTTATCACGAGTTGCCGTGCGAACGCCCCGAGGGCGGGCGGCAGAACCGCCATGCCGAAACCGTCAGCGTGCGTCTCGATGCGGCGCGCACCCGGGCCTTGCTGCAACAGGCGCCGAGTGCCTACCGCACCCAGGTCAACGACCTGCTGCTGACCGCCCTGGCACGGGTGATCTGCCGCTGGACCGGCCAGCCATCGGCCCTCGTGCAGTTGGAAGGCCACGGTCGCGAGACCCTGTTCGACGAAATCGACCTGACCCGCACCGTCGGCTGGTTCACCAGCGCCTACCCGGTACGCCTGACCCCGCTGAACATCGAGGAAGCGGCCGTGCAGGGCGATTCGATCAAGGCGATCAAGGAACAACTGCGCGCGGTACCGCACAAGGGCCTGGGCCATGGCGTGCTGCGCTACCTGGCCGAGCCGGCGCTACGCGAGGCGATGGCCAGCCTGCCGGTGGCCCCGGTCACCTTCAACTACCTGGGGCAGTTCGACCAGAGTTTCGGCGACGAGGCGCTGTTCCGCCCGCTGGAAGAGTCGGCGGGCGAAGTCCACGGCGCCGAGGCACCGCTGCCCAACGAACTGAGCATCGACAGCCAGGTCTATGGCGGCGAGCTGGTGCTGCGCTGGACCTTCAGCCGCGAGCGCTTCGACAACGCGACCATCGCCGAGCTGGCCGATGCCTACCTGGGCGAGCTGGGCAGCCTGGTCGAACACTGCCTGCGTGAGGACGCTGGCGGCCTGACACCTTCGGACTTCCCGCTGGCCCGCCTGAACCAGGCGCAGCTGGACGCACTGCCGGTGGCGGCCGCGCAGATCGAGGACGTCTACCCGCTGACACCGATGCAGGAGGGCCTGCTGCTGCACACCCTGTTGGAGCCGGGGACCGGCCTGTACTACATGCAGGACCGCTACCGGATCAACAGCGAACTCGATCCGCAGCGTTTCGCCCAGGCCTGGCAGGCGGTGATCGCTCGTCATGAAGCCTTGCGTGCGTCGTTCTGCTGGAACGTCGGCGAGGACATGCTGCAGGTTATCCACAAGCCGGGCAGCACGCCGTTCGAGTATCTGGACTGGAGCGCCGAAGCCGAGGAACAGCAGGAGCCACGCCTGCAGCAGCTGCTCAAGAGCGAACGCGAAGCCGGGTTCGACCTGTTGCGCGAGGCACCGTTCCACCTGCGCCTGATCAAGGTCGGCGAGGCCCGCTACTGGTTCATGATGAGCAACCACCACATCCTCATCGATGCCTGGTGCCGTTCGCTGCTGATGAACGACTTCTTCGAGATCTACACCGCCCTGGGCGAAGGCCGTGAAGCGCAACTGGCGGTGCCGCCGCGCTACCGCGACTACATCGGCTGGCTGCAACGTCGCGACCTGGCCGAAGCCCGGCGCTGGTGGAAGGACAACCTGCAGGGCTTCGAGCGCGCCACGCATATCCCGAGCGACCGGCCGTTCCTGCGTGAGCACGCCGGCGACAGCGGCGGCATGGTGGTGGGCGATCGTTACACCCGTCTCGATCCACGTGACGGAGCGCGCCTGCGTGAACTGGCGCAGCAGCATCAGTTGACCATCAACACCTTCGCCCAGGCGGCCTGGGCCCTGGTCCTGCGCCGGTTCAGTGGTGATCGCGACGTGCTGTTCGGGGTCACCGTGGCCGGACGGCCGGTGGAAATGCCGCAGATGCAACGCACCGTCGGCCTGTTCATCAACAGCATCGCGCTGCGGGTGAAACTGCCGGAAGACGGCGCTGGCTGCAGCGTGCGCGACTGGTTGGGTGGGCTGTTGGAACGCAACATGGAACTGCGCGAATACGAATACCTGCCGCTGGTGACCATCCAGGAGCAGAGCGAGCTGCCCAAGGGCCAGCCGTTGTTCGACAGCCTGTTCGTGTTCGAGAATGCGCCGGTGGAAGTCTCGGTACTGGATCGGGCACAAAGCCTCAATGCCACCTCGGACTCGGGCCGTACCCATACCAACTTCCCGTTGACCGCGGTCTGCTACCCAGGTGATGACCTGGGGCTGCACCTGTCCTACGACCAGCGCTACTTCGAAGCCGAAAGCGTCGAGCGCCTGCTGGGCGAGTTCAAGCGCCTGTTGCTGGCGCTGGTCGACGGTTTCCATGGCGACATGGACGCGCTGCCGCTGCTGGGCGCCGAGGAGCGTGACTTCCTGCTCGAGGGCTGCAACCAGAGTGCCCATGAATACCCTCTGGAACGGAGCTACGTGGCGCTGTTCGAGGAACAGGTCGCAGCGCATCCGCAGCGTATCGCCGCGAGCTGCCAGGACTTGCAACTGAGCTATGAGCAACTGAACCAGTCCGCCAACCGCCTGGGCCACGCCCTGGTGGCAGCCGGCGTCGCGGTCGACCAGCCGGTGGCGCTGCTGGCCGAGCGTAGCCTCGATCTGCTGGGCATGATCGTCGGCAGCTTCAAGGCCGGCGCCGGCTACCTGCCGCTGGACCCGGGCCTGCCGAACCAGCGCCTGAGCCGGATCATCGAATTGAGCCGTACGCCGTTGCTGGTCTGCACCGCCGCCTGCCGCGACCAGGCACAGGCGCTGCTCGACGAGTCGAGCGGCGAGCGGCCGCAACTGCTGGTCTGGGAAGACGTGCAGCAGGGCGCGTATCCGCTGGTCAATCCGGGGATCTACAGCGGGCCGGACAATCTGGCCTATGTGATCTATACCTCGGGCTCCACCGGCCTGCCCAAGGGGGTGATGGTCGAGCAGCGCGGCATGCTCAACAACCAGTTGAGCAAGGTGCCGTACCTGCAACTGGACGAGTCGGACGTGATTGCCCAGACCGCTTCGCAGAGCTTCGACATTTCGGTCTGGCAGTTCCTCGCCGCGCCGCTGTTCGGTGCGCGAGTGGATATCGTGCCCAATGCGATTGCCCATGATCCGCAGGGGCTGCTCGAACACGTCCGGCAACAACGGATCACCGTGCTGGAAAGCGTACCGTCGCTGATCCAGGGCATGCTGGCCCAGGAGCCTGTCAGTCTCGATGGCCTGCGCTGGATGCTGCCGACGGGCGAGGCGATGCCACCGGAGCTGGCGCACCAGTGGCTGTTGCGCTATCCACAGGTCGCGCTGGTCAACGCCTATGGTCCGGCGGAATGTTCGGACGACGTGGCGTTCTTCCGCGTCGACCTGGCCTCGACCCGTGGCAGCTACCTGCCGATCGGTACGCCGACCGACAACAACCGGCTGTACCTGCTCGACGGCGCCGATGAGCTGGTGCCGGTCGGTGCGGTGGGCGAGTTGTGCGTGGCCGGTACCGGGGTGGGGCGTGGTTATGTCAGCGATCCGCTGCGGACCGCCCAGGCTTTCGTACCGAACCCGTTCGGGGCGGCGGGTGAGCGGCTGTACCGTACCGGTGACCTGGCACGTCGACGCAGCGATGGCGTACTGGAGTACGTCGGCCGGATCGACCACCAGGTGAAGATTCGCGGTTACCGGATCGAACTTGGCGAAATCGAGGCCCGCCTGCACGAGCAACCGGAAGTCCGCGAGGCGGCAGTGGGCGTCCAGGAGGGCGTCAACGGCAAGCACCTGGTCGGTTACCTGGTGGCGACCGACTCGGCGCCGGGCCAGGCCGACAGCCTGGACCGGATCAAGCAACGCCTGCGCGCCGAGCTGCCGGAGTACATGGTACCGCTGCATTGGCTGTGGCTGGAGCGTCTGCCGCTCAACGCCAACGGCAAGCTTGATCGCAAGTTGCTGCCGGCGCTGGAAATCGGCCAGTTGCAGGGCCAGGACTACCTGGCGCCGCGCAACGAGCTGGAAGACACGCTGGCGGCCATCTGGGCCGAGGTGCTGAAGGTCGAGCGGGTCGGGGTACGGGACAACTTCTTCGAGCTGGGCGGGCATTCGTTGCTGGCTACGCAGATCGCCTCGCGGGTGCAAAAGGCCCTGCAACGCAACGTGCCGTTGCGGGCAATGTTCGAGTGCAGCACGGTGGAGGAACTGGCCGGCTACATCGAGGGACTGCAGGCCAGTGAAATCAGCGAGGAGAAGGTCGATCGCCTGAGCGACCTGATGGCGGAGCTGGAGGGACTGTAGGCCTGAACGCATGGGCCTGCCGCTGTTGGCGGGCCCATGGGATGGGTTGGAGATGTGGCAAGCACAATGTGATGTGGCGAGCGGGCTTGCCCGCGTTCGGCTGCACGGCAGCCGTAAAATCAGCGACCGCGCAGTGTCAGGCCGCACGCGATGGCCGCTTCCAGGGCCGCTTCGCGCCCCAGCGCGGGCAAGCCCGCTCGCCACGGTAGGTGTCCTACCGTGCCATTGCGGGCGATGTCCGAGTACAGCACGGGGAGGACCTGGGCGACCTGATGGCGGAGCTGGAGGGGCTGTAGGCCTTAACGCCTGAACGCATGGGCCTGCTGCTGTTGAGTGGGCCCATGGGATGGGTTGGAGATGTGGCAAGCGCAATGTGATGTGGCGAGCGGGCTTGCCCGCGCTCGGCTGCACGGCAGCCGTAAAATCAGCGACCGCGCAATGTCAGGCCGCACGCGATAGCCGCTTCCAGGGCCGCTTCGCGCCCCAGCGCGGGCAAGCCCGCTCGCCACAGTAGGTGTCCTATCGTGCCATTGCGGGCGATGTCCGAGTACAGCATGGGGAGGACCTGGGCGACCTGATGGCGGAGCTGGAGGGGCTGTAGGCCTTAACGCCTGAACGCATGGGCCTGCTGCTGTTGGGTGGGCCCATGGGATGGGTTGGAGATGTGGCAAGCGCAATGTGATGTGGCGAGCGGGCTTGCCCGCGTTCGGCTGCACGGCAGCCGTAAAATCAGCGACCGCGCAGTGTCAGGCCGCACGCGATGGCCGCTTCCAGGGCCGCTTCGCGCCCCAGCGCGGGCAAGCCCGCTCGCCACGGTAGGTGTCCCACCGTGCCATTGCGGGCGATGTCCGAGTACAGCACGGGGAGGACTTGGGCGACCTGATGGCGGAGCTGGAGGGGCTGTAGGCCTTAACGCCTGAACGCATGGGCCTGCTGCTGTTGAGTGGGCCCATGGGATGGGTTGGAGATGTGGCAAGCGCAATGTGATGTGGCGAGCGGGCTTGCCCGCGTTCGGCTGCACGGCAGCCGTAAAATCAGCGACCGCGCAGTGTCAAGCCGCACGCGATGGCCGCTTCCAGGGCCGCTTCGCGCCCCAGCGCGGGCAAGCCCGCTCGCCACGGTAGGTGTCCTACCGTGCCATTGCGGGCGATGTCCGAGTACAGCACGGGGAGGACCTGGGCGACCTGATTCGCCACACAAGCCTGTTCACCCACACCAGTCTGCTGTTTGCCGGGATCACTTCGGCCCGAGAATCTTCACCAGCTTGTCCGGCGACGGTGCGCCCTGCTGCTGTTGCAGGTCGCCGTTGTCGTCGAGGTAGAAGATCGCCGGGGTGGCCGCCAGTTCCAGGTCGTCCATCAGCTTGGTGTTGGCGTCGAGCTTGGCCTGGATGTCCGCCGGGATCTTCGCCAGCGGCTTGAGCGAACTGCCCTTGCCAGCCTTCTCATGGTCGTGCAGGGCCTGTTGCGGGTCCTTGGCGGCGAACAGTGCGGCAGCCTTGGCCGGGCTGTCCTCCCGGATGATCCCGACCATGATATGCCGCAACTGCACCTTGCCGGATTCCACCCAGGGTCGCGCCTGTTCCCAGAACATGTTGCAGTAGGGGCAGTTGGGGTCGCTGAACAGATAGACGATGCGCGGTGCATCCTTCTTGCCGTCCTCGATCCAGTTGCTCTTTTCCATCTGGCCCCAGACCTGCTTGGACATCGGCGCATAGACCAGTTTCTGCAAGGGGGCCTGGCTCAGGTCCTTGCCTTCGGCGTCGTACAGGTTGCCGGCGATCACATGCTTGCCATCCGGCGTCAGGTACAGGGCCATGCCACGGTTCTGGTACTGGGCGGCATAGCCACGCAGGCCGCCGGGTGCGTCGAAGCTGCCAACGATTCTGGCGCCCTTGGCTTCAATGCTCTTGATCGGCGCAGGCAGTTCCTCGGCCTGCGTCACAGGTGCCTGCAGCAGCCAGGCACCGATGGCGGTGCTCAGGCTCAGGTTCAGCAGGTGGCGGTTGAAGGGCATAGCGGTTTCCTTGCGGCGGCCACGGCGGCCTTGTTGGAGGGAGGGGGACCGAAATTTTCCAGGACGCGGGCCAGGCTGGCCTCGGACAGCTCACCCAGGTGGCTGTCGAGCAGGTGGCCTTCGGCGCTGTACAGCAGGGTGGTGGGCAGGGCCATGGAACCGACGCTCTGCGCCAGTTGACCGCGGCCGTCGAACAGTACGTTGTCGAGGTTCAGGCCCTGGGTCATCAGGAAGGTGGTCACGCTTTGCATGCTTTCGGCCTGGTTGACGAACAGGAAGGTCACGTCCTGGCGCTCGCGCTGGGCCTTCTGCAAGACCGGCATTTCCCGCCGGCAAGGCGGGCACCAGGTCGCCCAGAGGTTGATCACCAGCGGCCCGCCCTGATAGTCGCTCAATTGCACGGCCTTGCCCTCGGCATTGAGCAGGGTGATGGTCGGCAGCCGCGAACCCTGCTCGTAGAGCGCCATGGAGAAGGTCGCCAGCAGCCAGAAGGCGATCCCGCTACCGAGGCCGAAGCCCAGTGGCCTGCGCAGTGCCGGCCGGTGCCAGGCCCAGGCCAGGGCGCCGAGCAGTACCGCGAGCAGGCCCGGCCAGGGCAGGAAGCCGCCGTCGCGGATGTCGAGGATCTGCAGCGGATCGTTGCGAAAGTAGTTCCAATAGGCGATCACGAAGCTGCCGCGGGCTGCCAGCATGCCCAGGACGAACAGACTGAACAGCACCGACTCCGGGTTGTCGCCACCGCGCTTGGCCACCCACCAGCCAACCAGCGTGGCCAGGGCGAGCGCCAGCAGCAACAGCAGGTGGTTGATCGACAGGGCGAAGGTTCCGAGGGTCAGGGTCAGCATTTAGCGGGCATCCCGTGTGCTATTCCAGTTTTGCAGGAAACCGGCGGCGTCGATTTCGCCGGTGATGCGGCTGGCCCGGCGTTCGCTGCCTTCGGGGGTGATCCACAGCAGGGTCGGCGGACCGGGCACTTCGAAACGGCTGAGCAGCTCGTGGCTGGCTGCGTTGTCGTGGGTCACGTCCAGGCGCACCAGGTGCACGTCACGCAGGGCCGCCACCACTTCGGGCTTGGCGAACACCTGCTTTTCCATGACCTTGCACGACACGCACCAGTCCGCGTAGTAATCCACCAGCACCCACTGGCCAGCAGCCTTGGCCGCATCCAGCTCATGCTGCAGCGCGGCGGGCTCGTTGACGGTGACGAAGCTGGCGTGGCTTGTCGTGGCCGGGCCGTTGCCGCCGGTGTAGACCTGCAGCGGGCGCCACAGGTCGTTGCCACCGCCGGCGGCACCGATCACCAGCAGGCTGCCCCACAGGCCCAGCAGCAGGCTGACGCAGGCGGCTGCCAGTGCGGCGCGACCGGGTTGTCGGGCCAACACCCACAGCGAACGCGCCACTACCAGTGCCAGTGCGCCCCATAGGCCGACCCACAGCGATTCGTTGACCACCGGACGGATCATCACGATCGCGGTGCCGATGAACAGGAAGCCGAACAGCGCCTTGACCCGGTCCATCCACAGTCCCGGCTTGGGCAGGAAGCGGTTGCCGACGGTGACCAGCAACAACAGCGGCAGGCCCATGCCGATGCCGAGACTGAACAGCACCAGGCCACCGAGCAGCACATTGCCGCTCTGGGCGATATACAGCAGGGCACCGGCCAGCGGTGCGGTCATGCAGGGGCCAACCAGCAGCGCGGACAATGCACCGATGATCCCGGCTCCGAGCAGGCTGCCGCCACGGCGGCCTTCTCCGGCGCGTTCCAGGCGATCACGCAGGGCACTGGGCAGTTGCAGTTCGAAGAAACCGAACATCGGCAGGGCAAGCACCACGAACAGGGCGGCGAAACTGCCCAGCAGCCAGGGCTGCTGCAGGAAGGCCTGCAGGTTGCCGCCCAGGAGCGCGGCAATCACGCCAAGGCCGGCATAGACCAGTGCCATGCTCAGCACATAGCTGCCAGCCAGGGCGAAACCGCGCCGGGGACTGGCGCCGCTGCCGACCACGATGCCAGCGAGGATCGGCAGCATCGGCAGGGTGCAGGGGGTAAAGGCCAGCAACAAGCCGAGGCCGAAGAATGCCAGCAGGCTCCAACCCAGTGTCTGCTGGCTCAGGCTGCTGGCCAGGGACTGGTCCTGGGCCTGCGCCGGCTGACCGGATGTCGCCTGTGCCGGTTGCCGTGCCGTGGTTGCCTGTTCGCCGAGGTCGACCACCTGGGTCTGGGGTGGATAGCACAGCCCGGCATCGGCACAGCCTTGCCAGCCGACACTGACCTTGCCGCGGGCGTCTGCCGGAATCAGCACTTCCAGTTCGGTGCGATAGACCGGCTGGTCGCCGAAAAACTCATCGCTGTGTGCCAGGGCTTCGGGCAGGCTGGGGCGGTGCCCCGGATCCAGGCCGTCGAACTTCAGGCGCTTCTGATACAGGTAATAGCCGTCGCTGATCTGCCAGTACAGACGCGTCTGGCCCGAGGCCAGCTTCTCCGAACTGAAGACAAAGACCTGGTTGGCGGGCGGAAACTCGGTTTTTTTCACCGCGAACGGGTCGTTGCCGGCCTGTGCCAGGCTGGCGAAGATCAGGAAAAAAAAGGTCAACAACCAACGCATAGAAAGTCCTTGGTGCACAAGCTTGTCAGGCCAAGAGTGGCGGCCAGCGATTAACCGATCATTAACCCGCGCCAGCAGTCGCTGTCGCGGGCGCGAACGTTACTATCTTTATGGAGTCACGGCATAATCGCCGCTTAATCCGTCCGGGTTCCAATGGACATATTTGCACAGGTAATCCCATGCACGTACTGGTTTGCGAAGACGATGAGTTGATCGCCAGCGGCATCGTCGCCGGCCTCACCGCCCAGGGCATGACCGTGGAGCATGTCGCCACGGCGGCAGCGGCGCGGGCCATGCTGCGCGCGGCGCAATTCGACGTGATGGTGCTGGACCTCGGCCTGCCCGACGAAGACGGCCTGCGGCTGTTGACCCAGTTGCGCAGCAAGGGCCTGGAACTGCCGGTGCTGATCCTCACCGCCCGCGATTCGGTGACCGATCGGGTCGACGGCCTACAGGCCGGCGCCGACGACTACCTGCTCAAGCCGTTCGACCTGCGCGAACTGTTCGCCCGCCTGCAGACCCTGTTGCGCCGGGTCGCCGGGCGTAGCGTCAACCTGATCGAGCACGGTCCGCTGAGCTATGACCCGAGCAGCCGCGTCACCACCCTCAATGGCCAATCGGTCGATCTCTCGCGGCGCGAGCAGGCGCTGTTGCAGGCGCTGCTGCACAACCGTGGCCGGGTGCTCTCCAGCGAACAGCTCAAGGACAGCGTCTACGGTTTCAGCGACGAGCTGGAAAGCAACGCCCTCAACGTGCACATCCACCATCTGCGGCGCAAGCTGGGCAATGGCATCGTCGAGACGGTACGGGGCCTGGGCTATCGCCTGGGGCCGGCGGGTGACGGAGAAGCATGATGAGCCTGCGCCTGCGCCTGAGCCTGACCATCGGCTCGGCGTTCATCCTGATCTGGGCCCTGGCGGCGACCTGGATGCTCAGCGACCTGCGCCACCAGATGATGTTTTCCCTCGACCAGCGGCTGGTGGCTTCGGCACGGATGGTGGCCGGGTTGATGGAGCAGTCGCCGATGATGTCGGGCAGGGGCGAGGTCACGCATTTCAGCTCCGAACAACTCAATATCACCGGTGGCATGGCCTGCCAGGTCAGTTCCCTGCGTGGCGAGGTGCTGGCTCGCAGCCATAACAACCCCGAACAGGCCCTGGAGGCCCATAGCGTCGGCTTCCATGACCAGATGATCGATGGCGCGCCGTGGCGCACCTTTACCCTGGTGCGTGGCGACATTCATATCACCACCGCCGACCGCCAGGTCGAGCGCGAGGCGCTGAACCTCTCGGTGCTGCTGGCGGCCTCGGTACCGGTCGGGGTGGCGTTGCTGGTCTGCCTGTTCCTGCTCTGGCTGGGGCTTGGCCAGGGCCTGGCACCGCTCAAGCGCATGAGTGACGCGCTGAAGCGGCGCAGCCCGGATTCTCTCGAACCGCTGCAGATCCATCCGTTGCCCAGCGAATTGAAACCGTTGCTGGAAACCCAGAACCAGTTGCTGCAGCGCATCGGCAAGGCGATCGAGCGTGAACGGCGCCTGACCGGTGATGCCGCCCATGAGTTGCGCAGCCCGCTGACAGCGATCAAGACCCACCTGCAGGTGGCGCGGATGACCGACGGCGCCGCCCGTGACCAGTCCCTGGCCCATGCCGAGGCCGGTGCCGATCGCCTGCACCGGACCCTGGAGCAGTTGTTGTTGCTGGCCCGGGTGGAGGGCAGCCTGTCGTTCGACGATGGCGTTCAGTGCACGGCCGAACAGGTGGCGCGCCTGGCGATCCAGGATTCGGCCAACGGTGATCGGCAGCGTATCGTCCTGCACCTGCAGGAGCCTTGTTCCGCAGCGCCGTTGGAAATGCCTTCGACCCTGTCGATTGCCGCCTTGCGCAATCTGCTGGACAACGCCCTGCGCCATACGCCAGGGGATGCGCCGGTGGAGTTGAGCGTGGAAACCATCGGCAATCGCGTACGCTTCCTGGTCCGCGACCATGGGCCGGGTATCGCCGAGGATGACCTGCAGCACCTGACCCAGCGCTTCTGGCGCAATGGTAAGAGCACCGGCTGCGGCCTGGGCCTGGCGATCGTCCAGGCGATCGTCCAGCGCTGTGGCTGCGTGCTGCATTTCGACAGCCGGCCGGATGGCCTGCGGGTCGAGCTGACCATGCCCCTGCAGGCCACAGGCGCCTGAAAAATCCTGTCACCGCGCCCGGCTCGCCTGGGCGCATCGCCTGGCAGTATCGTCTGACGCCTGTCGCTTAACGGATTGAGGTCATGCGTCATGGACACTGCCATCGACATTCGCCCGGCTATCGCCGCTGATGCCGGGATCATCAGCCGGATACTCCAGCGCTCCATCCGGGTCGGCTGTTCGCGCGATCATCGCAACGAGCCCGCGCGGCTCGAGGCCTGGATCCGGACCCGCAGTATCGGGCATGTGCTGCCCTGGTTGGCCGATCCGCGGCTGTACCTGAACCTGGCGCACTGGCAGGGCAAGCCGGCGGGCGTGGGCATGGCGCGCGACGATGGGCGCATCCTGCTGTGCTACGTGCAGCCGGAGTGGTTCCGGCGAGGTATCGCGCGAGCGCTGGTGGCCGGACTGGAGCGCTGGTTGACGGCGGCAGGGCATGGCACGGTGCGGCTCAACAGCACCCTGACTGCCGAGGGTTTCTACCGGCACCTGGGTTACCGACAGACGGCGCAGTCCTTCAGGGTGGCGGGGTTTATCGCGATTCCGATGCATAAGCCACTGGTCTGAAAGGGGGCACGCAATCCCTGTCGGTTCGGGAGGGCTGCCAACCCCGCCCCAACGATCTAAAAAACATCCAACAATCCCCTGGAAGGTGTAAATCCCGACCCGGCTGGTGCGTTTCCAGAAGATGCAATTCGCGCGCACGTACCCGCGCGCGGATGAAGGTTTTGGCCACCCCACCCGCTATTGAGGGATCGAGAGATGTCAGTCGCTACCAGCCTTATCGAAAAACCGCCGATCCGCCCCAGCCAGTCCACGGCGCAAGAGCTCTACCAGTTCGACGAATCGCCGCTGCTGGCCAGGCAGAACCGCCAGGAGTCGAATGCCCGCAGCTACCCGCGGCGTATTCCGCTGGCGCTCAAGCGGGCCAAGGGCCTGTATGTCGAGGACGTCGAAGGTCGTCGTTTCATCGACTGCCTGGCCGGCGCCGGCACCTTGGCGCTGGGGCACAATCATCCGGTGGTGATCGAGGCGATCCAGCAGGTACTGGCTGATGAACTGCCGCTGCATACCCTCGATCTCACCACGCCGGTCAAGGACCAGTTCGTCCAGGACCTGTTCGGCCTGCTGCCCGAGGCCCTGGCCAAGGAAGCGAAGATCCAGTTCTGCGGCCCGACCGGTACCGATGCGGTGGAAGCCGCCCTCAAGCTGGTACGCACGGCCACCGGACGCAGCACCGTGCTGTCGTTCCAGGGCGCCTACCATGGCATGAGCCAGGGGGCCTTGAGCCTGATGGGCAACCTGGGGCCGAAGAAGCCGCTGGGCGCGCTGTTGGGCAATGGCGTGCAGTTCCTGCCGTATCCCCATGACTATCGTTGCCCGTTCGGTCTGGGGGGCGCCGAAGGGGTCAAGGTCAACCTGCATTACCTGGAGAACCTGCTGAACGATCCCGAAGGCGGTGTGCAACTGCCGGCGGCGATCATCGTCGAGGCGGTGCAGGGCGAAGGCGGCATGATCCCGGCGGACCTCGACTGGCTGCGTGGCCTGCGGCGGATCACCGAAAAGGCCGGCGTGGCACTGATCGTCGACGAGATCCAGAGTGGTTTCGGCCGTACCGGTAAAATGTTCGCCTTCGAGCACGCCGGAATCGTCCCGGATGTGGTGGTGATGTCCAAGGCCATCGGTGGCAGCCTGCCATTGGCGGTGATGGTCTATCGTGACTGGCTCGACACCTGGGCTCCGGGGGCACATGCCGGCACTTTCCGTGGCAACCAGATGGCCATGGCGACCGGTTCCGCGGTCATGCGCTACCTCAAGGAGCACGATCTGCCCGCCCATGCGCACGCCATGGGGGAGCGCCTGTGCGAACACCTGCGCCTGCTGCAGCGTGATTTCCCGCAGTTGGGTGATATTCGCGGACGCGGGCTGATGCTGGGGGTCGAGCTGGTCGATCCGGCCGGCGCCCCGGATGCCCAGGGCCACCCGCCAGCATTGCCACGACTGGCACCGCTGCTTCAGCGTGAGTGCCTCAAGCGCGGCCTGATCCTCGAACTGGGCGGGCGTCATGGCGGCGTGGTGCGTTTCCTGCCACCGCTGGTGATCACCGCCGCGCAGGTCGACGAAGTGGCCCGGATCTTCGGCCAGGCCCTGGAGGCTGCGCTGCCCCAGCTCTAATTTTTTGCCGGGGCCGAACGTTTTCAACTACACGAGTGCCACGCAAACGGCGTGGCCTCAACCCACTCTCATGGAGAACCGCAATGACTTCAGTATTCGATCGCGATGACATCGTCTTTCAGGTGGTGGTCAATCACGAGGAGCAGTATTCGATCTGGCCGGACTACAAGGCAATCCCCAATGGCTGGCGAGCCGTAGGCAAGAGCGGCTTCAAGAAGGAGTGCCTGGCCTACATCGAGGAGGTCTGGACCGACATGCGCCCCCTGAGCCTGCGCCAGAAGATGGACGCCCAGGTGGCCTGATTGTAGGGCTCGAAGAAAGGCACCTGTGAAGGTGCCTTTTTTGTTGGTGTCTGCAATGGCCTCTTCGCGGATAAATCCGGCTCCCACCGTTTTTGCGGCGCTCACAAGATGTGTGTCTTGCTCGGTCACTGTGGGAGCCGGATTTATCCGCGAAGAGGCCCGGAACTCCACCACAAGCCCCCCAGACTCCAACTTATGTCGGCGCCAGGATATCCAGCACCTGGGTGATCGAGGCTTCGAGCCCGGTCAATGGATCGACGCTCTCGGTTTCGAGTACCAGCAGCGTGCTGCCAGCCTGGGCAATCGCCGCCTTCACCGCTTCCGGCGGCTGGCGGTGATCCAGCACCAGCTTCACATCGGCGTCCTTGAGGGTTTCGCTCAGTTTTGCCAGGGCCTCGGGTGTCCACTGCTCATCGCTGCGCGCATCGACCTGGATCAGCTCCAGGTTGAGCCCGCCGACCAGGTAGCCGAAGCGCTCGGAGAGGCTGAATACGCTGAGGTTGTCGGCCTTGGCCAGGCGCGTTTCGCTGTCGGCGCTGAGCTTGAGCAGGCGCTGCTTGAGCGTCGCCAGGTTGCTCTCGATCTTCGGCTTGGCCGCAGGCGCCAGGCGCACCAGGTCGGCGGCGGTCACATCGGCCATGCGCCCCAGGTTGTTGCTCGACAGCCATGGCTGGCTGTTCAGGCCATCGGTGCCCTGGCCTGGTTGCACCGCGATGCCTGGCAAGGCGCCATCCACCGGGCGTGCGGCGTCGACCTCGACGATGCGCACGTTGCTGCGCCGGGCCATGATGTACAGCGGATCATCCGGCCACAACGAGCGCAGGCCGATCACTGCGTCGGCCTGGTTGGCCAGCTTCTGCAGGGCGGGAGCGCCACGGCCGCTGAAATAGGCGCTCTGGCGGCTGCCTGGCAGGTTGGCGTCAGCGGCGCGTTGCAGCTCGACGCCGCTGTCCTTGAGCAGGATTTCACCGAGACCGTAGGTGACGGGCAGGCTGGCGAGGATACGCACGCTCTGTTTCTCGCTGCTGGTGTGCAGGGCCGCAGTGCCCAGGCCGTGGTTGGCGGTGATTGGCATCGGTGCCTGGCTGGAGAACGATGCGCTGCTGTAGAGGCCGCTCAGCAGCAGGGCAAGGGCGAGAGGGCGAAGATTTGGCATTTATCCGATATTCCCTTTGAGGCTGGGCACGGTACCGCGGGCGATCGCCGCCAGGGCGAAGCCGAGACCGGCCATCAGGATGATCGCCGCACCGGACGGTACGGGCAGGTCGAACAGGATCGGCAGCAGGATGCCGCTCAGGGTGCTGACGGTGGCGATCGCCACGGAGATCCAGAAGAAGCCCTTGAGCGACTGGCTGAGCAGGCGCGCGGCGGCAGCCGGGATCACCAGCAGGGCACCGACCAGGATCGCGCCGATGACCTTGACCGCGGCCACGGTGATCAGCGTTACCAGCACCACGAACAGGTAGTCGAGGGCCTTCACCGCGACGCCGCGTACGGCGGCCAGCTGTGGGTTGAAGCTGGCCAGCATGATCCGGTTGTACAGCGGCAGGCTCAGGCCCAGCACCAGCGCACCGACCACCAGCAGTACCAGCAGGTCATTGCCGTTGACTGTCAGGACCGAGCCGAACAGCACGTTTTCCAGGATGTGGATGTTGATCTTGCCGGCCAGTATCAGCAGCAGGCTGGCGCCGAGGGCCAGCGACACCGAGAGGAACACCCCAATCAGCGTGTCCGGGGCCAGGCCGGTACGGTTGCGCAGGTAGTTGAGCAGCACGCCGAACAGCAGGCAGTAACCGAACAGGCTGCCGTAGGGGCCGGTGTAGGGTTCGCCGAGCAGGATGCCGATGGCGACGCCAGTCAATGCCGCGTGACCTACCGATTCGGAGAAGAACGCGAAGCGCTTGACCACCACCAGGGTGCCGAGGCCACCGAGTACCGGGCCGATCAACAGACCGGCGAGCAGCGCATTGATCACGAAACCATAGGCCAGTGCCGCTGGCAGCAGGCCGTCGGCGGCCCAGCCCTGGATCATCAGGCGAAAAGCTTCATAGGTCATGGTTGAGTGGCCTCGCCGCGTGGGTGAGTGGAAAACAGCGTCAGCAGGCGCTCCGGCGTCAGTGCTTCGGCGGGGCTGGCATCGAACAGGATCCTGCGGTTGAGGCCGGTGACCCGGTCGGCCAGGCGCTTGACCGCCTCCAGGTCGTGTTCGATCCACAGCACGGTGATGCCGGCGCGGCGCCACTCACCGAGCAGGCGCTCGAACACCTGGATACCGGCCTCGTCGAGGGCCGACATCGGCTCGTCGAGCACCAGCAGTTGCGGTGGCGGGATCAGCCCCTGGGCCAGCAGCACCCGCTGGCGTTCTCCGCCCGACAGGGCACCCATGCGCCGCTTGCGCTTGTCCTGCATGCCGACCCGCTCCAGCGCTTCGCCGATCGCCCCGGCGAAGTGCCGCGACAGGCCGAGGAAGGCCGGGCGGCGCTGGCACATGGCAGCCATGAAATCGTCGACGGTCATCGGCAGGCCACGGTCGAACTCCAGTGCCTGGGGGACGTAGCCGATGGTGCCCGGTGCACCCTGCCATTGCAGGCTCAGGTGGCCCTGGTGCGGCATCTGCCCGAGCAGGGTCTTGATCAGCGAACTTTTGCCACCGCCGTTGGGACCGACCAGCGCATGCACGTGGCCGGGGCGGACCTGGAAGCTGACGTTGTCGAGAATGGTGGTGCGGCCCAGGGTCAGGTTGATCCCGTCGAAGTCCAGGGTCGGCCCGCTGGCGATGCGCTCGATGCTCTCGGCGGCGGTCATGCGCCCGCCTCCTGGATCGCCTTGACCACGGTGTTGAGGTTGTTGCTCATTTCCTTCTCGTACTTGTCGGCGGTGTAGTCACCATAGGAAATGTGCGACAGCGGGTAGAGCTTCACCCCGGACTCGCGCTGGATGGTCTCGACGTAGGTGGACGGGAAGTCCAGCTCCGAGAAGATCACCTTCACATCCAGCTCGCGCAGTTGGTCGATGGTTTTCTTCAATTGGCTCGGACTCGGCTCGATCCCGTGGGCCGGCTCGACCACGGCGGTGACTTCCAGGCCGAACTCGCGCAGCAGATAGTCATAGGCCGCATGCACCGTCGCTACCCGCAGGTCGGCGTTGGGCGCCTGGGTCAGTTTCGCCAGGGCGTCGGCGCGCAGCTGGCGCAGGCGCTTGCCGTAGGCGCGGGCGTTGGCGGTGTAGAACTTGGCGTTGTCCGGGTCGAGCTTGCCCAGTTCGCGGGCGATGTTGTTGACCTGGGCGATGGACGCGCTGATGGACAGGAAGGTGTGCGGGTTGACCACCTTGCCGGCGCCACGTGCGGCGATACCGGTGGCAGCCAGCAGCGGTACGTTCTCGTTGGCCTCGATCAGCGGGATCTGTGGTTTCTCACTGGCGGCGATCATGCGGTCGGCGAAGTCGTCGTGGCCGACTCCGTTGAGCACGATCACGTCCAGCGTGCCGATGCGCTTGATGTCCTCGGCCCGTGGCTCGTAGGCATGGGGGTTGAAGCCGGCCGGGATCAGCGGCACCACCTCGGCCTTGTCGCCGACGATATTGGCCACGTAGCTGTAGTAGGGGTGCAGGGTGATGCCGATGCGCAGGCGTTTGGCGGTGTCGGCATGGACCTGGAAGGTCGACAGGAGCGGCGCGAGCAGCAGGGCCAGGAGCAGGCGACGGCGGCTGAACAGGGCTGAAATGGACATGAGGGGGCGATCTTCTCCGGGTGAACGGTGTTTGGAGCGGCTCAGTGGCGATGCTGGCGGGTCACGCCGGCGTCGAATTGCGCGACCACCTGCTGCCAGCCAGCGGCAATCAGGGCGCTGTCGGCAAGGTCGCCGGGCACTGTCGGGTTGGCGTTGCGCGTGAGCCAGATATCCGGCGCGGCATTCGCGTCACTGCCGATCCGCATCAGGAACGAGCCGGCTGTCGTCGAGACCTGGCTCAGGCCGAGGTACGCGGGCGACTCCAGCAACTGCCAGCGGTGGCCGCCGCGACTGACCGAGCTGGCATCCTGGGCGAAGGGCGCGAAGCCTTCCTCGGCCAGTTGCGCGGGGGAGGGCAGGGCCTGCTGGTCCTGCTGCAGCAGGTGGATCTCGTCGAGGGTGACCCGCAGGTCGGCGTAGATGCCCTGTTCGCCCGGCGTGAGGTCGCGGCGGGCATCCAGTTGGTGGGCCGCGAC
The DNA here is from genome assembly GCF_014268755.2 of Pseudomonas vanderleydeniana. Classification (NCBI taxonomy): domain Bacteria; kingdom Pseudomonadati; phylum Pseudomonadota; class Gammaproteobacteria; order Pseudomonadales; family Pseudomonadaceae; genus Pseudomonas; species Pseudomonas vanderleydeniana. The sequence goes on along the minus strand of NZ_CP077093.1, from coordinate 5,280,048 downwards.
CGGCGCGACATCCTGTTTCTCGCCGTGCAGGGCCACCACGGAGCCGGCGACCAGCAGTACGATCAGGCAAAACAGCAGGACGTAGAGGGTTTCGTGGCCGGCACCGGCGGGGCGTACAACCTGGGTGGTAGAGGTACTCATGGGGCTTCGATGTCCGCCTTGTCGACTTCCACGACATGGCCGGGGCCGGCGTCGAAGAGTACGTAGAAATCGGTGGCAGGTTTCTTGAAGGTCAGCGTCGAGTCGTCACCGAGCTTGCCGGGCACCAGTACGGTTTCGTCATAGCCGATCACGTCCAGGGTCACGCCGGCCGCACCGCTGCCATCGGAAAAGCCGCCCTTGCACTGGATCTGCTCGGCGTCGATCTGCTTGCATTCGCACATCGGGTTATGTGCCCAGGCATTCAGGCTCAGACCGCTGGCGGCGATCAGTGCTGCGCTGCTCAGCAGGCGTCGCAGGGGAGCGCAAGAGGTGAAACGAGGCAATGGGGTCATGGGCGTGCACCTTGTTTTTTCAACCAGGCCATGGTCAGTGGCGATGCCTGGCTCAGGGGAATGGAGGCCTGGTGGACCGAACCGTCCCAGCCTTCGAGAGTGACCCACAGCTCGGCGTCGTCGGCGGTGTTCTGCGGGATCGGCACCACGGCGCCCATGCGGTAGGGGGTGCCGAAGAAGATCACCCCGGCGGCGCGCAGGCTGCGTGGCTTGCCAACCCGCAGGTAGGTGGCCTTGACCTGCTCGCCGCAGCTGGCACAGAGCGTGGCATTGAAACTCTTGAAATAGCCGGCAGGGCCGTCGCGGCGAGGCGCCTCGTCCCACAATTCGGCCAACTGCAGGCTCCAGGGCCCGGCCTGCAACTCATGGACGTGCTGGCCCAGCCCGGTGTCGCCACGAAACAGCGCCGCATCGGAGAAGTAGCGCGGCATGAAGCCCAGCGGAATCAATACCAGCAGGATGTTCAGGTGAAAGCGCCACTTGTGCCAGAGGCGGCTCAGGGGCGAGATCGGGTGTACGGCTTCGGCCTTGCTCACAGGTTGACCTCCGGGGTTTCGGCGCCGAGGGTGGTACGGGGCCTGGCCTTTTCGGCTCGCTCGGCCTTGTTGCTGCGTTTCAGGGCATTGAGCGTGGCCAGCGCGGTGCGCTTGCTCCAGATCAGCAGGCCGCTGAGGACCATCATGCTCAGCAGCAGGCCGAAGAAGAACCAGATCAGCTTGACCCACAGCCCACCGAAGTCACCGGTGTGCAGCGGTCGCATGGACTCGGTGACGAACTCCAGGCCCGTGCGGTCCGACAGCAGGCGCGACTGTTCGACCTTGCCGTTGTAGGGGTTCAGTTCCAGGGTCTGGTACATCAGTGGGTACCAGCTTCGGCCGCCGACCTCGAAGGCACTGTAGGCGTTGCCCGGCAGGCTGATGAAGCTGGCATCGAGCCCGGGTACCTGTTGCTGGGCGATGCGCAGGGCTTCGTCGGCACCGAGTCTCGGGGCCGCTCGACCATCGGCCGTCAACGGTGCGCTGTCGTGGGAGATGATGGCCGGGATGGGCCGGGTGGCGATGCTGATCTGGTTGTCGGCGAGAATCGCCTGGATCAGGAACCAGGTGCCGGTGATGGAGATCACCGCGATGAACCAGATCGACCAGATCCCGCTCAGGCGATGGAAGTCCCCCCAGAAGATCCGGGCCCCGTGGTTGAAACGCAGGGTTGGCTTGAGAAACCCTTTCCAGAAGCGCTTGTAGACCACCAGGCCGGTGATCAGCGAGGCCAGCATCGGTATACCCAGCAGCGATACCAGGTACCAGCCCCAGCTGTAGCCGTTGGTGAACGGCACCAGCCACCAGCCATGCAAGGCCCGGGTGAAGTTCTTGAAGTTGAACTGCGGACTGATGCCCTGGATCACCCCGGTGTAGGGATTGACGTAGACCGTCACCGAGCGTCCGTCCGGATAGCCGATATCGGCCAGCAGGGCGAAGTGGCTTTCGTCCGGGCGCTGGATCGACTGCACGATCAGCTCGGGCTCATTCTTCTTGATGGCGGCCAGCACCTGGTCGTAGCTGAGCAAGGGCGCGTCATCGGAGGGTTTGCTGGCGCGGATATCGGGGTTGGCCAGCCAGACGATCTCCTGGCTGACCACCGCCAGGGTGCCGGTGACACAGACGATCAGGACAAAGAACCAGATGGGTAGCGCCAGCCAGCTATGGACCAGGAACCAGATTTTCGAGCGGGACTTCTTGGACATGGAAAGCGGATTCTCGACATCGGAGGAGGGTGCGGGGCCTGAGAGGGACCGCGCGCCCGAAAAAACCGGTCGTGGCTTTTGCCTACGCGAACGGCTGCATCTAAATGAGACGAATGAGCGGGCAAAAAACGCAGGGCTATATGAAAGTAAATGTTTCAGTGGCCGACAGCCGGTGTCCGGCACCGGCTAATTTTCCCCCTCGACCATCCGTTCCCTCCTGTGAAACCCGCTGTGTCCCACGTTCGGGCGTTGGGGCGGCGGCCGAGGATCAAGGGAGAAGAGTCGTCATGAACAATGCGTTGAGTTTGGATATCCGGCCGCTGCTGACCGGTTCGGGCACCTTGCCCATGCTGATCCAGGCGCCTGAGCCCGGGCTTGACCTGCGCGAGGCGTTTGCCGAGTGCAAGGTCCTGATCGACCAGCACCTGTACCGGGCCGGCGGTGTCCTGTTGCGCGGTTTCGATGTGGGCGGTCCCGAGGCTTTCCGTGAGTTCGCCGCGGCGTTCGGGCATCCGCTGCTCAACTACGAGTTCGGTTCGACTCCACGCAGCAACGTGACCAAGGGGGTGTACACCTCCACCGAATACCCGGCGCACCAGAGCATTCCGCTGCACAACGAGCAGGCCTACACCCTTGAGTGGCCGATGAAGATCTGGTTCTACAGCGTGATCGCGGCCCAGACCGGTGGCGAGACGCCGATCTGCGACAGCCGCGAGGTCTATCGCCGGATACCGGCGCGTATCCGCGAGCGGCTGGTCAGCAAGGGCCTGATGTACGTGCGCAACTTCGGCAACGGCCTGGACGTGGACTGGAGCCAGGTTTTCAATACCGAGGATGAAGCGCAGGTCGAGGCCTACTGCCGGGCCCATGCCATCGAGTGCGAATGGAAGGATGATGGCGAGTTGCGTACCCGCCAGCGTTGCCAGGTGGTGGCGCATCACCCGGTGACCCGGGAAATGGTCTGGTTCAACCAGGCGCACCTGTTCCACGTTTCCAACCTGCAACCGGAGGTGCGCGAAGCGCTGCTCGAGGTGGTGGACGAGGAAGACCTGCCGCGCAACGTCTACTACGGCGACGGCTCGGCCATCGAGGTCGACCTGCTCGACGAGGTGCGTGGCGTGCTGGACGAATGCACCATCAGTTTCCCCTGGCAGGAAAACGATGTGCTGATGCTCGACAACATGCTCGCCGCCCACGCCCGTTCGCCGTTTACCGGCAAGCGCAAGGTGGTGGTGGCGATGGCTGAGGGCTATTCGCAGCCCGCCGACTGACGTCACTCGTCGCAATTGCCACGCCGATCCGCAGATTTTTACCGCTCTGCTTCGCCATACCCGAGAAACCGCCTGTCGGCACGCTAAATCCTCGGGTTGGCGGTTCGTCCTTGTTGATACGACCAGGCCCCACCGGCCGTGCCGCCGATCAGCAAGGACCCTCTCACATGAAGCCCCAAGACGCACAGAAACTCGCTCGCCGTTTCATCGAGCTGCCCCAGGACAAGCGCCGTATCTTCCTGGCTGCCATGGACCGGGAGGGCGTCGATTTCTCGCTGCTGCCCATCGCCGCCTGCGAGGGCGTCGCCGAGCGGGACGGCCTGTCCTACGCACAACAGCGCATGTGGTTTCTCTGGCAGCTCGATCCCCACAGTGCGGCCTACAACCTGCCAATGGCGGTGCGCCTGGATGGGCCGCTGGACCTGGCGGCGCTCGAGCAGGCCTTCAGTGCCCTGGTGGCCCGGCATGAATGCCTGCGCACGACCTTTGGCCAGGACGGTGAGCGGGCGTTCCAGCGCGTCGCCCCGGCGACAGCCGCCGCGGTGCGGGTAGACGACCTGCGGGCCCTGGACGAACCACGGCGGCGGGCTCGCGCACGGCAGATCATGGCCGAGGAAGCCGGGCAGGCGTTCGACCTGCAGCAGGGGCCGCTGCTGAGCATTCGCCTGTTGCGCCTGGACGAACAGGAACACGTGCTGCTGCTGACGCTGCACCACATCATTGCCGACGGTTGGTCGATGAACATCCTGATCGAGGAGTTCAGTCGCTGTTACGACGCTTGCGTGGCCGGTACCACGGCCGAGCTGCCGGCACTGGCCGTGCATTATCGCGACTACGCACTGTGGCAGCGCAGTTGGCTCGAAGCCGGAGAGCAGGCGCGGCAACTGGCCTACTGGCGTGAGCACCTGGGAGAAGAGCATCCGGTTCTCGAACTGCCCACCGACCGGCCGCATCCTGCCCAGGCCAGTCATCGTGGCGCACGCCTGGAGGTGCAGGTCGACCGCGAGCTGCGCCAGCGACTCAAGAGCCTGGCCCAGCGTCAGGGCGTGTCGCTGTTCGTGGTGCTGCTGGCGTCGTTCAAGAGCCTGCTGCATCGCTACAGTGGCCAGAGCGATATCCGCGTGGGCGGCCTGATCGCCAACCGCACCCGCAGCGAGACCGAAGGCCTGATCGGCTTTTTCGTCAATACCCAGGTACTGCGCAGTGATGTCCGCGGCCAGACTCCGTTCGTCGAGTTGCTGGAGAGCCTGCGCCAAGCCTCCTCGGGCGCGCAGGCGCATCAGGAGCTGCCGTTCGACGCCCTGATCGAAGCCCTGCAGCCGGCCCGCAGCCAGAGCCACAACCCGCTGTTCCAGGTGATGTTCAATCACCAGCCGCTGGTTACCGACGTGCAGGGCCGGCAACTGGCGAGCGGGTTGCGGGTCGCCCACCTGGACGACGAGCAGGGTATTGGAGCGGCCCGCCAGCACGCGGCCGCCAGCGACCTGATGTTGGAAACCCGCGAGGAAGGCGAGCAGCTGTTCGCGGCCTTCACTTATGCCACCGATATTTTCGACGGGGCGACCATCGAGCGCCTGGCCGGGCACTGGCGCAACCTGCTGGTTGCCGTGTGCCAGGACCCGCAGCGACCGATCGGCCAGTTACCGATGCTGGCGGCAGCGGAAGTCACTGGCCTGTTGGGCAACGGTGACGAGAGCGTGGCGCCTGCGGACAGTCCGTTGTCGATGGTGCAACTGTTCGAGGCCCAGGCCCGTCGCAGTCCCGAGGCGACCGCGCTGGTTCTGGCCGATGCGGCCCAGGCGCCGAGCCTGAGCTATGCCGAACTCAATCGCCGGGCCAATCGCCTGGCGCATCTGCTGCGTGGGCACGGGGTGGGTCCGGAGGTGCTGGTGGGGTTGGCGATCGGGCGCACGCTGGATCTGGCCGTGGCCATCCTGGCGGTGCTCAAGGCGGGCGGTGCCTATGTGCCGCTGGACCCGCAAATGCCGCCGGCGCGCCTGGCCCATGTGCTGCAGGACAGTGGTCTGAAACTGCTGCTGACCCACAGCCAGTGGCTGGACGGCCTGCCGCCGCTGGATGATGTCGAGGCCTTGTGCCTGGACCGTATCAACGACGGCGGTTATGCCCAGGCCGACCTGGAACTGGCGCCGGCCCCGCAGTCGCTGGCCTATGTCATCTATACCTCAGGCTCCACTGGCCGGCCCAAGGGCGTCGGTATCAGTCACCAGGCGCTGACGGAGTTCGTCGCCCGGGCCACGGAGTACAGTGGGTTGCTGGCGAGCGACCGGGTTCTGCAGTTCGCCACCAGCAGCTTCGACGGCTTTGTCGAGCAGTTCTTCCCGCCGCTGAGCCTGGGAGCCTGCGTGGTGCTGCGTGACGAGCGGCTGTGGGACAGCGCCACGCTGCACGAAGCGATCCTGCGTCATGGCATCACCCTGGCCGACCTGCCGGCGGCCTATTGGCACCTGCTGGTACAGGACTGGGCGGCCCGTCCACCCGCCGGCTATGGCGCCCTGCGCCAGATCCATATCGGTGGCGAGGCCATGGCTGTCGACGGTCTGCGCCTGTGGCAGCAGGCCGGGTTGGGTGGCGTGCGCCTGGTCAATACCTATGGCCCGACCGAGGCGACCGTGGTCTCCAGCACCTACGACTGCACCGGGCTGTCGGCCGAAACGGTGTCCTGGCGCGGTGTGCCTATCGGTTTCGGCCTGGCTCGGCGGCGCCTGCTGGTGCTCGATGGCGATCTTGAACTACTGCCTCAAGGTGCCATCGGCGAGTTGTACATCGGTGGCCCGGGCCTGGCCCGTGGTTACCAGGGCCAGTCGGCCCTCACTGCCGAGCGCTTCATCGCCGATCCCTTCACCCCGGGGGAGCGGCTCTACCGCACCGGTGACCGTGCGCGCCTGCGTGAGGATGGCGCGGTGGAGTACATCGGCCGGGTCGACCATCAGGTCAAGGTCCGCGGTTTTCGCATCGAACTGGGTGAGGTCGAGTCGCGCCTGCTGCAGTGTCCCGGTGTGCGTGAGGCGGCGGTCCTGGCGCTGCCCCTGGCCGGTGGCACGCAACTGGTCGGCTACCTGGTGGCCGACCAGGTCCTGGAGCCTGCGCAGCAGAGCGTCTGGCGACTTGCGGTCAAGGCGTCCCTGCAGGGCCGGCTGCCGGACTACATGATCCCCTCGCACCTGCTGGTATTGCCACGCCTGCCGCTGACCCCCAGCGGCAAGCTGGACCGCAAGGCCCTGCCGGTTCCCGATCCGAGCCAGTTGCAGGCCAGCTACCGCGAGCCCCAGACCGACACCGAGCGCTGCCTGGCGGGGATCTGGGAAGAGGTGCTGCAGGTGCCGAGGGTCGGGCTCGACGACCACTTCTTCGAGTTGGGTGGGCATTCGTTGCTCGCGGCCCAGGTGATCGCCCGGGTCAAGACGCGCCTGGAGGTCAGCCTGCCGCTGCGCAGCCTGTTCGAAAAACCGCTGCTGAGCGAACTGGCCGCCGAGCTGGCGACGCTGGGGCAGGGCGCTGCAGATAACGACTGGGCCGACATGGAACAGTTCATGAGTTCGTTGGAGGAGTTTGGAGCATGAGTGGCAACCCTGCGGTACGTATCGCCAAAAGATTCATCGGCCTGCCGCTGGAGCAGCGTCGGCAGTTCCTGGCGAAGCTGAGCGAGGAGGGCAAGGACTTCAGCCTGTTGCCGATGCCGGTCAGCCGCCATGATGTGGCGCGGATTCCCCTGTCCTATGCCCAGCAGCGCCTGCTGTTCCTCTGGCAGCTCGACCCCACCAGTGCCGCCTACAACATGGCGGCGGGCCTGCGCCTGCACGGCCAGCTCGACGAGTCGGCGTTGCAGCGTGCCTTCGAGCATATCGTCGAGCGCCATGAAGTCCTGCGCACGGTGTTCCTGATCGATGGCGAGCAACCCTGCCAACAGATCCTCGGGCACCTGGCGGTGCCGCTGACCCGGCTGGACCTGTCGGGTTGCGCCAACGAGACGCGTGAGACCGAGCTGGCCGAGCGGGTGGGGGCGATCACTGCGCAACCCTTCGACCTGCTCAACGGGCCGCTGCTGAGGGCCAGCCTGATCCACCTGGCTGCGGACGAATGGGTGTTGGTGGTGAGCATGCACCATATCGTTTCCGACGGCTGGTCGATGGATGTGATGGTCAGGGAGTTCGTCCAGGCCTACCAGGCGTTCAGCCAGGGGCGCGAACCGGGCCTGGCCGACCTGCCGCTGCAGTACGCCGACTATGCGATCTGGCAACGCAGTTGGCTGGAGGCCGGCGAGGGGGAACGGCAGCTGGACTACTGGCGCCGGCAACTGGGCGAGGAGCAGCCGCTGCTGGACGTCGCCGCCGATTTCCCGCGGCCGCCCGTGCAGAGTTTCGAAGGGCGGACCCTGAAGTTCGACTTCGGTGCCGAACGCTCGCGTCAATTGGCGGCCTTTGCCCGCAGCCAGGGCATCAGCCTGTTCATGCTCGTGCTGGGCGGCTACTCGCTGTTTCTTTCGCGCCAGTCCGGCCTGCGTGACATCCGGGTCGGCGTGCCGAATGCCAACCGCGGCCGCCCGGAAGTCGAAGGCCTGATCGGCTTTTTCGTCAACACCCAGGTACTGCGTTGCGAAGTCGACGAGCGCCAGAGTTTCCTCGACCTGCTGGGCCATCTGCGCGAAAGCAGTTTCGGCGCCCAGGCACACCAGGAGTTGCCGTTCGAACAACTGGTGGACGCCCTGGCGCCCGAGCGCAACCTGGACCACAACCCGCTGTTCCAGGCCAAGTTCAACCAGAACGTCGGCATGCAGAAGCAGCGCTCGATGCAGTTGCCGGGCCTGAGCGTGGCCGAGTACCCGCTGCACAAGGACGGTACGCACTTCGACCTGGCCCTGGACATCACCGACGACGGCACGTTGATCCATGGCGAGCTGACCTATGCCAGCGACCTCTACCAACACGCAACGGTCGAGGGCTTTGTCCCGGCATTGCTCGAGCTGTTCGATGCATTGCTGCAGGCCCCGCAGGCTCCGCTGTTCAGCCTGAACCGAGCGCTGCCAGCACTGCCGGCAGTCAGCCTGGAGAGCGCGCCGCTGGTGTTGCAACACTGGGATGCCCAGGTTCGTCGCCAGCCCGAAGCGCTGGCCGCGCGTTGCCTTGGGCAAACCCTGAGCTTCGCCGAACTGGACCAGGCTGCCAACCGCCTGGCCCATCACCTGCGCATGCGGGGCGTGGGCATCGGTGAGCCGGTCGCGGTGCTGATGGAGCGTTCACTGGATTGGCTGACCAGCCTGCTGGCGATTCTCAAGGCGGGTGCGGTGTACATGCCGCTCGATACCAAGGCCCCGGATGAGCGCCTGCGGCAGATGCTCGAACGGGCCGGTGCGCGACTGTTGCTGGGCAGTGAGGACGATACACGACTGGATGGCCTGGTGCCGTCCGGCTGCGCCGCCCAGGCATTCAACCCGACCGACTGGCGCGAGCAGCCGGCCACTGCACCACGACTGGAGCTGTCGGCCCAGTCTGCGGCCTATGTGATTCATACCTCCGGCTCCACCGGGCAACCCAAGGGCGTGCTGGTCAGCCATGGTGCCCTGGCCAGTTACGTGCAGGGCCTGACACAGCGCCTGGACCTGGCGCCAGGCGCCAGCATGGCTCTGGTCTCGACTATTGCCGCCGACCTCGGGCACACCATGCTGTTCGGCGCCCTGTGCGGCGGTCGCACCCTGCATGTGTTGCCGGAGGCGCTGGGGTTCGACCCGGACGGCTTTGCCCAGTACATGAGCGAGCACCGAGTCGGCATCCTGAAAATCGTTCCCGGGCACCTCTCGGCCCTGTTGCAGGCGACCCGTGCGGCCGATGTCCTACCGGAACACGCACTGATCGTCGGTGGCGAAGCCTGCTCGCCAGCGCTGGTGCGCCAGGTTCGCGAGCTGAAGCCGGGCTGCCGTTTCATCAACCACTACGGTCCCAGTGAAACCACCGTTGGCGTGTTGACCCACGAAGTGTCCGCCGCCGCAGCCATCGACCGTGGCATTGCCATCGGCCAGCCGCTGCCAGGTGCCCGGACCCTGGTGCTGGACGATGTGTTGAACATCGCTGCCGTGCAGGTGCCGGGAGAGTTGTACATCGGTGGTGCCAGTGTCGCCCTGGGTTACCTGGGGCAACCGGGGCTGACGGCCGAGCGCTTCCTGCCGGACCCTTATGGCGAGCCGGGCAGCCGGGCCTACCGCAGCGGTGACCGGGTGCGCAGCAACCGCCAGGGCCTGCTGGAGTTCATGGGGCGCAACGACGACCAGGTGAAGATCCGCGGCTACCGCGTCGAACCGGCGGAAGTCGCCCGGCTGATGCAGGGCTTCGACTCGGTCGCACAGGCTGCGGTCCTGGCGTTGTCGATGGAAGACGACGCCACGCGCCTGCAACTGGTGGCCTACTGCGTGCCGGCCGCCGGCAAGGTTTTGCAGGTCGAGGAATTGCGCCAGCGCCTGCAGGCTTCTCTGAGCGACTACATGGTTCCAGCGCAGATCCTGCTGCTGGAGCAACTGCCGCTGACCGCCAACGGCAAGCTGGACAAGCGGGCCTTGCCCAAGCCGGGCCTGGTCAAGCAGCAATACACCGCGCCGGTGGGCGAGATCGAGGAGAAGCTGGCGGCGATCTGGGCCGATGTGCTCAAGCTGGAGCGGGTCGGCAGCACGGATAACTTCTTCGAGCTGGGCGGCGACTCGATCCTCAGCCTGCAGATCATCGCCCGGGCCAAGCGCCAGGGGATCAAGCTCAGTCCCAAGCAGTTGTTCGAGAAACAGACCATCGCCCAGCTGGCGACGGTGGCCAAGCTGATCGAAAAGAAAGCGGCCGTCGAGGCACCGCGACAGATCAGCGGAGAACAGCCATTGCTGCCGATCCAGGCGCGCTTCTTCGAAATGGATGTTCCCCAGCGTCATCACTGGAACCAGTCGGTCATGCTCAAGCCGCTGCAGGTGCTGGAGCCCAAGCATCTGGAAATGGCGCTGGCCAGCCTGCTGGAGCATCACGATGCCTTGCGCCTGGGCTTCTCCGAGCAGGGCGGGCAGTGGCAGGCCCGTTATCAGCCGGCCAACAATGCCGTGCTGTGGTTGCGTGAACTGGATGACACGGCCGGGCTCACTGCCCTGGCCGATGAGGCTCAGCGCAGCCTGGACCTCAAGGACGGCCCGCTGTTGCGTGCATTGCTGGTGCAGTTGCCCGAGGGTGAGCAGCGCCTGCTGTTGGTCGTACATCACCTGGTGGTCGATGGTGTGTCCTGGCGGGTGCTGCTCGAGGACCTGCAGAGTGCCTACACCGCCATCGTTGCCGGCCGTACCGTGCAGTTGCCGGCCAAGAGCAGTGCATTCCAGCTCTGGGGCGAACGCCTGCAGGCATACGCATGCAGCGAGGCACTGGCAACCGAGCGCGGTTACTGGTTGGGCACCTTGGCCGAGTCCGGTGCACAACTGCCTGACGAGCATTTGGAACATCCGCAGCCTGGTGTCGGTCATGCCGCTTCGCGGTTGAACAAGGCGTTGACCCGGCAATTGCTCAGCGTTGCCCCGGCCGCCTACCGTAGCCAGATCAACGATCTGCTGCTGGCTGCCCTGGCCCGGGTTCTCTGCGACTGGAGCCGACAGCCGTCGGTGCTGATCCAGTTGGAGGGCCACGGTCGCGAGGATCTGTTCGATGACCTCGACCTGAGTCGCACGGTCGGCTGGTTCAGCAGCCTGTACCCGGTGCGCCTGACTCCACAGGCGGACCTGGGCGCCTCGATCCGTGCGGTCAAGGAACAACTGCGGGCGGTACCGAACAAGGGGATCGGCTATGGCCTCCTGCGTTACCTGGCGGATGCGGATTTCTCCCGTCAGTTGCAGGCCTTGCCTGAAGCGCGGGTGACCTTCAACTACCTCGGGCAGTTCGACGGTAGCTTCGATCAGGCCGAGGGCGCACTGTTCGTGCCCAGTGGCGAGAGCAGCGGTGCCAACCAGGCCGAAGAGCGCCCGGCCAACTGGCTGAGCCTCAATGGCCAGGTATTCGACGGCGAACTGGAACTGGACTGGGGGTTCAGTCGCGCGCGCTATCAGCCTGCGACCATCGAGGCCCTGGCCCGCGCCTATGAGCAGGAACTGGGCCGCCTGGTCGAACACTGCAGCCAGGGCGGCCAATTGGGCGTGACGCCGTCCGATTTCCCGCTGGTGACACTGACCTCGGCCCAGCTGGCGCGCCTGCCGGTGGCCATGGCGGATATCGAGGACATCTACCCGCTGTCGCCGATGCAGCAGGGCATCCTGTTCCATGCGGTCGACGAGCCGGATGGCGCGGCCTACACCAACCAGCTACGGGCCGATGTGCGCCACCTGGACGTCGAGCGGTTCCGCGCGGCCTGGCAGCAGGGCCTGGACCGCCATGAGGTCCTGCGCTCGGTATTCGTCTGGCCGCAGGACCTGGCGGCACCGTTGCAGGTCGTTCGGCGCCAGGTGCAGATCCCGCTGGTGGTGCATGACTGGCGCGGACGCAGCGACCTGCCGGCAGCCCTCGAGCAACTGGCACGAGACGACCTGGCGGCAGGTTTCGAGTTGGGCCAGGCCCCGCTGTTGCGCTTGATCCTGGTACGTACCACGGCCAGCGATTACCACCTGATCCACACCAGCCACCATATCCTGATGGACGGTTGGAGCACGTCGCAACTGTTCGGCGAAGTGCTCCAGCGCTATGCCGGTGCCGCCGTCCCCCAGGGGGCTGGCCGCTATCGCGACTACATCGAATGGCTCGGCCAGCGTGACGCCCAGGCCAGCCAGGCTTTCTGGGCCAACGTCCTGGCCGAGCTGCAGGAGCCGACCCGCCTGGCCAATGCCGTGGGTTGCCGGCAGGGGCTGACGGCCGGGCATGGCGAGCACGAACACCGGTTTGGCGCGGCCCTGACCGCCGACCTGAACCGCTTCGCCCGCGAACACAAGGTCACCCTCAACACCCTGGTGCAGGCCGCCTGGCTGGTCATGCTGCAGCGCTACACCGGGCAGGACTGCGTGGCCTTTGGCGCCACCGTGGCGGGTCGACCGACCGACCTGGCCGGGGTGGAGCAGCAGATCGGCCTGTTCATCAATACCCTGCCGGTGGTCGCTGCACCCTCTGCCCAGTTGCCGGTGGCGACCTGGTTGCAGCAGGTGCAGGACCTCAACCTGGCGCTGCGCGAGCACGAGCATACCCCGCTGTACGATATCCAGCGCTGGGCCGGGCTTGGTGCGGGCGGGCTGTTCGACAGCCTGTTGGTGTTCGAGAACTACCCGATGGCCGAAGCTCTTGGCCAGGCTTCGGAAACGGGTCTCGAATTCACCGCTATCCGTCGCCAGGAACAGACCAACTACCCGCTGACGCTGGTGGCGGTCACGGGCGCCGAACTGAGCCTGGGGCTGAGCTATGACCGGGCCTGCTTCGATGCCCCGACCGTGGCGCGCCTGGGGCGTGAGCTCGAGCACCTGCTACGGGCCTTCATGGCCGAGCCGCAACAGGCGCTGGGCAACCTGGAACTGCGGGTTGGCGCGTCGCGCCAGGCGGCGCTGGACTGGGGCAGGGGCACAGACACGGCGACTGACCCGCGTGACGTGCTCACCCGCCTCAATGCCCAGGTACTGGCCCAGCCGCAGTCCCCGGCGATCCTGTTCGCCGAACACGAAGTGGACTATGCGAGCCTCGACCGCAGTGCCAATCGCCTGGCCCACAAGCTGCGCGAGCTCGGTGTGGGGCCGGAAGTGCGGGTCGGCGTCTGCCTGAGCCGCACCCCGCGGATGATCGTCAGCCTGCTGGCGATTCTCAAGGCCGGCGGCGCCTACGTGCCGCTGGACCCCGAGTATCCGCAGGAGCGCTTGCTGCATATGCTGGAGGACAGTCGTGCGACGGTACTGTTGAGCGAGTCGCGCCTGCTGCGGTTCCTGCCACGGGACCTGTCGTCCCGAGTGTTGCTGGTGGAGGAGGGTGAGGACTGGCTGCAGGCCTATCCGGCCCAGGCCCCAGCGGTTTCGATCCTGCCGCAGAACCTGGCCTACGTCATCTACACCTCCGGTTCCACTGGCAAGCCCAAGGGGGTGGCGATCAGTCACGGCAACCTGGCGGCGCTGATCCAGTGGTCCCTGGGCGTCTATGGTATCGAGCAGTTGCGCGGGGTACTGGCCTCGACCTCGATCTGCTTCGATCTGTCGGTCTGGGAGATCTTCGTCACCCTCGCGGCTGGCGGCTACCTGGTGCTGGCGGACAACGCCCTGGCCCTGGTCGAGCTGCCGCAGCGCGAGCGGGTCAGGTTGATCAACACCGTACCGTCGGCGATTGCCGCCCTGCAGCGCGCCGGACAGATCCCGGCGTCGGTGAGCACCATCAACCTGGCCGGTGAACCCCTGAAGCAGACGCTGGTGGATACCCTCTATGCCAGCACGACGGTCAAACAGGTCTACGACCTCTATGGTCCGTCGGAGGACACCACCTACTCGACCTTCACCCTGCGCACCGCCCAGGGCTCGGCGAATATCGGCCGGCCGCTGGACAACACCGACGCCTACCTGCTCGATACCCAGTTGCTGCCGGTGCCGGAAGGGGTGGCGGGGGAGCTGTACCTGGCCGGTTCCGGGGTCTCCCGTGGTTACCTGATGCGGCCGGGGTTGACTGCCGAGCGCTACGTGCCGAACCCGTTCGGGGTTGCTGGCGACCGCCTGTACCGTACTGGCGACCTGGTACGCCAGGGCGAGCGGGAGCAGATCGAATACATCGGGCGGGCCGACCACCAGGTGAAGATTCGTGGTTTCCGGATCGAACTGAGCGAAGTCGAGGCGCGCCTGCTGCAACTGCCGTCGGTGCGCGAGGCCGTGGTGTTGGCCCAGGACGGGGCGGCGGGCAAGCATCTGCATGGCTATGTCGTGGCGACGCAGGCCAACGATGATGCGCGAGCCTTTGCCGATGGCTTGCGTACGGCGCTGGCCGGGCAACTGCCGGCGCACATGGTGCCGAGCCATCTGCACCTGATCGACGCCTTGCCGCTGACCCCCAACGGCAAGCTCGATCGCAAGGCGCTGATCGCCCTGGGCGGCAATCCGTTGCAGAGCCACTACCAGGCGCCGCAGACGGAGTTGCAGCGCGAGGTCGCCAGCCTCTGGCAGGAAGTGCTGGAGGTCGAGCAGGTGGGCCTGGGCGACAACTTCTTCCAGCTGGGCGGTCATTCGTTGCTGGCGACCCTGGTGGTGACGCGGATTACCGAGCGCCTGGGCGACAAGATCGCGCTCAAGGAATTGTTCGCCGCGCAGACGCTGCAGGCTTTCTGCGAGCGCATCGAGGCCCTGCGCGGTGGTTTGTCACCCGCTCAGGATGAATTGGCTAAATCGCTGGAGGCCCTCAAACGTCTATCCCTCGACGATCTGGAAAAACTGGTTTCCTGACCGGTTTCTTGACTGATTTTTTGAGAGGGAACAAGGCGTGCAGGAGTTAATCGAGTCGGTAGGGCAACTTTCGGCGATGCAGCGAAAGGGGTTGGCCACTCTGCTCAAGCAGAAGGGCATCAACCTGTTCGAGATCGCGCCGGTGTTCAAGCGTGCGGCTGATGAGCCGCTGCGCCTGTCCTACGCTCAGCAGCGCCAGTGGTTCCTCTGGCAATGGGCGCCGCACAGTGCGGCGTACAACATTGCCATGGCCCTGCGCCTGCAGGGGCGGCTCGATGTGACCGCGTTGCAGGGCAGCCTGCAGGCTCTGGTAGCGCGTCACGAGCCCCTGCGCACGGTGTTCACCGAGACCGACGGCCAGCCGCTGCAGGTGGTGCTGCCGAGCGGGGCGTTCGAGCTGCCGGTCGAGCGCCTGGCCGCGGGCGAGGGTGACGCGCGGGTCCAGGCGTTCGTGCTCGAACACAGCCAGGCACCTTTCGATCTGCGCAAGGGGCCGTTGATGCGGGCCGCGCTGTTGCGGGTGGCGGACGACGAGCACGTGCTGGTGCTGACGCTGCACCACATCGTCGCTGATGGCTGGTCGCTGCAGGTGATGATCGAGGAGCTGGTGCAGTGCTACCAGAGCCTCAGCCAGGGCCTGCCTCTGGAATGGCCGGCCCTGCCGATCCAGTATGCCGACTATGCGCTGTGGCAGCGTCACTGGATGGAGGCGGGCGAGCAGGAGCGCCAACTGGCCTACTGGCAGCAGGCACTCGGTGGTGAGCAGCCGGTGCTGGAGCTGCCGACCGACCATCCTCGTCCCGTGTCCCGCAGTTTTGCCGGGGCGAGCTGCAACCTGACCCTGGACCTGGCGCTCAGCGACGGGCTCAAGGCCCTGGCCCGGCGCGAGAGTGTCAGCCTGTTCAGTGTGTTGCTCGCGTCATTCCAGGCCCTGTTGCATCGCTACAGTGGCCAGGCCGATATCCGTGTCGGCGTGCCGGTGGCCAATCGCGAACGACCTGAGGTCGAGCGCCTGATCGGCTTTTTCGTCAATACCCAGGTGCTCAAGGCCGAGGTCGACGGGCAACAGTCCTTCGAGCAACTGCTGCACCAGGTCTGGCTGACGGTGCAGGAGGCCCAGGCCCACCAGGACCTGCCCTTCGAACAACTGGTCGAGGCCCTGGAGCCGGGTCGCAACCTGAGCCACAGCCCGCTGTTCCAGGTGATGTTCAATCACCAGGCGCAGAGCCGGCTCAAGTCCGGTACCGACCTGGACGGCCTGCGCATCGAGCCGCTGCAGTGGCAAAGCCAGACCGCCCAGTTCGACCTGGTGCTCGACACCCACGAGCAGCCCCATGGCATCGAGGCGGTATTCAAGTACGCCACCGACCTGTTCGAGCCGGCGACCGTAGAAGCCTTGCTGCAGCACTGGGCGAGCCTGCTGCGGGCGATCGTCAGTGATCCGCGCCAGCGTATCGCCGAATTGCCGCTGCTGGACGCCACGCAACAGCAACAGGTGCTGGCGCGCTGGAACCCGGCACCGCAGGTGCACCCGGTCGGGCGTTGCCTGCATCAGCTGATCGAGGAGCAGGCCGAACGGCATCCGGACGCCGTCGCCGTGCTCTGCGCCGGTGAGCGACTGACCTATGCCGAGCTCAATACCCGGGCCAACCGCTGGGCCCATCGGCTGATCGCCCGTGGGGTGGGCGCCGATGTGCTGGTGGGGGTTGCGGCCGAGCGTTCGCTGGAGATGATTGTGGCCCTGCTCGCGGTGCTCAAGGCCGGTGGTGCCTACGTGCCGCTGGACCCGACCTACCCCGAGGAACGCCTGCGCTACATGATCACGGACAGTGGCCTGAAGCTGCTGCTGGCCCAGGGGCATCTGCTGGAGCGCCTGCCGGTGCCGCTGGATGTCGAGTGCCTGGACCTGGGGGCCACTGACGTGGAGGGCCGGCAGGACAACCCGCTGGCGCGGGTCGACGTCGATAACCTGGCCTATGTGATCTACACCTCCGGTTCCACCGGCAAGCCGAAGGGCGCGCTGCTGCCCCACCGCAACGTGCTGCGCCTGTTCGACGCCACCCAGCACTGGTTCGGCTTCGACAGCCAGGACAGCTGGACGCTGTTCCATTCCTACGCCTTCGATTTCTCGGTCTGGGAAATCTTCGGTGCCTTGCTCCATGGCGGCCGGCTGGTCGTGGTGCCGCACGAGGTCAGCCGTTCGCCCGAGGCCTTCCACGCGTTGCTGTGCGAGGAGCGCGTGACGGTGCTCAACCAGACGCCCTCGGCCTTCAAGTCGCTGATGGCGGTAGCGTTGGCATCACCGCGTGAACTGGCGCTGCGCCAGGTGATCTTCGGTGGCGAGGCCCTGGAGGTGCAGAGCCTGCGCCCCTGGTTCGAGCGCTTCGGCGAGCACTCGCCGACCCTGGTCAACATGTACGGCATCACCGAGACCACCGTGCACGTGACCTATCGGCCATTGTCGCTGGCCGACCTCGACCAGGCGGCGGGCAGCCCGATCGGCGAGCCGATCGTCGACCTGTCCTGGTATCTGCTGGATGACGCACTGAACCTCACGCCAACGGGCTGCATCGGCGAGTTGTATGTTGCCGGTGCGGGCCTGGCGCGCGGCTACCTGAACCAGGCGGGGCTGACGGCTACGCGCTTCGTCGCCAACCCCTTCGACCCGCAGGGTGGGCGGCTCTATCGCACCGGCGACCTGGCGCGCATGCGCAGCGACGGGGTGATCGACTACATTGGCCGGCGCGACCAGCAGGTCAAGATCCGTGGTTTCCGGATCGAACTGGGTGAAATCGAATCGCGGCTGCAGGCGCATGACCAGGTTCGCGAGGCTGCGGTACTGGCCCTGGACGGGCAACTGGTGGCCTACCTGGTGGCGAGCGATGCGACCCTGCTGGCCGATGCCGAGCGCCAGGCCGCGCTACGCGTGGCGTTGCGCGACGATCTGAAGCTGCACCTGGCCGACTACATGGTTCCGGCCCACCTGATGCTCTTGCCGGCACTGCCGCTGACCGCCAATGGCAAGCTCGACCGCAAGGCCCTGCCGGCCCCCGACACCGCGCTGTTGCAGCAGGCCTATGTCGCGCCGCGTAGCGCGCTGGAGCAGCAACTGGCGGCGATCTGGAGCGAGGTGCTAAAGGTCGAGCGGGTCGGCCTGGGCGACAATTTCTTCGAGCTGGGTGGGCATTCGCTGCTGGCAACCCAGGTGATCGCCCGCGCGCGTCAGGCCCTGGGCATCGACGTGGAGCTGCGCAGCCTGTTCGAAACCCGCGACCTGGCCGCCTTTGCCGCCAGTGCCGGGCAGGGGGACGGCACGTTCGCGCCGGCGTTCGTCGCCGCCGATCGCCAGGCACCCCTGCGCCTGTCCTATGCCCAGCAACGCCAGTGGTTCCTCTGGCAACTGGAACCGGACAACAGCGCCTATCACATTCCTGCCGCCCTGGCTCTCAACGGTCGCCTCGATGCGCCGGCACTGCGCCGCAGCTTCGAGGCCCTGGTCGCACGTCACGAAAGCCTGCGCACCACCTTCGCCCAGCAGGATGGCGAGGCGGTGCAGGTGGTGCATCCGGTGGCGAGCTTCGAGCTGCCGATCGAGCTGCTGGAGGGCGCTGACAGCGCATCCCTGGCGGCCCGCATCGACCACGAAGTGCTGGCCCCCTTCGACCTGCAGCAGGGGCCGTTGCTGCGTGCCCGCCTGTTCCGCCTTGGCGAGGAACGCCATGTACTGGTGGTGACGCTGCACCACATCGTGTCTGACGGTTGGTCGATGCCCATCATGGTCGATGAGCTGATCGAGGCCTATGTGGCCTTCAGCCAGGGCCAGTCGCCGCAGTCCAGGCCGCTGCCATTCCAGTACGCCGACTATGCCCAGTGGCAGCGTGACTGGATGGAAGCCGGCGAGCAGGCACGGCAACTGGCCTACTGGCGTGACCAGTTGGGCAGCGACCAGCCGGTGCTGGAACTGCCGACCGACCGGCCTCGACCTTCGTTGCAGAGCCATGCCGGTGCCCGTACCCAGGTCGAGCTGGATCGTGCCCTGGTAGAGGGACTCAAGGGTATGGCCCGGCGGCAGGGTGTGACCCTGTTCATGCTGCTGCTGGCCTCGTTCCAGGCGCTGCTGCATCGTCATTCGGGACAGAACGACATCCGCGTTGGCGTGCCGGTGGCCAACCGCAGCCGGGTGGAAACCGAAGGTCTGATCGGCTTTTTCGTCAATACCCAGGTGCTGCGTGCCGAGTTCGACCTGCACACCCGTTTCGACCAACTGCTGCAGCAGGTCAAGCAGGCGGTCCTGGGTGCCCAGGCTCACCAGGACCTGCCCTTCGAGCACCTGGTGCAGGCCCTGCAACCGGAACGCAGCCTGAGCCACAGTCCGCTGTTCCAGGTGATGTACAACCACCAGACCGAACTCAAGGGGGCCGTGCGACCGCTGCCGGGTCTCGAGATCGAGGCGCTGGACAGCGGCAGCCCTACCGCCCAGTTCGACCTGACCCTGGACACCTTCGAAAGCGAGGATGGCCTGCGTGCGGCGCTGACCTATGCCACCGCGCTGTTCGACGCGGACACCATCGAGCGCCTGGCCGGGCATTGGCGCAACCTGCTGCAGGCCCTCGTCAGCGGCGGCGTGGAGCAGGCGGTCGCCGAGCTGCCATTGCTCGATGCCCGGGAAACGCAGCGCGTGCTGCAGGACTGGAGCCGGATCGAGGGTCACTACCCGGCCGAGCAGTGCGTGCATGAACTGATCGAGGCCCAGGCGCGGCGCACTCCCGATGCGGTGGCGCTGGTCTTTGGCGAGCTGCAGATGAGCTACCGCGAGCTGGACGGCCAGGCCAACCGTCTGGCCCACAAGCTGCGGGACATGGGCGTCGGTCCGGAAGTGGCGGTGGGGATCGCGGTCGATCGCGGGCTGGACATGGTGGTCGGGCTCCTGGCGATCCTCAAGGCCGGGGGTGCCTATGTACCGCTGGACCCGGAGTTCCCCGAGGACCGCCTGGCCTACATGATGCAGGACAGCGGCATTCGCCTGTTGCTCAGCCACAGCCCGTTGCTGGCACAACTGCCGGTGCCGGCGGGATTGCCGGTGTTGTGCCTGGACCAGGCCGCGGACTGGCTGCGGGGTTACGACGAGCAACCACTGCCAGGCCTGGCCCGGTTGCACAACCTGGCCTATGTGATCTACACCTCCGGCTCCACCGGCAAGCCCAAGGGCGTGGCTATCGAACACCACGCCCTGAGTGCCCACTGCCCGGTGGCGATCGAGTATTTCCGCCTGGTGCCGCAAGACCGCGTGCTGCTGTTCTCCACCCTGAACTTCGATGGTTTCGTCGAGCAGCTGTTCCCGGCACTGTGCCGTGGGGCGGGCGTGGTGGTGCGGGGCAACGAGGTCTGGGACAGCACCACCTTCCAGCGTGAGGTACTGCGTTCGGGTATCACCGTGGCGGACCTGAGCACGGCCTACTGGTACCTGCTGGCCCAGGACTTCTGTCGCCTGGGGCTACGCGACTTCGGTGCGCTGCGCCAGGTCAGCGCCACCGGCGAAGCAATGCCGGCCGAGGGTATCAACCTGTGGAAGCAGGCGGGTCTCGAACACATCCGCCTGCTCAACACCTATGGCCCGACCGAAACCACCATCACCGCCAGCTACCTGGAATGCGCGCCCTACGTGCGTGGCGAGCTGCCCCGGCCGGTGCTGATGCCGATCGGCCGGCCGCTGGGCGCGCGGCGCATGTACATCCTCGACGCGGCGTTCAACCCCGCGGTGCAGGGTGGCAATGGGGAGCTGCTGATCGGCGGCGCGTTGCTGGCTCGTGGTTACCACCAGCGGCCGGCGCTGACCGCCGAGCGTTTCATCCCGGACCCGTTCGACGAGCAGGGTGGTGGCCGGCTGTACCGCACCGGTGACGTCACCCGCTATCGCGACGGGGGCCTGATCGAGTACGTGGGGCGCATCGACCACCAGGTGAAGATCCGTGGCTTCCGTATCGAGCTGGGCGAGATCGAGGCGCGCCTGCAGGAACATGCACAGGTTCGCGAGGCCCTGGTGATCGATATCGATGGACCGTCCGGCAAGCAGCTGGCGGCCTACCTGGTACCGCACGATCCGGCGCTGGCCACGGCGGATGCCGCTACCCGGCAGGCCCTGCGTGGACAACTGCGTGACTACCTCAAGGCGGGCCTGCCGGACTACATGGTCCCGGCTCACCTGCTGGTCCTGGCGCAGATGCCCATGACCCCCAACGGCAAGCTGGACCGCAAGGCACTGCCCAAGCCGGACCCGAGTCTCTGGCAGCAGGACTACGTGGCACCGCGCAACGAGCGGGAGCAGCAACTGGCCGCGATCTGGGCCGAGGTACTGCAGGTCGAGCGGGTGGGACTGCACGACAACTTCTTCGAGCTGGGTGGCCATTCACTGTTGGCGGCCCAGGTGATCTCCAGGATTCATTCGAGTCTTGGCGTCGACATTCCTCTGCGACTTATTTTCGAGAAACCGCAATTGAACGAATTTTCCCAAGCATTTGAAGACGCAGGCCTGGCCCTGACCGATGACGGGCTGTCCGACATCGAACGCATGATGAACGAAATGGCGGAGGCCTGAGATGGACAAGACCACAGCACAACGGATTGCCCAGCGCTTCGTCGGCCTGCCGCTGGAACAGCGCCGCCAGATCCTGCAGAAGATGAGCGAGACCGGGCAGAGCTTCAAGCTGTTGCCGATCGCCGAGACACGCCATGATGTCCCGCGGATTCCGCTGTCCTACGCCCAGCAGCAGATGTTGATCCTCTGGCAGCTGGACCCGGAAAACAGCGCCTATAACGTGCCGATGGCGGTACGCCTGACGGGAATCCTGGACGAGGCGGCGATGGGCCGGGCCCTGGCCCTGCTGGTGCACCGCCACGAGGCCTTGCGCACCCGCTTCGTCTCGGTCGAGGGCGAGTTCCACCAGGAAGTCCTTGACGAGTCGCAGGTGCTCCTGCAGCGCGTGGACATCGCCGTTGAACCTGTCGAGACCCGCGAGGCGCGCCTGCAGGCGCGGGTGGCGGCCGAACTGGCCACCCCCTTCGACCTGCTGCTGGGGCCGTTGCTGCGGGTTCGGCTCTGGCGCCTGGACGAGCATGAGCACGTGCTGACCCTGTGCATGCACCACAGCGTCTCGGACGGCTGGTCGGGCGAGTTGCTGGTGCAGGAGTTCATCCGCTTCTACCTGGCCGAAGTCAGCGGCCAACCGGCAGGGCTGGCGCCGTTGCCGATCCAGTACGCCGACTACGCGATCTGGCAACGTGCCTGGCTGGAAGCCGGCGAGGGTGAGCGCCAACTGGCCTACTGGAAGCAGCAACTGGGCGAGGAGCAGCCACTGCTGGAGCTGCCGCTGGACCATGAGCGCCCGGCGGTGGCCAGTCATCGTGGGGCCATCGTCCACGCCAACCTGCCGCCGCAACTCTCGGCCCAGCTCAAGGCCCGGGCCCGGCAGAATGGCCAGACCGTCTTCATGCAGGCCCTGGCGGCCCTGGCCGTGGTGCTGGCACGCAGCAGTGGCCAGGCGGACATCCGCATCGGCGCGCCGAATGCCGGACGCAATCGCGAGGAACTGGAAGGGCTGATCGGCTTCTTCATCAATACCCAGGTGCTGCGCATCCAGGTGGATGAGCGTGACAGCCTCGAACAGTTGCTGGAGCAGGTCAAGCAGGTGGTCAGTGGTGCGCAGTCCCATCAGGAACTGCCGTTCGAACAACTGGTGGATGCCCTGGCCCCGGAGCGCAACCTGAGCCACAACCCGCTGTTCCAGGTCAAGATCAACCAGAACGTGCTCGCCGCACGCGGCAAAAGTGCTCCGGTACAGTCGGCCCTGAGCGTCGAGGCCTTCGCCATCGGCGTGGCCGATGCCCGTTTCGACCTGGCCCTGGACTTCACCGATACCCCGGAGGGGATCGAGGCCGAGTTCACCTACGCCACCGACCTGTTCGAGGCCGGCACCATCGAGCGCCTGGCCCAGGCCTGGCAGCAGGTGCTGGAACAGATGGTCGATGCCGCCCAGGCACCCTTGCTGGAGCAGCCAGGCGTTGCGGCCGATTACCCGGCCGCCGCCCAGGCACCGTTCCCCTGCAGCGATTTCCTCGCGCTCTGGGAGCAGGGCCTGCAGGCCGGCCATGGCAAGCCGGCGCTGCGCTGCGGGACGCAAGTGATCGACTATGACGAGCTGGAGCGCCGCTCCAACCAACTGGCGCGCCTGCTGCAGGTCGAGGGCATTGCGGCCGGGGCCGTGGTCGCGCTGTGCCAGGAACGCTCCATCGACTGGGTGGTGAGCCTGCTCGCGGTGCTCAAGGCCGGTGCGGTGTACCTGCCGCTGGATAACCGCCAGCCGGTCGAGCGCCTGCAACAACTGCTCAAGGACAGTGCCGCAGCCTTGTTGATCCACGCTCCGGGCGATAGCCTGGCGGCCGGCCTGGGTGTGTGCCCGGCGCTGGCTCCGGTCGAGGGGCAGTGGGCCGTGCAGGACGATTCGGCACTCGGCCTGGCGGTCGATCCCGAACAGCCGGCCTATATCATCTACACCTCCGGTTCCACCGGGCAGCCCAAGGGCGTGCTGATCAGCCAGCGTGGCCTGGCCAACTACGTTCAGGCGGTGTTGCAGCGCCTGCAACTGGCACCCGGCGCGAGCCTGGCGCTGGTTTCGACCATTGCCGCGGACCTGGGGCATACCCAGCTGTTCGGTGCCCTGGCCACCGGCCGGTTGCTGCACCTGATGTCCCATGAGCATGCCTTCGACCCGGACAGCTTCGCCGCCTACATGCACGAACACCGGGTCGATGTGCTGAAGATCGTCCCCAGTCATTTGCAGGGCCTGTTGCAGGCCGGTCGTGCGGCGGATGTGCTGCCACGGCAGTTGCTGATCCTCGGCGGCGAAGCCAGCAGTTGGGCGCTGATCGAGCAGGTCCGCGAACTGGCGCCGGACTGCCGGATCATCAACCACTACGGCCCGACCGAAACCACCGTGGGCATCCTGACCCACGAAGTGCATGAGCGTCTGGACGGTTGTCGCAGCGTACCGGTCGGCCTGCCGCTGGCCAACGACCGCGCGCAGGTGCTGGATGCCTACCTGAACCCGGTGGCCGAGCGTGTGCCGGGTGAGTTGTACCTGGGGGGCGCGGGCCTGGCCCAGGGCTACCTGGGGCGTGCGGCCATGACCGCCGAGCGTTTCGTGCCCGATCCCGCATCGCGCCAGGGCGAACGCCTTTACCGGGCTGGTGACCGGGCGCGCTGGGTCGATGGCCAGGTGGAATACCTGGGGCGCGCCGACGACCAGGTGAAGATTCGCGGCTACCGGGTCGAGCCGGGAGAAGTCGCCCAGTGGCTGCTGGGGCTTGCGGGCGTGGCCGAAGCGGTGGTGCTCGCACTGCCCCTGGAAAGTGATGCCACGCGCCTGCAACTGGTGGCCTACTGCGTGGCCGCGCAAGGCGCCAGCCTGAGTGGCGAAACCTTGCGCCAGCAATTGCAGGCCGGGCTGCCGGAGTACCTGGTACCGGCGCATATCCTGATGCTGGAGCGCCTGCCGTTGACCGCCAACGGCAAGTTGGACAAGCGGGCACTGCCCGTGCCGGGCGCGACCCAGCAGCGCTATGTCGCGCCGGTTGGCGAGATCGAGGAGAAGTTGGCCGCCGTCTGGGCCGATGTGCTCAAGCTGGAGCGGGTCGGCAGCACGGACAACTTCTTCGAGCTGGGCGGCGACTCGATCCTCAGCCTGCAGATCATCGCCCGGGCCAAGCGCCAGGGCATCAAGCTCAGTCCCAAGCAGTTGTTCGAGAAGCAGACCATCGCCCAGCTGGCGACGGTGGCCAAGCTGATCGAGAAGAAGGCCGCCGTCGAGGCGCCGCAACAGGTCAGCGGCGAGCAGCCGTTGTTGCCGATCCAGATGCGCTTCTTCGAAACGCAGATCCCCGAGCGCCATCACTGGAACCAGTCGGTGCTGCTCAAGGCCCGTGAAGCCCTGGATGCCGCGCATGTCGAGCAGGCACTGTCGACCCTGGTCGGGCAACACGACGGCCTGCGCCTGAACTTCGAGGAGCAGGCCGACGGCTGGCGGGCCCTCTACCGGGCGGATCAGCCCGGCGGCATGCTGTGGGTGCGCGATCTGTCGTCGTCCGCCGAACTGGCCGGGCTGCTGGACGAGGCACAGCGCAGCCTGGACCTGGCGCAAGGGCCGTTGCTGCGTGCGGTGCTGGTGAACCTGCCGGCTGGTGAACAACGCCTGTTGCTGGTGATCCATCACCTGGTGGTCGATGGTGTGTCCTGGCGCGTGTTGCTGGAGGACCTGCAAACGGCCTACACGGCCATTGCCCAGGGCCAGCCGCCCTTACTGGCGGCCCGTAGCAGCTCGCTCAAGACCTGGGCCGAGCATTTGCACCAGCATGCGCGGAGCCCGCTGATGGAGCAGGAGCTGGCCTACTGGCAGGAGCAGTTGCGCGGTGTGAGTGATACCTTGCCCTGCGACCGTCCCGACGGCGGCCAGCAGCGGCGCCATGTCGCCTCCGTGCAGACGCGGCTGGGCGCCGAGCTGACCCGGCAGTTGCTCCAGCAGGCCCCTGCGGCCTACCGCACCCAGATCAACGACCTGTTGTTGACTGCCCTGGCGCGGGTCATCAGCCGTTGGACGCGGCAGCCCGATGCGCTGATCCGCCTTGAAGGGCACGGTCGTGAAGACCTGTTCGAAGGGCTGGACCTGAGCCGCACCAGCGGTTGGTTCAGTACCCTCTACCCGGTCCGGTTGAGCCCCGAGGATTCGCTGGGTGGCTCGATCATGGCCATCAAGGAACAACTGCGTGCGGTGCCGAACAAGGGCATCGGCTACGGCCTGTTGCGCTACCTCGGTACGCCGTCGGCGCGCCAGGCCCTGCAAGGCCTGGCCGAGGGCAGCATCGTTTTCAACTACCTGGGCCAGGTCGAGCAGGGCGGTGATCGCGACAATGGCTTGTTCCAGCTCGCTGGCGAGGACAGCGGCCAGGGCCAGGACCAGGCCGCACCGCTGGGCAGCCTGATCAGCATCAATGGCCAGGTACAGGGCGGCGAACTGGAGTTGCACTGGGAGTTCAGTCGCGAGGTCTTCGACACGTCCACCCTGCAGCACCTGGCCGACGAGTATGCCCGGGAGCTGGAGGCGCTGATCGTCCACTGCGCCGCAGGTGCCGGCCAGGGCGTGACGCCATCGGACTTCCCGCTGGTTCGCCTGGGTCGTGAGCAACTGCAGCGCCTGCCGGTGGCAGCGCGGGACATTGCCGATATCTATCCGCTGTCGCCGATGCAGGAAGGGTTGTTGCTGCACACCCTGCGCGAAGCCGGTTCGGGCATCTACCTGATGCAGTACTGCTACCTGATCGACCATGATATCGACCGTGAGGCCTTCACCCGTGCCTGGTGCACGGTAGTCGAACGGCATGAGGTGTTGCGCACCTCGTTCTGCTGGGATATCGGCGACACGATCGTGCAGATCGTGCGGCGCAATGTCGCCCCGGATATCCGCTTCATGGATTGGCAAGGCGTGGACGCCGCCGACTACGAGGCCCGCCTGAATGCCGAACTGAGCGCCGAACTGCAACAGGGCTTCGACCTGGCCGGCGAAGTACCGTTCCGCCTGCGGCTGATCCAGCTGGGGCCGCAACGCTATGGTTTTGTCCTGAGCAATCACCATATCCTGCTCGATGCCTGGTGCCGCATGGGGATCGTGGCGGAGTTCTTTGAACTGTACGCGGCCGAGGTCGAGGGTCGTACCACGCACCTGCCGCTGCCACCGCGCTACCGGGATTTCATCGCCTGGCTGCAGGGGCACGACGAGCAGGCTTCCAGGACATTCTGGGAACGTGAGCTGGCCGGTTTCGAGCAGCCGACCGCCTTGCCGTTCGACCGGTTGATCAGTCGCGATGCCGGGACCTCGTCGACCGGTGACTGCCTGACGCGTCTCAGTGACGAACAGACCCGGCAGTTGTCCCGGATCGCCCAGTCCAGCCAGCTGACGCTCAACACCCTGGTGCAGGCGGCCTGGTCGGTGGTGCTGCACCGCTACAGCGGTGATCGCGACGTACTGTTCGGGGTCACGGTTTCCGGGCGTCCGGTGGAGTTCCCCGAGATGCAGGCCACGGTCGGGCTGTTCATCAACAGTATTCCGCTACGCGTGCGGATTCCCGGCGCGCAGAACCCGCAGACGGTCAAGGCCTGGCTGCAGGGGTTGCAGGAACACAACCTCGAGTTGCGCGAGCATGAGCACCTGCACCTGGTGACCATCCAGGGTGGCAGCGAGGTCGGCAAGGGCCAGGCGCTGTTCGACAGCCTGTTCGTGTTCGAGAACGCGCCGATCGAGGACAGCATCGGCGAACAGGCCGATAGCCTGAAGATCGAGTCCGGTTCCTCGCGGACCCACACCAACTATCCGATCACCGTGGTGATCTACCCAGGCTCCAGCCTGGGCCTGCACCTGTCCTATGACCAGCGTCTGTTCGAACAGGCAACCGTCGAGCGCCTGCTCGTTGACTTGCGTGAGGTGCTCCAGGCGTTTGCCGAGGGTATCGAGCTGGACTTCCAGGACCTGGTGGCGACATTGCAGACGCCGCTGGCGCCGGGCAACGATGCGGGCGACACACCCGCTGGCGATCTCGACCTGGGTTATGCACAGCTGTTCCAGCGGACCGTGCAGCGGGTGCCACAGCAGGTGGCGGCGACCTGCCAGGGGCAGGG
This sequence comes from Pseudomonas vanderleydeniana, assembly GCF_014268755.2. Lineage (NCBI taxonomy): Bacteria > Pseudomonadati > Pseudomonadota > Gammaproteobacteria > Pseudomonadales > Pseudomonadaceae > Pseudomonas > Pseudomonas vanderleydeniana. Next base: position 5,252,411 of record NZ_CP077093.1, on the reverse strand, counting down.
CTGGACCTACGCCGAGCTGGATCGGCACAGTACCCGCATGGCCCAGGCATTGCAGGCTGCCGGGGTGTTGGCCGACGACCTGGTGGCGGTGCTCGGTGAGCGCGGCCTGCCCCTGCTGGGCATGGTGGTCGCCGGGTTCAAGGCCGGCGCCGGTTACCTTGGGCTGGATCCCGCGCTGCCGGCCCAGCGGCTGGCGGATATCCTCACCCTCAGCGGCAGCCGTGTGCTGGTCTGCAGCCATGGTTGCCGGGAACTGGCCGGGCAGTTGCTCGCGCGTATCGACGACCAGGCCCGGCCACGGCTGCTGGTCTGGGACCAGGTGCTGGAGCAGGATGCGCCCGCCGCACCACCGGCGGCCTTGCCTCTGGTCACGGCTCGTCACCTGGCCTATGTGATCTTTACCTCGGGTTCCACCGGCCTGCCCAAGGGCGTGATGGTGGAGCAGGGCGGGATGCTGAACAACCAGTTGAGCAAGGTGCCCTACCTGGGACTGACCGAGCAGGATGTGATCGCCCAGACCGCTTCGCAGAGTTTCGACATTTCCGTCTGGCAACTGCTGACCGCCGCTCTCTGCGGGGCCCGCGTCGAGATCGTGCCTTCGCCCATCGTCCAGGACCCGGCCGCCCTGCTCAGGCATGTGGAGCAGACGGGCATCACCGTGCTCGAGGTGGTGCCGGCCCTGATCCAGGGGCTGCTCGACCAGCCCGTGGCGCGGTTGGCGAGCCTGCGTTATCTGTTGACCACGGGCGAGGCGATGGCCCCGGCGCTGGCTGAGCGCTGGTTGCGCCAGTATCCCGATATTCCATTGATCAACGCCTATGGCCCGGCCGAATGTTCCGACGACGTGGCCTTGCACCGGGTGCAGTTGCAGGACCGCGAGCGTGCCTACCTGCCGATCGGCCTGGACACCGATCACAACCGGCTGAGCGTTCTCAACGATCTGCTCGAACCGATGCCGGAGCGCGCCACGGGCGAACTGCATATCGCCGGCCTGGGAGTTGGCCGTGGCTACCTGGGCGATCCGAAGCGTACGGCACTGAGCTTTGTGCCCAACCCGTTCGGCCTGACGCCGGGCGAGCGCCTCTACCGTAGCGGCGACCTGGTTCGTCGCCGGGCTGCCGATGGCGTGCTGGAGTACGTCGGGCGCACGGACTACCAGGTGAAGATTCGCGGCTTCCGTATCGAACTCGGCGAGATCGAGGTGCGCCTGCAGCAGCATGGCGCGGTGCGCGAGGCCGTGGTGGTCGATATCGACGGCCCTGGCGGCCGGCAGCTGGCGGCGTACCTGGTGCCGAGGGACAGCGGCTGGACGGCGGACGATGTCCCGGCGTTGCGCGAGCAGCTCAAGGAGCATCTGCGCGAGCACCTGCCGGAGTACATGGTGCCGACGCACCTGGTGGTACTGGAGCGCATGCCGCTGACCGCCAACGGCAAGCTCGACCGCAGGGCCTTGCCCAAGCCGGACGTCAGCTTGTTGCAGCACCACTATGTGGCGCCGCAGACCGAGCAGGAGCAGCAGTTGGCCGCTATCTGGGCTGACGTGCTGAAGGTCGAGCGGGTGGGCATGGACGACAACTTCTTCGAGCTGGGCGGGCATTCGCTGCTGGTCATGCAGGTGATGGTGCGCATTCGTGACCAACTGCATGTCGAGGTCTCGCTCAACGAGTTGTTCGAGCTGCCGGTGCTGGCGGACTTCAGTTGCGCGGTCCGGCAGAAAACCGGTCAAAGTGACCAGGCACAGGATGAATTGGCTAAATCGCTGGCTGCCCTCAAACGTCTTACTGCGGAGGAAATCGATAATTTGATCGCATAGCGGGAGAACATCAAAGTGCAAGAGCTGCTCGACTCCGTAAAATCGCTGTCCATCCGCGAGCGCAAGGCGCTCTCGGCGTTGCTCAAGCGACAAGGGGTGAACCTGTACGGGGTGACCCCGATTTTCAGGCGGGAGTCAGAGTCGTCTTCGGCGCTGTCCTACGCCCAGCAACGCCAGTGGATTCTCTGGCAGCTGGAGCCGGGCAGCGCCGCCTACAACATCCCCACGGCCCTGCGCCTGAAGGGAAGCCTGGACACCGAAGCCCTGCGACGCAGTTTCGAGGCGCTGATCCGGCGCCACGAAACCTTGCGCACGACCTTGCGCGAGGACGCCGGGCAGGTGCTGCAGGTGATCCATCCGACCGATGTTTTCACGCTGGCGCCGGAGCGCCTGGCGACCCCGATCAGCGAAGACCTCGACGAACAGATCCGCGCTTGCGTGGAGGACGAAGTGCAGCGGCCCTTCGACCTGGAGCAAGGTCCCCTGCTGCGGGTTCGGCTGCTGCAGATCGCCGAACAAGACCATGTACTGATCCTGACCCTGCACCATATCGTTTCCGATGGCTGGTCGATGCCGATCATGGTCGACGAACTGGTCCGCCTGTACGACGGTTTCCGCCAGGGCCGCGAGGTCGAACTTGCCGCCTTGCCGATCCAGTACGCCGACTACGCCCAGTGGCAGCGCGACTGGATGGAGGCGGGCGAGCAGGAACGCCAGCTCGGCTACTGGAAGGGCCAGTTGGGGGGCGAGCAACCGGTGCTGGAACTGCCCGTCGATCGACCGCGCCCCTCCCACCAGAGCCTGGCCGGACAAAGCCTGGCCATCGATCTGGCGCCGCAACTGGCCCAGTCCCTCAAGGCCGTTGCCAGGCAGCAGGGCGTGACCCTGTTCATGTTGCTGCTGGCATCGTTCCAGACCCTGTTGCACCGTTATTGTGGGCAGACCGACATCCGCGTTGGCGTCGCCATTGCCAACCGTAGCCGCGTGGAAACCGAAGGGCTGATCGGCTTCTTCGTCAACACCCAGGTCCTGCGGGCCGAGATCGATGCCCAGGCACCTTTCAGCCAGTTGCTGCAACAGGTCAAGAAAACCGCACTCGATGCCCAGGCCCACCAGGACCTGCCGTTTGAGCAGTTGGTGGAGGCCTTGCAGCCGGAGCGCAGCCTGAACCGTACGCCGCTGTTCCAGGTGATGTACAACCACCAGACCCAGGTGCGTGGCGAGGCACGCGAACTGGCCGGTTTGCGTGTCGAGGGCTTGTCCTGGGAAAAACGTACCGCGCAGTTCGACCTGACCCTGGACACCTTCGAAAGCGACGAAGGCCTGGGAGCGGCCTTCACCTATGCGAGTGACCTGTTCGACCCCGCGACCATCGAGCGCCTGGCCGGGCACTGGCGCAACCTGCTGCAAGCCATCGGCCGGGATCCGCAGCAGCGTATCGCCGCGCTGCCGATGCTGGACGCGGCGCAGCAGCAACAGACCGTCAAGGCCTGGAATCCGGCCCCTGCGGCCTACCCGGGCAGTGCTTGTGCGCATGAATTGATCGAGGCCCAGGCCCTGAAGGCGCCGGATGCAGTGGCAGTGACCCATGGCGCCAGCAGCCTGACCTATGGCGAGTTGAACCGTCGTGCCAACCAGCTGGCGCACCATCTGCGCGCCTGTGGCGTCGGGCCGGATGTGCTGGTGGGGCTGGCGGTGGAGCGGGGCCTGGAGATGCTGGTCGGCCTGCTGGCCATCCTCAAGGCCGGGGGGGCCTATGTGCCTCTGGACCCGGATTACCCCGAGGATCGCCTGGCGTACATGATCCAGGACAGCAACATCCGCCTGCTGCTGACGCAAAGCCACCTGGCCGGTCGCCTGCCGGTCCCCGACAGCGTGCGCAGCCTGTGCCTGGACCAGGAAGGCGACTGGCTGGAAGGTTATCCACAACAGAACCTGCCGACGCTGACCGACCCCGACAACCTCGCCTACGTGATCTATACCTCGGGTTCCACCGGCAAGCCCAAGGGCACGCTGCTGCCGCACCACAATATTCTCAGGCTGTTCCAGGCCACCGACGCATGGTTCGGGTTCGGGCCGCAGGATGTCTGGACGATGTTCCACTCCTATGCGTTCGACTTCTCGGTCTGGGAGATCTTCGGGGCGTTGATGCACGGTGGCCGCCTGGTCATCGTGCCGCGTGATATCAGCCGTTCGCCGCAGGATTTCTACCCACTGCTGCTCAGTGAAGGGGTCACGGTGCTGAACCAGACGCCTTCGGCGTTCAAGCAACTGATCCGGGTGGCCTGCGAGGCACCGCCGTCGCCTTCGCCGCTGGCCTTGCGCTACGTGGTATTTGGCGGCGAAGCCCTGGATGTTGGCAGCCTGCAGCCCTGGTTCGAGCGTTTTGGCGATCATCAGCCGCAACTGGTCAACATGTACGGCATTACCGAAACCACGGTGCACGTGACCTACCGACCGATCAGCCGCGAAGACCTGCTGCAGGCGGGCGTCAGCCCGATCGGCGAGGTCATCCCCGACCTGTCGTGGTACGTGCTGGATGCCGATTTCAACCCTGTGGCCCAGGGCTGCAGTGGTGAACTGCATGTCGGCCGTGCCGGCCTGGCACGCGGCTACCACCAGCGTCCGGCACTGACCGCCGAGCGTTTCGTCCCTGATCCGTTCGACGAGCAGGGCGGTGGCCGACTGTACCGTGCGGGCGACCTGGCCCGTTATCGGGGCGAAGATTGCATCGAATACATCGGGCGCCTGGACCATCAGGTGAAGATTCGCGGTTTCCGCATCGAGCTGGGCGAAATCGACGCCCGGCTGCGCGAGCATGCCGCTGTCCGGGAAGTCAGCGTCATCGATATCGACGGTCCGGGCGGCAAGCAACTGGTAGCCTACCTGGTGCCGAGCGACCCGGCGCTGCTGGAGGCGGATCCGCAGGTCCAGGGCCAATGGCGGCGTGACCTGCGCGAACACCTCAAGTCCGTGCTGCCCGACTACATGGTGCCAGCCCACTGGGTCCTGCTGCGCCAGATGCCCCTGACCGCCAACGGCAAGCTGGATCGCCGGGCCTTGCCTGCACCCGACGTTGCGCAGACGCAGAAAAGCCATGTGGCCCCCGTGACCACCGTGCAGCAGCAGGTGGCGCAGATCTGGGCCGAAGTGCTCAAGATCGAGCGGGTCGGGCTGGACGACAACTTCTTCGAACTGGGCGGCCATTCGCTGCTGGCGACCCAGGTCATCTCGCGGATTCGCCAGGGCCTCGAACTGGAGCTGTCGTTGCGCGATCTGTTCGAGGCCCAGGACCTGGCGGCGTTCGTGCGCAATGTCGAGGGTGGCGGCGGCGCCCCGATTGCGGTCGCGGCCATCGAACCGGCCGACCGGACCCAGCCGCTGCTGCTCTCCCATGCCCAGCAGCGCCAGTGGTTTCTCTGGCAATTGGAGCCGGATAGTGCGGCCTACAACATTCCGGCGGCCCTGCAACTGCGCGGCACACTGGATGTCGAGGCCTTGCGGCGCAGCTTCGAGACGCTGATCGCCCGCCATGAAAGCCTGCGCAGCACCTTCCGGGAGGAGGGCGAGCAGACCGTGCAGGTCATTCATCCGGCCACAACCTTCGATTTGCCGGTGGAACGCCTGGCGCAAACCCCGGCGGCCGGGCGCGAAGCGGCCATTCGCGGTTACGTCGAGCGTGAAGCCGCGTGTGCCTTCGACCTGGTGCAGGGACCGCTGCTGCGAGTCCGCCTGCTGCAGGTGGCGGACACCGAACATGTGCTGGTGCTGACGGTCCACCACATCGTCTCCGACGGATGGTCCATGCCCATCATGGTCGACGAGCTGGTGCGCTTGTACAGCGCCTACCACCAGGGTGTGGCTGTCGACCTGCCGGCCTTGCCGGTGCAGTACGTCGACTACGCGCAGTGGCAACGGCGCTGGATGGCCGAGGGCGAACAGGCCCGCCAACTGGACTACTGGACCGGGCAACTGGGAGGCGAACAGCCGGTGCTCGAACTGCCCACCGACCGTCCGCGGCCGACCCTGCGCAGCCAAGTCGGCGAGCGCCTGGCCATCGATCTGCCGCCCGGCCTGGCCGATGGCCTGCGGGTCGCGGCCCGGCAGCAGGGGGTCACCCTCTTCGTGTTGCTGCTGGCTTCGTTCCAGACCCTGTTGCATCGCTACAGCGGGCAGGCCGACATCCGTGTCGGGGTGCCGATCGCCAACCGCAACCGGGTCGAAACCGAACGCCTGATCGGCTTCTTCGTCAATACCCAGGTGCTGCGTGCCGGGTTCACCTCGAGCATGACCTTCAGCGAGCTGCTGCAGCAGGTCCGGCAGACGGCCCTGGAGGCCCAGGCGCACCAGGACCTGCCATTCGAGCAACTGGTCGAGGCGTTGCAGCCCGAGCGCAGCCTGAGCCACAGCCCGTTGTTCCAGGTGATGTTCAACCACCAGGCCGAAGGCGCGGGCGAGTTGCATACGCTACCCGGCCTGACGGTCCAGGGACTGTCCTGGGACAGTCATGTCGCCCAGTTCGACCTGGCCCTGGACACCCATGAGCATACCGAGGGCCTGAGCGCCGCGCTGACGTACTCCAGCGCACTGTTCGACCGCTCGACCATCGAGCGCATGGCCGGGCACTGGCGCAACCTGCTGGCGGCCATTGCCTGCGGTGCCCACCGGCGCGTGGTCGAACTGCCGATGCTGGGCGACGACGAGCGCCAGCGCATCATCGTCGACTGGAACCGGAGTGAGGCCCGTTACCCGACCGATCGCTGCATTCATGAGCTGATCGCCGAACAGAGCCGTGTAACACCGCAGGCGACGGCCCTGCTGTTCGATGATGCGGACATGAGCTACCAGCAGCTGGACCGGCATTCCAACCGACTGGCGCGCCAGTTGCGGGAGCTGGGCGTCGGCCCGGACGTGCTGGTCGGCGTGGCCCTGGAACGCGGCCCGCAGATGCTGGTAGGCCTGCTGGCGATCCTCAAGGCTGGCGGCGCCTATGTGCCGTTGGACCCGGATTTCCCGGCGGATCGCCTGGTGTACATGGTGCAGGACAGCGGGCTGGCGTTGCTGCTGACCCAGAGCCACCTGGGCCTCCACCAGGCCGTGGGGGCCGAAGTGCGCAGCCTGTTCCTCGACTCGTCGCAGGACTGGCTGCAAGGGTTCAGCGACGCACCGCTGGCCAATCTGGCACAGCCGGGCAACCTGGCGTACGTGATCTACACCTCGGGTTCCACCGGCAAGCCCAAGGGCGTCGCGGTGCCCCACGGGGCGCTGGTGAACTTCCTCTTCAGCATGGCCGAACAGCCGGGTATCGAGTCTTCGGACCGGGTGTTGTCGTTGACCTCGCTGTCCTTCGACATCGCCGGGCTGGAGCTGTACCTGACCCTGATGCGCGGCGCCGCCGTGGTGCTGCTGCGTCAACAGCAGAACAAGGACCCGCAGGCCTTGCTGGAGATCATCGGCAAGCAGCAGGTCACGATGATCCAGGCGACGCCGTCGACCTGGCGCATGTTGCTCGACAGTGCACCGCCAGGCTTGCTGGCCGGCTGCCGGATCCTCTGTGGCGGCGAAGCGCTGAGCGCAGAACTGGCACAGCGGCTGATCGAGCAGGCCGGGCATGTCTGGAACGTCTATGGCCCGACCGAGACCACCATCTGGTCGGCGCGGCACTACCTGACCTCGAGCGATGACATCTGGCTCGGCCGGCCGATCGCCAACACCCGCCTGCATATCCTCAGTGATGACCTCGACCTGCTGCCGCCGGGGGCCCGCGGCGAGCTGCTGATCGGTGGCGACGGCCTGGCGCGGGGTTACCACCAGCGTCCGCGGCTGACCGCCGAGCGGTTCATCCCGGACCCGTTCGACCCGACGGGGGGCGGCCGCCTGTACCGTACCGGCGACCTGACCCTCTACCAGGGTGACGGCGTGATCGAGTACGCCGGGCGTCTGGACCACCAGGTGAAAATCCGCGGTTTCCGGATCGAGCTGGGCGAAATCGAGGCGCGGCTGCAGGAACATGCCGGTGTCCGTGAGGCCGTGGTCATCGATATCGACGGCCCGGCGGGCAAGCAACTGGCCGCCTACCTGGTGCCCGAGGAGGCGAGCCCGGCCCAGGCGAACGAGGCGGCGCAGGACGTGCTCCAGCGCGAGCTCAGGGATTGGTTGAAGGCCGGCCTGCCGGACTACATGGTGCCGTCCTACCTGATCCAGCTGGAGCGGCTGCCGTTGACCCCGAACGGCAAGGTCGACCGCAAGGCGCTGCCGGCGCCACAGGCCAACCTGTCGCAGCTCGCCTATCAGGCGCCGCAGACCCCACTGGAACAAGCCCTGGCCGGGATCTGGCAGGAGGTGCTGAAGGTCGAACGGGTTGGCCTGGGCGACAACTTCTTCGATCTGGGCGGGCACTCGCTGATCGCGACCCAGGTGATTTCCCGAGTGCGCCAGGGGCTCGATGTCGAGCTGCCGCTGCGCACGCTGTTCGAAGCCGACAACCTGGCCGGGTTCGCCGAACGGGTTGCGCAGGGTACGCTCAACCGGGCGCCTGCCCTGTTGCGCAGCGGACGTGACCGGCCGCTGGCGCTGTCCTATGCCCAGCAGCGCCAGTGGTTCCTCTGGCAACTCGACCCGGACAGTGCCGCCTACAACATCCCGGCCGCCCTGCGGCTCGAGGGGGCGCTGGATGTCGAGGCGCTGCGGCGCAGTTTCGAGGCCCTGTGCGAACGGCATGAAGTACTGCGTACGACGTTCCACCAGGACGGTGAGCAGGCGGTGCAGGTCATCCATCCCGCCGCCGCGTTTTCGCTGGCGGTCGATGCCGACGTGCAACCGGCCGGCGAGGCGGAGATCGCCAGCTACGTCAATGAGGAAATCCGCCGTCCATTCGACCTGGAGTACGGCCCGCTGGTGCGGGTGAAACTGCTGCGCCTGGCGCCGCAGACTCATGTGCTGGTGCTGACCGTGCACCACATCGTTGCCGATGGCTGGTCGATGCCGGTCATGGTCGACGAGCTGGTACAGTTGTATGAAGCCTGCAGCCAGGATCGCGAGATCGAATTGCCGGCGCTGCCCATTCAATATGCCGACTATGCCGTGTGGCAGCGGCAGTGGATGGAGGCGGGAGAGCAGCGTCGGCAGCTGGATTACTGGCAGGCCCAGCTGGGGGGCGAGCAGCCGGTACTCGAGCTGCCACTGGACCGGCCACGTCCGACCCAGCAGAGCCATGCGGGTGATCGGCTGTCGGTCGAGCTGGACGCGCAACTGGTCCAGGCCCTGAAAACCACGGCGCGCGAGCAGGGCGTCACTCTGTTCATGCTGCTCCTGGCTTCGTTCCAGACCTTGCTGCAGCGCTACTCCGGGCAGGACGATATTCGTGTGGGCGTCCCGGTCGCCAACCGGACCCGGGTCGAGACGGAACGGCTGATCGGTTTCTTCGTCAACACCCAGGTGCTCAAGGCCCGGTTCAATGCGGCGCTGACCTTTGCCGAACTGCTGCAGCAGGTCAAGAGAACCGCCTTGCAGGCCCAGGGGCATCAGGACCTGCCGTTCGAACAACTGGTCGAGGCGCTGCAACCGGAACGCAGCCTGAGCCATAGCCCGCTGTTCCAGGTGATGTACAACCACCAGAGCCAGGTCAGTGGCGAAGGGCACCAGCTGTCCGGGCTGCAGGTGCAGGGACTGGTGCTGGACAGCCATACCGCGCAGTTCGACCTCACCCTGGACACCAGTGAGCACGAGCAAGGCCTGGGGGCGACCCTGACCTATGCCACCGCGCTGTTTGACCGCAGCACCATCGAACGCATGGCGCGTCATTGGCGGGCATTGCTGGTAGCGATCGGCAGCGATGCGACCCGGCGGATCGCCGACCTGCCGTTGCTGGACGACACCGAACGGCAGCAGGTCGAGCGGCAGTGGAACCGTACCGCGGCGGAGTATCCGGAGCAGGCCTGCGTGCATGGCCTGATCGAGGCCCAGGCTACACGCACGCCCGAAGACACGGCGCTGATCTGGCGCGACGGGCGCATGAGCTACCGGCAGCTGGACCTGCGTTCCAACCAGTTGGCGCATACCTTGCGCCAGGCGGGCGTGGGACCTGATGTGCTGGTGGGGATTGCGGTCGAGCGTGGTCCGGACATGCTGCTGGGCCTGCTGGCGATTCTCAAGGCCGGCGGTGCCTATGTGCCGCTGGACCCGGACTTCCCCGGGGACCGGCTGGCCTACATGATGCAGGACAGTGGCCTGCAACTGTTGCTGACCCAGAGCCCGCTGCTGGAGCACCTGCCGCTTCCCGAGGGCGTGCGCAGCCTCTGCCTGGACCGTGAAGAACAATGGCGCGATGGCGTGGACGATGCGCCGCTGGCGAATCTGGCCCTGCCGGACAACCTGGCCTATGTGATCTACACCTCGGGTTCCACCGGCAAGCCCAAGGGCGTCGAGGTACGCCACCAGGGCCTGACCAACTTCCTCTTCAGCATGGCCAGGCAGCCAGGGATCGATGCCCGCGACCGGGTGTTGTCGCTGACTTCGCTGTCATTCGATATCGCCGGCCTGGAGCTGTACCTGCCGTTGATGTGTGGTGCCTCGGTGGTGTTGCTGGACAACGGTGGTAACAAGGACCCGCAGGCGCTGGTCGAGCTGATCGAGCACAACGCGGTCACCCTGGTCCAGGCGACCCCGTCGACCTGGCGCATGCTGCTCGACCAGGCGCCGGCCGGCCTGCTCGCCGGACGCAAGGTCCTCTGCGGCGGCGAGGCGTTGAGCGCCGAGCTGGCGCAGCGGTTGATCGAGCAGGCCGGGCATGTCTGGAACGTCTACGGCCCGACCGAGACGACGATCTGGTCCGCCGCCCATTACCTGACCGCCAGCGACGATATCTGGCTGGGCCGGCCGATCGCCAACACCCGCCTGCATATCCTCGGGGATGACTTCGAGACCTTGCCGCTGGGCGCGCGCGGTGAACTGCTGATCGGTGGTCACGGCCTGGCGCGTGGCTACCATCAACGCCCGGGACTGACCGCCGAACGCTTCGTGCCCGATCCGTTCGACGAGCAGGGCGGCGGGCGCCTGTACCGCACGGGAGACCTGACCCGTTATCGCGAGCAGGGGGTGATCGAGTACGTCAGCCGTCTCGATCACCAGGTGAAGATCCGTGGCTTCCGTATCGAGCTGGGGGAAATCGAGGCCCGCTTGCAGGAACATGCCGCGGTCCGCGAAAGCAGTGTCATCGATCTCGATGGGCCGACAGGCAAGCAGCTGGCAGCCTACCTGGTGCTCAGTGACGTGGGCGCCGAGCAGCCCTGGGCGTCGTTGCACGCACAGCTCAAGGCGCACTTGAAGGCCGGCTTGCCGGACTACATGGTGCCCGCGTACCTGGTGCTGCTGGAGCGGATGCCACTGACCCCGAACGGCAAGCTTGACCGCAAGGCGCTGCCGCTGCCGGAGGCCAGCGCGCTGCAACGTACCCATGTCGCTCCGCGGACCGAACTGGAACAGCGCCTGGCCGACATCTGGGCCGAGCTGTTGAAGGTCGAGACGGTCGGCTTGAACGATAACTTCTTCGAGCTGGGCGGGCATTCGTTGCTGGTGATCTCCCTGGTCGGCCGGCTGCGTGAGGCCTTCGATGTGACGATCAAGCTGCATGACTTCCTGCTGATGGAGACATTGGCCGACCTGGCCGACTTCATGCGCGAAGGCGAGGCGAAAGTGAAGACGCCGGTCATCGGCATGAACGGCTGCCGTACCGATAGCGCTCCGCTGTTCTGCCTGCCGCCGGGCGGTGGTGGTACCTACTCCTACTACCCGTTGGCGGGGCAACTGAAGGACAACCGGCGAGTCTACGGGCTGGTCAACAAGAGCTATGTGGTGCCGGGTTGGTTCGACCGCTCATGGGAAGAAATGGTCGGCTACTACGTCCAGCAGATCCGCCAGACCCAGCCTGAGGGACCCTACAACCTGCTGGGTTGGTCCCTGGGTGGCGCCCTGGCGATCGAAGTGGCGCATGTGCTGGAGCAGGGTGGCGACCAGGTGAGCTTCCTCGGCCTGGTGGACACCAGCCTGCCGGCGGCACTGCAGGTCTTTGCGCCCGAACAGGAGCCGGCGCCGGATGCCGCAGCACCGGAGCAGAGCCTGTTCGCGAACCTGGTCGGCAGCCTCCTGGCCTTCGTCCCCGGTGTCGAGGAACAGGCCATTGTCGGGCTGATCGAGCAGGCGCGGGCGCAGTGGACCGACGAGCAAGTGATTGCCGACTGGGTCATCGACCAGGTCGCGTTGGCCGGTGGTGTCAGTGCCGACGGCTTGCGCGAGGTCTACCGCGATATCGCCGTGCAGGATGAAATCGAGACCGGCTACCGCCTGCTGCGCACCAATGCGATCCTGAGCGAGGCTTTCACGCTCAAGCCGTTGCAGGTCAAGCCGGACTGCTGGTGGGCGGGGGCGAGCAAGACCGCCGAGGAAATCGGCGCGGCGCAGGCCGTCCTGGCGCAGCAGTGCGCGTGCAACGGACTGGCCGCCTCGACGGCGCTGGAGGAGAACCATGACAGCATCATTCTCTCCCAGGCCTTGTTGACGGCGGTGCTGGAGCGTCTGAAGTCAGTCTGACCGAGCAGGCGGGACATGAAAAAGCCAGGGCCCATGCCCTGGCTTTTTCATGTTGTGAATGGAAGTGTGGCTACGGTCTTCCTGCTGGTGACCTGTGACCTGTGACCTGTGACCTGTGACCTGTGACCTGTGACCTGTGACCTGTGACCTGTGACTTGTGACCCTATGACTTGTGACCCTATGACCTATGACCTATGACCTATGACCTGTGACCCTGTGACCCTGTGACCCTGTGACCCTGTGACTGGTGATCTGGTGATCTGGGGCGAATCAACTTGTTGTGGCGAGCGGGCTTGCCCGCGCTGGGGCGCGCAGCGGCCCTGAAACCTGCATCCCCGATGTACCAGAAGTACCGGGTGCGGAGGACTTGCGGCCGCTTCGCAGCCGAGCGCGGGCAAGCCCGCTCGCCACAGAATCAGTCGCCCATAAAAAAACCAAGGGTCGCCCCTTGGTTCTTTTAACGCCAACCTTGTGCGGTCAGAAGTCGCCGCGCAGGGTGACCATGAAGTTGCGAGGTTCGCCGTAGTAGCTGCCGCGACGCAGCTCGCCGGTCGCCTCGTAGTACTTCTTGTCGAAGACGTTCTTCAGGTCGAACGACAGTTTCCAGTTGTCGTCCAGCTTGTACTGCGTGCGTGCATCCCAGATGGCCCGGCCCGGGTTGGGAATATCCTGGCCGTTGAAGTGCGATACGTAGCCACTCTGGGTCGATACACCGCCGCCCACGCTCAGGCGATTCAGGTCGCCTTGCAGGTTGTACATGGTGGAAACGCGCAGCATGTGTTTAGGCGTTTCCGAGTCGATTGAAGATCCGTCGTCGTTGCGGGTGATGTTGTAGGTGTAGCCGGCGCTCATCTGCCAGCCGGTGGCAACTTCGCCGCTGGCTTCCAATTCTACGCCCTTGCTGGTGCTGGGGGGACCGTTTACATAGCAGGTGCCGGTGTTGGGGTTTAATGTCGCGCAGATGCTCGAATCAGCAGTAGTGTCTTCCTGGGACAGATCTTTCTGCTTGATGTAGAACACGGCGGCGGAGACGTTCAGGCGGCCATCATACAGCGCACCCTTGATGCCGGTTTCATAGTTCGAACCCAGGGTCGGTTTCAGGCTCTTGCCGGTTTCGGTCCGGTAATTGCTCTGCGGGCGGAAGATATCGGCATAGCTGGCGTACCACGACCATTCTTCGTTCAGGTCGTAGATAAGCCCGGCGAACGGTGTGAATTTATTGTCTTCACGGTAGTTGTTGGGTGTAGCTTTGGTCGGTGTGGCAACATAGTCATACCTCGTATTGTCGTTCTTGTACCAGCTTAGACGGCCACCAAGCACCAGACTCAGGGGCTCGGCCAGGCGCAGGCGCAGGGTGCTGTAGAGGCCATACTGACGCTGGGTGATATCGTCCAGGCTCTGCCAGGCCGGCTGTTCCGGCTTGGAGATAAGGTGGTGGTTAGGATCGAAGACGTCAATCGGCAGGTCGATTCCTACCAGCGACTGCTTGCTCAGAATGTGTTGCTGCGACCAGTTGGCACCGACCATCAACTCATGGGTCAGGCCAAAGGCGTCGAAGTTGCCCGAGATATGGCCGTCGATACCCTTGCTGGTGACGTATTCACGGCGGAACTGTGTGTTGCTGAGTTCGGTACCGCTCTGGGTGACCGGGTTCAGAACACCCTGCGAGTAGGCCACGCGCTGGTTGAACATGCTCTGCGACTGGGTCACCGACACCTTGCTGGTCCAGTTGTCGTTGAGATGATGTTCAAGGTCGGCAAAGACCTCGTTGACCTCGATTTCGTGGCGGTTCCAGTCCTGGCCCAGCGAGGTGGAGCGCGAAACGTCGATCTCGCGACCGTTGCTGTAGCGAGGCAGGCCGAAAATTGTGTAGCCATGATAGAGCGTGCGTTGATGGCGCAGGCCGACCGCCAGGGTTGTGGAGTCGTTCAGGTCGGCTTCGACGATGCCGTACAGTAACGGGGTTTCAGAGTTCAGCCCATCCTGGAAGTAGCCGCGATCCTCATAGGCGACCACGGCACGACCGCGCAAGGTGCCTTGCTCGTTCAGTCGGCCCCTGCCGTCCAGGTCCATGCGGTAGTTGTCCCAGGAACCAGCGCTGGTGCTGATCGAGAAGTGCGGGTCGGCAGTTGGGCGTTTGCGCACCAGGTTGACCGCGCCGCCTGGGTTGCCGGCACCGACCAACAGCCCGGAGGCTCCACGCAGGACCTCGACGCGGTCGAATACCGCCATGTCAGGCCGGATCCAGCCGGTCATGTTGTAGGCCAGTCCGGGAATGCCATCGATCATGTAACTGTCGTCTTCCAGGGTAAAGCCCCGGGAGTTGAAGACGTTACCGCCGAAGTTACGGTTGGAGCGGGTGATACCGGTAGTCTGTGCCATCACCTCATCAAGCTTGGTGAGGTTCTTGTCATCCATCTGCTGGCGGGTCACGACGGTGACCGACTGCGGCGTTTCCCGCAGCGAATGCGCGGTCTTGCCGATGGTCACCGCGCCGGTGGTGTAGGAGCCGGTGCCGTCGGTGCTGGTACCCAGCACCTGGGACTGGCCGCTGATGGTGGTGGCCGACAGGTTCAGGCCCGAGCTGCTGGTGGCTGCAGTGCTGCTCAGGGTCAGGGTGTCGCCCTGGAAGCTATAGTTCACACCGGTGTTCTTCAGCAGTTCACCGGCCGCCTGGCCGGGCGTGAGCTTGCCCTTGACCGCTGCCCCCTGCAGGCCCTTCACCCGCTCCGGGTTGTACAGCACCTGGATATTGCCCTGGCGCCCCAGCTCCTGCAGGGCCGCCGCCAGTGGCTGGGCGGCGATGTTGAACTCGAACTCCTGGGCCTGTACCTGCGCAGCCATCGGCAGTGCCAGCGCCATCCCCATGGCGCCGAGCGTGACAGGCGAGCGCAGCATCTTGCGAATCAGCAAGGCTGTGCTCAAGGGGGTCAGTCGGTGTGTTGTCGGCATTCTTTCAGCTCTTTCTAAGTGTGGAAAAGCAACTAGGAATTGTTATTACTTGAGAAGAAGACGCACCAGCCCGACAAAATCGGAAAACAAAGCAGAAAAAATTTGGTGAGGGGGCTTTCTTCCATGACCGTTGCGTGCGGGACGCAATGCGGCGGGACTGTCGTGGCACTGGCTATAGGAAGAACGAACGGGCGGGAGAACAATTTAGGTGGGTTCACCCCGCGCCTTGCGCGCGGGGTGACGGGGGTCAGGCGGGTACGGCCTCGCGTTGCACCCGTTCGACCTGGATCTGCCCGGCCTGCATGCGCACCAGTTGGTCGGCCACCGGAAAGTAGCGGTCATCGTGTGAGATGACGATGATGGTCTTGCCCTGGTCGCGCAGCTCGGGCAGCAGCTCGGTGTAGAACACCCGACGGAAGGCCGGGTCCTGGTCGGCGGCCCATTCGTCGAACACCAGCACCGGGCGTTGTTCCAGCCAGGCATTGAGCAGCGCCAGGCGCTTGCGCTGGCCGGTGGACAGGTCCGTGGTGCTGAAGCTGCCGTCGCGGATGCTGACCTTGTGGGCGATGTCCAGGCGCTCCAGGTACTTGATCGATTCCGGCGGCAGTGGCGTGCCGCCCTGGGCTACTTCGTCGAAGAGGTAGTAGTCGGCGAAGATGGTGGTGAACAACTGGCGGTAGTCGTCCAGGGCCTGGGCGGTGACCGGCGCGCCATTGAGGCGGACTTCGCCCTGTTGTGGCGTGTACAGGCCCAGTAGCAGCTTGATCAGGGTGGTCTTGCCGCAGCCGTTCTCGCCGACGATGAAGACGATCTCGCCCTGGCGGATGGTCAGGTCGACCGGACCCAGGTGAAACGGCGGCACACCTTCGACCGGTGGGTAGTCGTAGCGCAACTGGCGCAGCTCGATGCTCTGCAGCGGCGTCGGATCGATTACCCGGTCGTTGACCAGCAGATGCGGCTCTGGCGAGGAGAAGCGCCACGACAGCTCGGCGATACGGCGGAAAGCGATCTCGGCGCGACTGATGCTCGGGATGGTCGTGACCAGTCGCTCCAGCGGGCCCTTCATGTACAGCATGACCAGCACGAAACCGCCGAGCACGGTCTTGTCGGTACTCGGCCAGAGCGCCTGGAAGGTGATGGCGATACCGATGACCGCGAAGAACAGCATCGAGCCGAACGTCTCGGCGCTGACGAAGATGTTCGCTGCACGGATGTTGGCCTGGCTGATGCGCTCGGTGGTGCCGTGGATCTGTTGGTCGTGCATGAACTGCCGGCGCTGGCGCTGGATGCGCAGCTCCTTGGAACCGGCGGAAATCGCCTGGTAGTGCTTCTGCAGTTCGTCTTCGCCGTCCCGTGCCCGCAGGATGCTGCGCATGCCGATACGGTGGGCGAGCCACTGCGCGCCGCTGCCGATGATCACGGTCACCAGGGTCAGGGCGAGGATTTGCCAGGACAGTGCGGCCAGATAGGCCAGGCAGCCAACCGTGACGGTGAAGGCGATCACCATCGGCGCCACCGACAGGGCGAAGGTGCTGATGGTGCTGACATCGTTGAGCAGCACCGGGATCAGCCGATGGGCACGATAACGTTCCAGTTGCTCGATGGGTGCCACCAGCACCTTGGCGGCCAGTTCCTGCCGCAACCGGGCGACCACGCGCTGGCCGACGTAGTTGGTCAGCAGGTTGGAAACCGTCGAGCAGGCCAGGGTCAGTATGCACAGGCCGCCAAACAGCAGGGCGATACGGGTGTCCGGGCCACCGGTCGCATTCATGGCGTCGTTGATGGTCGCCAGCAGGGCGGTGACGCTGAGGCCGCTGACAACCCCCAGGGCGGCCGAAAGAACCACCAGCAGCCAGAAGGGCTTGAGGATCCTCAGGGTTTCCTGGGCGAGGCTTTGTGCTTGGAGAGGCATGGGGGCTACTCGTGAAGGTCTTCGGAAACAGGCGCCGCGCGCGGCGCCCTGAACTCTTTAGACGAGTGTTTTGCGGTGGGATTTAGAGTTCGCGGACGACGCGAAAACCCAGCCAGTCGCCACGGGTGTATTCGCTGCGTTCGTTGCGGTTGGCGGAGCGGGAGAAGACCGGCGCTTCGGTCCAGTCATTGCCACGGATCGAGCGGCGGTCCTCGCATTCCTGGCTGTCCAGGCGCGGGCTGCCGTCGGTCGGTGCACCCGTGTAGGTGTCGACATAGCAGTCGGCGGTCCACTCCCAGACATTGCCGTGGCCGTCATAGACGCCGAAGGCATTGGGCGGGAAGCTGCCGGCCGGCGAGGTGTAGCTGAAACCGTCCGCCGGGCCATAGGTATTGGCGTGCTTGGCGATGCTGTACTCCTTGCCCTCGTCGAAGGGGAAGGGGAACGGGCCTCGGGTGCCACCGCGCACGGCGTATTCACGCTGGGCTTCGCTGACCAGGTGGTAGGCCTTGCCGGTTTTCTTCGACAGCCACTTCGCATAGGCCTCGGCCTCGCGCCAATCCATGCAGACCGCCGGCTGCCGGTCGCTCATGGGGTAGCGTGGCTCACCGGCCAGGCATTCGCGACCCGGGCGGGTATCGCCGTCCGGCATCGTGTAGCCGGTGCTGTGCAGGTAGGCTTTCCATTCGCCGGCCAGGACCTGAAAGCGGCTGATGGCGAAGGCCTTCTTGAAGGTGACCTCATGCATCGGCCCTTCATCCGGTTCACGACCGATCTCGTCTTCCGGACTGCCCATGGTGAAGCTGCCGGCGGGCAGTACCACCATTTCCGGGCAGTCCTTGCAGTCCTTGAACACCTTGCCCGGCAACGGCGTGCTGGCGGCCAAGGCGGTACCGGACAGTCCCGCCGCGCACAGGGCGGCAAGGGTCATGGCCGAGCGAAGGCCGGCACGGGATCGGATGCTGGGGGATTTTGCTGTCATGGGATATCTCGCAGGCAGAAATCTGAACACAATGGGCGGTACCGCAAGGCCAGGCTCACAGCTGCTGGCCCAGCAGGCTCATGAAACGATCCAGTTCGGCTTCGGTGTTGAGCAGCCCGGGGGCGGTACGCACCACCGGCCCGACGTCGCGGTCCACCGCATCGACCACCACCTTGTTTTTCAACAGTGTGGCGGCGACCTTGTCGCTGTCCTGGCCCTTGACCCGGAAGAAGCTGAAACCAGCCGACAGCTCCGGGCTCATGGGCGTGACCAGTTCGATGCGCGAATCGGCCTGCAGGCGTTGCTTGAGCTCGCTGTTGAGGGCGTGGATCCGTGCCTGGACATCGGCCTTGCCCAGCTCCAGGTGCAGTTCGAAGGCCTGGTCCAGGGCCCAGCGATGTTCGAAGGCGTGATAGCCACCGGGGCTCATCGAAGTGGCGAAGTTGGTGTCTTCGGAAAAGGTCGGCTCCAGTGGCGTAACGTCCCGGAGTTCTTCCGAACGGGCGCAGACGATGCCAGTGCCGCGCGGACCGAACATCCACTTGTGGGTACCGGCAATGAAGAAGTCGCAGTGCATGTCCGGAAAGTCGAGGTTGTCGACACCGAAGCCATGGACGCCGTCGATCACGTAGAGAATACGGTCCTTGTCGTCGCGGTTGCGGTTCCTTTCCGCCACCAGCTTGCCGATCTCGCCGATCGGCAGCTTGACCCCGCTGCCGGACTGTACCCAGGTCATGCCCAGTACACGGGTTTCGGGCTTGATCGCACGAGCGATATTGCCGAGTACCTCGTCGGCCGAGACGCGGTGGGCGTCCTGGAACAGGCTGATCTTGCGCACCCGGGTGCCTTGGCGTTCGGTGCGCAGGCGCAGGGTGTTGCGAGTCGAGTAATGCTCATGCTCGGTGGTGAGGATTTCCTGGTCGTGGCGAACATGGATGCCGCCGTAGATCATCGCCAGGCCTTCGGTGGTGCTGCCGGTCAGGGCGATCTGGCCCGGCTGGGCCTTCAGGTAGCGCCCGGCGGCGTGACGCACCTGGCTTTCGCGCTGCCAGGTTTGCGCCAGGTCCCAGTCCATCGCCAGGCCCGGGTTGCGATCGATGGCTGCGCGATGGCGTTCGATGGCGTCGCGCACCGGCTTGGGGTGGCTGGTGACCAGGAAGTTGGAGAAGTGCAGGTAGTCCGGGTCCTGGTCGAACAGCTGGCGTAGCCGCGCCCATTTGTCGCCACCTTGCGCGGGGCTGGCGACCGGTGCCGAGGCAGCGGCGGCAAGGTCCAGGCGGGTACCGAGCGGCAGGCTGGCGGCGAGCAGGCCGGCCTGCTTGAGAAAGGTTCTGCGGTCAGTCATGAATGATCACTTGGACGGTCTGGATAATGGATCGGTGCCCAACGGGAACGCGTCGGGCCGTTTTCCGCACGAAGGGGGACCGGGGGATGCTCAGTGCCTGGCCGCCTTCTGCACCTGGTCCCAGACCCGCAGGAAATTGCCGCCCCAGAGCTTGGCGATGTCCGCTTCGGAGTAGCCACGCTGGAGCAGTTCGGCCGTCACGTTGCGGGCTTCGCTGACATCCTTGAAGCCATCGATGCCGCCGCCGTCGTTGAAGTCCGAACTGATGCCGACGTGGTCGATGCCGATTTTCTTCACCGCATAATCGATGGCGTTGCCAAAGTCCTTCAGGTCGGCCTTGGGTTCCTTGTCGAGGATTGCGTACAGCTCGCTGGCGTATTCGCCGAAGCGTTGTTCCGGCCAGACGGTGATGATCGGGTCGCCGGGCATCAGCGCCATGGCGAGGTTGGGCAACGGCGGCAGGTCGAAGCGCTTGCGCAGGGCGTTGAGCTTGTCCTGGGTCGGCTGGCTCAGGGGGCGCAGGTAGGCGGGGAAGGCGACGATCTGGACCACGCCGCCGCTGTTCTTGATCAGTTGCATTTCCTGGTCGCTGAGGTTGCGTGGAATGTCCACCAGCGCGCGCGGTGCCGAGTGCGAGGCGACCATGGGCGTGCGGCTCAGCTGGCTGACCTGTTCCAGGGCCTTGGTCGACATCTGCGAGACATCGATGATCACCCCCAGGTCGTTGAGACGATGCACCGCCTGCTTGCCGATTTCGGACAGGCCGCCCAGGGCGTCGGGGGTATCGTTGAGAAACGGCAGCGGGCGGGACGAGTCGGCCCAGTCGTTGTTGCCCACGTAGCTGAAACCGAACATGCGCATGCCGCGCGCGGTCCAGGTGTCCAGCAGGCTGAGGTCATGGCCCAGTGGGTAGGCATTGAGCATGCTGATGAAAATCGCGAACTTGCCTTCGCCATGCAGCCTGCGCATGTCATCGGGGGTGTAGGCGATGCCGACGCGATTGGGGAAGTCACGGACCATCCCGGTGATGATCTTGTAGCGCACTTCCTGCTGCTTGCGCGCCTCGTCGACGAAGCCTGCCGTCGGGTGATGCGGAGCGTTCGCGCCGTTCCAGATCTCCGGCCAGCCGAATACCGTCAGGGCGGCGGCGGACAGGCGCCCGCGGTCGGCCTTGACCAGATCGAACTGGCCGGAACCGTCCTTGTCCGCCTCGCGGCCTTCGGCGCCGAAAGTCAGCGGCACGGTGATGTGGCTGTCGAACGAGATTATCCGCTCCTGCAGCTCGTCCGCCTGCTTGACGATATCCAGCGGGTAGCCGGGATTGGACCAATACTGCCAGCCCAGCCAGGCCGAGGCGGCGCCGATGGCCAGGGCCAGGGGCAGACCGATATAGAGAGCCTTTTTCGAACGCGGTTTTGTCATTGCCATCTCATTCTGGTTCGCAGGTCACAGGCAGCCACAAGGGCTTTTGCTATCTGGGAGGAACGAGTGGAGGTGCAGGGAATTTAGCGCTTTCGTGTCACGCGACAGGCTAAATTTCCCCCAGGGTTCAACGTCCTAGCTGGGATAAGGCCTGCTTCAGGGCTGACACAGGTAGGGCGATGACGATTTCTCGACGAGGGTTCATAGCAGGCCTGGCGCTTACCGGCGCCGCCATCCCCGCGGCTTATTACGCGCAGCGTGAACTGACGCGCGAGGACGAGCCCATCACGCCGGGCGAGGCCACGGTCGACCTGCCGGACACTGCGGGCCAGCGCCTGGCCAACAACTTGCGCGGGGTCTGGAGCATCCGTTTCGAGGGTCGCGATGCCGGCCTGGCGGGACTACCGCTGGAAGGGGTGCAGGTGTTGCTCGATATCGCGCCGCGTGGTCGCGGGGTGCGCGGTTTCATCGATACGGCCGAGGGCCTGCGCGGTGACGCCGAGCCACGGTTGCGTATCGTCGGCGACCTGGCGGTGGCCGACGGTGCCCGGTTGTTCTGGCGCCTGTTCCGCGGCTCGGAGGTGTTCCCCGAGTATGAGTTGAGCATGATCCTCGACGAGGTCTGGGGCACTTACGGCAATGCTGGCAGTGGCACCCTCACCGGGCGTATCGAGCGCCTCGACCGGCCGCTGGCGTTGACCCAGCTGGACAGCCGTTTCGTCGCCACCAAGCACACCTTTCCCGAAGCCCGCGAACGCATCGGCCTGAGTGCACCCCTGCTGGCCTGGCTGGTGTCGCCCGAGCATCGGCTATTCCACCAGCTCTGGCATGCCACCCGGGACAAGTGGCACAAGTTGCCCGAAGACAAGCGCGATGGCCTGCGCGGCATCGGTTGGCAGCCCGGTCCGCGCGACAAGGAGCGTGATGCCCGAGGGCCGCGCAAGGACCGCAATGGTTCGGGGGTCGACTTCTTCTTCATGCACCGGCACATGCTGCAGGCGGCGCGGGCTATCCAGCCGTTGCCGTCCTGGCGCCGTTTCCCGCAGCCGCAGCCGGAGCTGGAGCGTGACCGCCAGGGGTTCATCCGTTACTTCGACAACCATGACGGCTGGGCGGTACCGCCGACCTGGCTGGCCGAGGACGATGACGACTACAGTCAGTGGGTCAGCGACATCAAGAGCGGCGAGACCTACCACAGCAACTTCCAGGTCTGGGAGTCGCAGTACACCGATCCGCGCTATCTGTCCAAGCTGACCCTGGGCCAGTTCGGCTCGGAGCTTGAACTGGGCCTGCACGACTGGTTGCACATGCGTTGGGCCGCGGTACCGCGCGACCCGTCCAACGACGCGCCGGTGCCGATGGCCCGCGAGTTCACCGATTTCGCCCCGCGTTGGTTCCAGCCGGAGAACGACTTTCTCGGTGACCCGTTCTCTTCCCACGTGCACCCGGTGTTCTGGTTGTTCCATGGCTGGATCGATGATCGCATCGAAGACTGGTTTCGTGCCCATGAACGCTTCCATCCGGGCCAGGTCACGCGACTGCAGGTCAATGGCGTGCCGTGGTTCGCGCCCGGGCGCTGGGTCGAGGTGGATGATCCGTGGCTGGGCCCGAGCACCCATGGATGCAGCACCACGCCGGGCCTGAGCATCGGCAAGTCGGTGGAGATGGATCCGGAGACCATGAAGCTGGCGCTGCGTATCACCTTCGCCGACGAGAAGGGCTTGCCCGACCTGCTGCGACGGGTACCGCGGCGCCCTTGGTATGCCCGGCACCTGTCGTTGAAAGATCGTTTCTTCTAAAGTCCCTGTGGATGGGCGCGAAGCGCCCTGCGAGGCATTCCCACGCGGAGCGTGGGAACGATCGGATGCGGAGCGTGGGAGCGATCGATGCGAAGAGTGGGAGCGATCTACGCGGAGCGTAGGAGCGATCGATGGCTGCTGCAAGGCCAATGCAGGGCTGCTGAGGCTTGGTGTGGCGAGCGGGCTTGCCCGCGCTGGGCCGCATTGCGGCCCCAGGTCCGGCCACTGCGGTGTATCAGGATGAGCTCGGCGGCGCCGGGTTTGCGGCTGTTTGGCAGCCGAGCGCGGCGGTGCGGCGTCCCGACGAGCCCGCTCGCCACAGGTTAGACCACCCAGGCACTGAGGGCCGCCCCGGGCAGCCATTCGTGGATCGTTCCCACGCCCCGCGTGGGAATGCAGCCAGTGACGCTCAGCGTCACCCGCGCCGAAACAGGTTCAGCGCTCGCTCCAGCCCCCACCCAACGCCTTGTACAAGGCGATGCTGGCCTGCAGGCGGCTCAGTCGCAGTTGCACATTGGATCGTTCCCACGCCCCGCGTGGGAATGCAGCCAGTGACGCTCAGCGTCACCCGCGCCGAAACAGGTTCAGCGCTCGCTCCAGCCCCCACCCAACGCCTTGTACAGGGCGATACTGGCTTGCAGGCGGCTCAGTCGCAGTTGCACGTTCAGGTCTTCGGCGGCATACAGCGTGCGTTGTGTTTCCAGTACGGTCAGCAGGTCTTCGGCCCCAGCCCGGTAGCGACTCTGGGACAGTTCGAAGGCGGCCTTGGCCTGCCGCAGTTCTTCCTCCTGCCACTGGCGTTGCTGATCCAGGCGCTCGATGCTGTTGAGCGCCTTTTCGACATCGGCAAAGCCATTGATGATCGCCCCGCGATAGGTCTCCAGCAGTTCCTCTTCGCGGGCCGTGGCCTTGTCCCGTCCCGCCCGCAGGCGGCCGTTGTTGAAGATCGGTGCGACCAGCCCGGCGGTCAGGTTGTAGAACGGCGTGCGCAGGGCCTTGGAAGCCTCGCTGGACTCCGAGGCCAGTTGGGCACTCAAGGTCAGCTTCGGCAGCATCGCCGCCCGTGCCACCTTGACGTCGGCCTGGGCCGCCGCCAGTTGCGCTTCGGCGCGGGCGATGTCCGGGCGGCGACTCAGCAGCTCGCTGGGCAGGCCGGCATCGATCCGTGGCCAGCTCAGGCTGGAGAAGGGCCGGCTGCCAATCTGCAAGGCCTGCACCGGTTGACCGAGCAGGGCGGCCAGGCTGATCAGCGACTCCCCGGCCTGTTGCTGGATCAGTGGCAACTGCCGCTGCTGGGCGGCGACCAGGCTTTTCTGCTGGGCCAGTTCCAGGGCAGTGGCCGAGCCCGAGTCGTAGCGGGTCTGCACCAGCTTGAGCACACTTTGGGCGTTGACCAGGTTCAGTTCGGCGATGTGCTGCTGTTCGCGGGCGGACAGGGTGCGGGCGTACTGGTCGGCGACGCTGCCGAGCAGGGTCAGCTCCACCGTGGCCTGGTCGAATTCGCTGGCACGCAGGCTTTGCAGGGCGCTATCGCGAGTGGCGGCCAGCCCGCCCCAGAAGTCCACCTCGTAGGTGGCGGTAAGGCCGGCACCGAAACTCTTGCTGTTGTTGTCGCTGTCGGCGGTGCCGTGCAGCAGCTTGCTGCGGCTGGCGTCCAGGTTCAGGTCGAGCTGTGGCAGCAGCGGGGCGCCGGCGATCACTGCGCTGGCCCGGGCCTGGCGCACTCGTGCGGCGGCGGCAGCGATGTCGTGGCTGTCCCGGCGTGCCTGTTCGATCAGTTGGTCGAGTTCGGGGCTGCCAAATTGTCGCCACCACTGGCGGTTGTCCTGTTGCATGGCCTGGCGTTGGGCAAACTGCCAGGCGGCTGGCGGCGCCAGGCCGCTGTCCGGGTTGGAAGCGGGGCCGCTGCAGGCATTGAGCAGCAGGCAGACCGTAAGCAGGGAGAGTTGCGGCTTCATAGATCGATCATTCACTGGTAAGGGCTGCCACCGGATCGAGCCGGGCGGCTTTGCGGGCCGGCATGAAGCCGAAGATCACGCCGGTGACCAGGGCGCAGGCGAAGGCACCGGTCACGGCGGCCAGGGAGAAGGCCACCGCGACCTTGCTCAGTATCAGGATGCCGCCGACGCCCAGGGCCAGGACCACGCCGGCCAGGCCGCCGACCACCGAGAGCATCACCGCCTCGGTCAGAAACTGGCGCAGGATGTCTCGCTGGCGGGCGCCGGTGGCCATGCGGATACCGATTTCCCGGGTACGCTCGCGTACGGTCATGAGCATGATGTTCATCACGCCGATCCCGCCCACCAGCAGCGAGATGGCGGCAATCGAACCGAGCATCAGCGACAGGGTGTTCTGGGTGCGGGCCTCGGCCTGGATCATCGCCGCGTTGTTGGTCAGGCGGAAGTCGCGCCGGCCGTTGTGCAGGGTCATCATCACCTGGTCGATGGCACGTTCGGCGTCCTTGACGTTGCGCCCGTCGCTGGTGGCGATGGCCACGTATTCCGGGTTGTGGGTGCCGAACAGGCGGACGCTGGCGGCGGAGTAGGGGATTGCCACCCGCTCGTCGCTGTCGGTTTCGCCGGAGGTGGCACCTTTTTCCTGGAGTACGCCGACGATCTGGAACGGCACGTTCTCGATCAGCAGGTACTGGCCAATGGGGGTGGGCAGGTGCTGGAACAGCTTTTCGCGGATCTTGTGGCCGATCACCGCCACCGCTGCGCCACTGCGCGCATCCTCCTGGGTGAAGTAGCTGCCTTCGACCACCGGCCAGTTGAAGATCGCCGGGAACTGCGTGTCGTTGCCGCCAACATAGGCGTTGTGGTCCAGGTTGCCGAAGCGCACCGTCGCATCGTTACCATTGACCGGCATGATCATTTTCACCTGGGGCAGTGCCGACAGCGCCGCCACGTCGTCCAGGGTGATGATGCCCAGTGGTGCGCGGGGCGCAGGGGCGGCGCCGCTCAGGTAGATGATGTTCGAGCCGAAGGCGCCCATCTGGGCGATGACCTGGCGCTTGCTGCCTTCGCCCACCGCCAGCATGACCACCACCGAGGCGACGCCGATGACGATGCCGAGCAGGGTCAGGGCCGTGCGGAAGCGGTTGATCCACATCACCCGCCAGGCGGCCTGCACGGCCTCGAGCAGTTCGCTTTTCCAGGCGCCGTTGTATTCGCTGCCGTCGCTCAGGCGCTGGCGCAGGTCCACCGCCTGCAGGGAGCCCGGGTTGGCGCTGGGCGGGGCGGCGCCGGCCTGCCGGGCGCTGTCGCTGATGATCAGGCCGTCACGGATCTCGATGATGCGCTTGGCGCGGGCCGCGACCTCGCGGTCGTGGGTGATCAGGATCACCACGTGGCCCTGGCTCGCCAGTTCGTCGAGCAGGGTCATCACCTCGGCACCGCTGTGGCTGTCGAGGGCGCCGGTGGGTTCGTCGGCGAGAATGATGTGGCCGCCGTTCATCAGGGCACGGGCGATCGACACCCGTTGCTGCTGGCCGCCGGAGAGCTGGTGCGGGCGATTGCCGCGACGGCTTTCCAGGCCCAGGCGGTCGAGCAGGGCGGCGGCGCGGGCATGGCGCTCGGCCGCCGGGGTGCCGGCGTAGATGGCCGGCATCTCGACGTTTTCCTGGGCTGATCCGGAAGGAATCAGGTGATAGCCCTGGAACACGAAGCCGAAGGCCTCGCGACGCAGCCAGGCCAGCTCGTCGGTGTCCAGTTCGGCCACCGGCTCGCCGGCGAAGCGGTAGCTGCCGGACGTGGGGCGGTCCAGGCAGCCCAGGATGTTCATCAGGGTCGACTTGCCCGAGCCGGAGGCGCCGACGATAGCGACGAACTCGCCGGCATGGATCGACAGGTCGATGCCGCGCAACACTTCCACCAGTGGGCTGTCGTCACCACCATAGGATTTACGGATGTCCTGCAGTTCGATCAGTGGCGTTTGCATTCAGCCTCCGCTACCGACGGCCGGACCGATCAGCAGATGATCGCCTTCGGCCAGGCCGTCGAGTACCTGGATGCGCAGGCGATCGCTGATGCCGGTGCGCACTTCACGGGTCTCGATCCGGCCTTCGGGGGTGACGACCCGGGCCGTCTGCCGGTGCGGGTCGTGGCCACCCTGCAGGGCGGCGATCGGTGCGGTGAGGACGTTCTGCGCACGGTCGGCGACGAAGAACACCTGGGTGGTCATTTCCGCCATCAGGGCCTGGTCGGCGTTGTCGACATCCAGCAGCACGGTATACAGCACTACCCGTGCGGCACCGCTCTTGCTGCTGCCGCTGGGGCTGTTGCTGCCGCTCTGGCTGGACTGTTCCAGGGGCTTGGGCGGTACCGGCAGGATCTGCCGCACAGTGCTGCTCCAGCGCCGGTTGCCGCCGCTGAGGGTGGTGAAGTAGGCACTCATGCCCGGCTTGACGTGGCCGATGTCGGCTTCGGAGACTTCGGCCCAGACCGTCATTGGCGACAGTTTGGCGATCCGCAGGATCAGTGGCGTCTGTTGCTGGGCATTGAGCGTCTGGCCCTCGCGGGCATCAAGGGCGACCACGGTGCCGGCCATCGGCGCGTAGATGCGGGTATAGCCCAGCTCCGCCTCGTCGCTGCGCAGGCTGGCCTGGGCCTGGAGAATCTGGGCCTGGAACATGTCGATGCGCGCCTGGGTGGTACGCATCTCGGCCTGGGCACTCTGGATGTCCTCGACGCGAGTGGCGCCGCCGGCATTGAGTTGCAGTTGGCGCTGGTACTTCTGCCGGGCCAGTTCATGCAGGGCACGCTGCTCCTGGAGCTGGGCCCTGAGGTTTTCGATGGAATAGCGGCCCGCGTCGAGCTTGGCTTTCTGCGTCGAGGGATCGATCTCGACCAGCAACTGGCCTTCTTTCACCTGGTCGCCGACCTCGACGTGGATCTTGTGGATCTGCCCGGAGGCCTGGGCACCGACATCGACGTAGCGGCGTGGTTGCAGGGTGCCGAGGGCAGTCACGCTGCTTTCTATGTCACCGCGGTTGACCGTGACGGTGGCGAAACTGTCGCGCCCCGGAGGCAGGATCTGCCAGGCGGCGAAGGCGACGACAGGGATCAGGCAGAGCGAGACAAGCAGGGCGCGTCGGGTGCGTCGAGGACGTTTCATGCAGGGTTCCAGCCGATGGAAGATCGATCCGTGATCACGCCAGCGGGTTGTTTCCGGCTGCTGGCGGGGACACGGGAGATTTCAGTTAGACGAGAAGCCCCAGTGTGAATTTAAGTCTTTGTCCGGCACTGTTTTTCCAGACATTTCAGGCTTTTGTCCGGGAGCACTTTAAATCTATATGAGAATTACTATAAATTACACATCCTCAAACTGCCATCATCGAGCCCTGGCTGCCGATGACTCAAGGACCGGCCCCCGCCGAGCGTGCGGACAGGAGTCATGTTGGAAAACTACTACCGTGAACTGGTGTGTTTCCTCAATGCGAAACTGGGCAACCGCCAGGTTGTCGAGGATGTGGTGCATGATGCCTATCTACGTGTGCTGGAGCGCTCCAGCGAAACACCGATCGAACAACCGCGGGCCTTCCTCTATCGCACGGCGATGAACCTGATGATCGACGATCATCGGCGTAACGCCGTGCGCCAGAACGAACCCTTGGCAGTGCTCGATAGCGATGAGCGGTTTTTCAGTCCCTCTCCGCAGACGGAGCTGGATCATGACCTGCGACTGCTCATGCTGCAGCGCGCCCTGGCCGAACTGCCGAGGCTGTGCCGCGACAGTTTCATGCTGCGCAAGCTCGAGGGCCTGTCGCACCCGGAAATTGCAGAGCGCCTGAATATTTCCCGCAGCCTGGTGGAAAAACATATCGTCAATGCGATGAAACACTGCCGCGCCCGCATGCGTCAGTGGGACTGTGAATGACCTTGACCGGCGTCAACCTGAACCCTTCCTGAAGAACCTTCCGGTAGCCCGGCGAAACACCTTGTTACCGTTTACGCTGCAAATGTCGAAGTGTAAGCTTCGCGCGTTTTCATCCATTGCGGAGGCCCATGTGGGTACTTGTTCGAGTGACAGTAGTCGGCCGGTTCCGATGACCGGCATATTCTCGGCAAGATAACGCGCAGCCTTTCCCTGCCGTTGTCTCGCCCGAAAGCGAGAAGCGGCATCCCGATGACAGCCCCTGGCGGCTGTCTCCCGAAGTCCTTTTCCCGACGCTGAACAGCCTGTGATGCGCCCCTGTGGCTCGTCGCGACGCTATCGACACGCCTGGCATTCCTGCCCGGTGGCCGGCTGCGCCTGTCCCCCCTGGGGAGCGGTGCGGCGTGGCGGTATTGCGCATGCGGTTTCTGCTCGCAAGATCAACGTCGCCCGTCTTTCTGCCCTGGCAGGAGATGGGCCGGTGGCGCGGGAGTCAGCCCCATGAAACTCACCCTGTTGAAAGAATTCTTTGCCGGTTTTCTGCGGACCCGGCATTTCGCCCGGCACTTCCGCCGCCTGGCCCTGCTCGAGAGCATGACCGACGCCACGGTCAGCCGCGAGGTCCCGCCGACCCTGGCGCAGACCCTGGTGGCGGCTGCCAACGATCATCCCCAGGGGCTGATGGAGCGTCTGGGCGCGCATGCCGACGGCTTGAGCGAAGCCCAGGTCCAGGCGCTGCGCGAGAAGTTCGGGCTCAACGAGGTCGAGCATGAGCAGCCGCTGCCTTGGTGGACGCACCTGTGGCACTGCTACAAGAACCCCTTCAACCTGCTGCTGACCCTGCTGGCACTGATCTCCTGGCTGACCGACGACCTCAAGGCCGCCACGGTGATCTTCTCGATGGTGGTGCTCTCGACCCTGCTGCGCTTCTGGCAGGAGGCCAAGTCGAACAAGGCCGCCGATGCGCTAAAGGCCATGGTCAGCAACACCGCGACCGTCATGCGCCGGGATTTCGCCGCGGACACCTCGCCGGTGTTCGGCAGGTTCCACGCCAGTGCCACGCAGGTGCAGGGTGCCCAGCGCATCGAACTGCCGATCCGCCAACTGGTGCCGGGCGACCTGATCGTGCTCTCGGCGGGCGACATGATCCCTGCCGACTGCCGGGTGCTGAGCGCCAAGGACCTGTTCGTCAGCCAGGCGGCGATGACCGGTGAATCGATGCCGGTGGAGAAATTCGTCCGCCAGATCGACCCCAGCGCGACCAACCCGCTGGACCTGGACAACATCCTGTTCATGGGCACCAACGTGGTCTCCGGTGCCGCCACCGCCGTGGTGCTGGCCACCGGCAACAACACCTACTTCGGCGCCCTGGCCCAGCGGGTCAGTGCCACCGACCGCGCACCGACTTCATTCCAGCACGGCGTGAACAAGGTCAGCTGGCTGCTGATCCGCTTCATGTTCGTGATGGCGCCACTGGTGCTGTTCATCAATGGCTTCACCAAGGGCGACTGGATGGAGGCGCTGCTGTTCGCGCTGTCGATCGCCGTCGGCCTGACCCCGGAAATGCTGCCGATGATCGTCACCTCGACCCTGGCCAAGGGCGCGGTATTCCTGTCGCGCAAGAAGGTCATCGTCAAGCGCCTGGACGCGATCCAGAACTTCGGCGCGATGGACGTGTTGTGCACCGACAAGACCGGCACCCTGACCCAGGACAAGATCTTCCTGGCCCGCCACGTCGACGTCTGGGGCGAGGAGTCCGAGGACGTGCTGGAAATGGCCTACCTCAACAGCTACTACCAGACCGGCCTGAAGAACCTGCTCGACGTCGCCGTGCTCGAGCACGTCGAGATCGACCGCGAGCTGCAGGTCGGCACCGCGTTCCAGAAGGTCGACGAGATTCCATTCGACTTCAATCGCCGGCGCATGTCGGTGGTGGTGGTCGAGCAGGACCATCCGCACCTGCTGATCTGCAAGGGCGCGGTGGAAGAGGTGCTGTCGGTGTGCACCCGGGTTCGTCATGGCGAGGCCGAGGAGCCGCTGACCGATGAACTGCTGGCGCGGATTCGCCAGGTTACCGCGGCCTTCAACGAGGAAGGCCTGCGGGTGGTGGCGGTAGCCGCGCGTTCGATGGAGGCCGGCGATGATGTCTACAGCCTGGCGGATGAGCAGGACCTGACCCTGATCGGCTACGTCGCCTTCCTCGACCCGCCCAAGGAAAGTACCGCGCCGGCGCTGCGTGCGTTGGCCGAGCACGGTGTCGCGGTGAAGGTGCTGACCGGTGACAACGAGCTGGTCACCGCCAAGATCTGCCGCGAAGTCGGCCTGGAGCAGCAGGGTCTGCTGCTGGGCAACGATATCGAACGCATGAGCGACAAGCAGTTGGCCAAGGCGATCGAGACCACCAACGTGTTCGCCAAGCTGACCCCGTCGCACAAGGAACGCATCGTTCGCCTGCTCAAGGCCAACGGGCACGTGGTCGGTTTCATGGGCGACGGCATCAACGACGCGCCGGCCCTGCGCACCGCCGACATCGGTATCTCGGTGGACAGCGCCGTGGATATCGCCAAGGAGGCGGCTGACATCATCCTGCTGGAAAAGAGCCTGATGGTGCTGGAGGAGGGCGTGCTCGAAGGTCGTCGGACCTTTGCCAACATGCTCAAGTACATCAAGATGACCGCCAGTTCGAACTTCGGCAACGTGTTCTCGGTACTGGTGGCCAGCGCCTTCATTCCGTTCCTGCCGATGCTGCCGATGCACCTGCTGGTGCAGAACCTGCTGTACGACATCTCGCAGATCGCCATCCCGTTCGATAACGTCGACGAAGACCTGCTGCGCAAGCCGCAGCGCTGGCAGCCGGCGGACGTCGGGCGCTTCATGTTCTTTTTCGGGCCGATCAGTTCGATCTTTGACATCACCACGTTCGCCTTGATGTGGTATGTCTTCGATGCCAACACCCCGGACCACCAGACGCTGTTCCAGTCGGGCTGGTTCGTGGTCGGCCTGCTGACCCAGACGCTGATCGTGCACATGATCCGCACGCCGAAGATTCCGTTCCTGCAAAGCCGCGCGGCGATGCCGCTGATGGTGATGACCGCAATCATCATGGCGGTGGGGATCTTCCTGCCGATGGGGCCGCTGGCGCACTACTTCAAGCTGCAGGCGTTGCCGTCGCTGTACTTCGTGTTCCTGCCGGTGATCCTGCTGGCGTACATGGCGCTGACGCAGGCGGTGAAAGGCTTCTACAGCCGCCGGTTCGGCTGGCAGTGAGGGCCGTTTTGCGGCTGCCTTGCAGCCGAGCGCAGGCAAGCCTGCTCGCCACAGGGTTGTAGCCAACCAGGGGGCGATAGCCTGGGTGGTCGGTTAGAGAACATCATCGAAAATGGAGTGAATGGATGAAGGCCCTCGACAACATCAACCTCGATTCGTTGACCGATACTCTGGTCAGCCTGAGTGCGGCCTTCATCCTCGGTGGCCTGATCGGCTTCGAGCGCCAGTACCGCCAGCGCACCGCCGGCCTGCGCACCAACGTGCTGGTGGCGGTCGGGGCGGCGATCTTCGTCGACATGGCCAACCGCCTCGGTGGTGCCGAGGGCGCGGTGCGGGTGGTCGCCTACGTGGTCTCCGGCATCGGCTTTCTCGGTGCCGGGGTGATCATGCGCGAGGAGGGCAACGTTCGTGGCCTGAACACCGCTGCCACGCTCTGGGCTTCGGCGGCGGTCGGTGCCTGTGCCGGGGCCGACCTGATCCTCGAGGCGCTGCTCGGCACGCTGTTCGTGCTGGCGGCCAACACCCTGCTGCGACCGATCGTCAACTACATCAACCGTCAGCCGCTCGATGTGGTGTCGGCGGAGGTCACCTACATTCTTTACCTGAGCGCCCTGCGCGCCGAGCAGAAGGTCGTGCTGTCGCTGCTGGAAAAGGAACTGGAACGCAGCAACTACCCGGCCAGCGACGTCGAGGTGCGTCCGGTCGGCGACGACGAGGTGGAAATCGAGGCGACCCTGGCAGCCAACTCGATCGACGGCGATGAGCTGGATGCGCTGGTGGCACGCCTGTCGACGTCCAGTCGCGTGCAACAGGCGTTCTGGAGCCCGAGTACCACCGATTGAGCCGCATCTTCCGCTGCGAAGGCTTGGTCTTGGGATTATTCCTACATATCTCTCGGGAGGCGGTCGCTAAAGTGCGCGATCCGTCCGGTCGGCCCGCTAGGTCGCAAGAGGGCCGTGCTCAGGCAAGCATCCAAGAACTTTCCTACACTTGAGTTCGGTGGATTCCTTTCTCTTTCGATCGATGCAAGCACGTACCTGTCTCAAGCAGTGGCCGGCGTACTTCACAAGGATTTGCGATGCGTACAGCACTGATTGTGGACGATCACCCGTTCGTTCGCCTGGCTATCAAGATATTGCTGGAGAAACTCGACTATGAAGTGGTGGCCGAGGCCGACAACGGCGTCGATGCGGTGCAGCGGGCGCGGGAGCTGGAGCCGCAGTTGATCGTGATGGACCTGAACATTCCCAGGCTCGATGGCCTGGAGGTGATCACCCGGATCACCTCGCTGGGGCTGCCGGGCAAGATCGTGGTACTGACCGAGCAATCGCCGGAGTTCTACTCCGAGCGCTGCATGCGTGCCGGGGCCTTGGGCTACGTGTCCAAGACCGCCGAGCTCGATGAACTGCAACTGGCGGTACGGGCGGTGATGCTCAACAAGAGTTTCTTTCCCCGCCTGGAGGACCCGGGGCGCATGGCGACCCATGTCAACGAGTCCGAGGCGCGGCAGATCGAGAACCTCAGCAACCGCGAGCTGAGTATCCTGCGCTACATCGCCCGGGGCATGAAGAACAAGGAAATCAGCGCGCTGATGCTGCTCAGCGACAAGACCGTCAGTACCTACAAGACCCGGCTGATCGACAAGCTGAACCTCAAGTCGGTGGTGGCGCTGGCGGAGTTCGCCAAGCGCAACCAGTTGCTCTGACGGTCAGTCCCAGGCCGGGGCGAGGCCGGCCGGGCTGGTCAGCCGGTGACCGCGCTCGAGGCCGGCGATGAGTGCCATGTCCTGGTCGTTCAGGCGCAGTTCGCGGGCCTTGAGGTTGCCAGCCAGGTTTTCGCGTCGGGTCGAGGACGGGATCACCGCGTAGCCCAGTTGCATGGCCCAGGCCAGGGTCACCTGGGCCGGGGTGGCCTGGTGGCGCTCGGCGATCTGGTGGATCACCGGGTCCTTGAGCACTTCACCATAGGCCAGGGTCATGTACGAGGTGACCTGGATGCCCTGGCTCTGGGCGAACGCCGCCACCTTGCGGTTCTGCAGGTAGGGGTGCAGTTCGATCTGGTTGGTGGCGATCTGTTCGGCACCGACCGCGGCGATGGCTTGCTGCATCAGGTCGACGGTGAAGTTGGAGATACCGATCTGGCGGGTCAGGCCCAGCTGCTTGGCTTCCAGCAACGCGGCCATGAATTCGGCGACCGGCACTTCGTTCCCGGGCGATGGCCAGTGGATCAGGGTCAGGTCGAGGTAATCGGTGCCGAGCTTGCGCAGACTGTCCCTGAGGCTGGGGATCAGCTTGTCCTTGGCGAAGTTGGCGACCCAGATCTTGCTGGTGATGAACAGCTCATCGCGGGCTACGCCGCTGGCGGCGATGGCCTGGCCGACTTCGGCTTCGTTCTCGTAGATCTGTGCGGTGTCGACGACCCGGTAGCCGAGATCGAGAGCGGTCCTGACCGAATCGATGACGACCTGGCCCTGCAGGCGAAAGGTACCGAGGCCAAAGGCGGGGACAGACATGGTTGACTCCTGGAATGACGGTGGGAATGGGCAGGAGTATCCCCATCCCTATCTTTGAGAAAAATACAGGCTGGGG
Organism: Pseudomonas vanderleydeniana; assembly: GCF_014268755.2. NCBI lineage: Bacteria > Pseudomonadati > Pseudomonadota > Gammaproteobacteria > Pseudomonadales > Pseudomonadaceae > Pseudomonas > Pseudomonas vanderleydeniana. Next base: position 5,217,870 of record NZ_CP077093.1, on the reverse strand, counting down.
AAAAGGAATCTTTACCACCCGGCACGAATTCACGTGTCCAGGTGGGGTGGACGCGGAGCGTCCTTGGATGCATTCCCACGCAGAGCGTGGGAACGATCGACGGAGGGCGAGGGAACGATAGGCGCAGGGCGGGGGGAACGAACGACGCAGGGCGAGGGAGTGATCGGCGCAGGTCAGGGGAGCGATCGGTGGGGCTTTTAACCCCCCACTCGCTGATAGTTCCCACGCTCCGCGTGGGAATTCAGCCTGTGACGCTCCGCGTCACACCACATCAGCTCACACCACTCCTTCACCCATCCCACCGCTGAATCTCGATCAACCCCTCCAGGCCGGCATAGTTGCGAGCACTGGAGTAACGCCAGTGCTCCGCCAGGTCGACATAACCCCGTTTCACCGGGTTGTGGTGGATATAGTCGAGCTTTTCCCGCATCACCCGCTCGCTGCACACCAGCTCCGCATGTGAGCCCTCCTGCCAGAGCTGATAAACCCGGTCCCGCTTGTGTGCTCGCTTGCTGAAGCGCAGGCGCTGCAGGGCTCGCTGCGCATTGTCCTGCTGCAACTGGTCGATGATCCGGCGGGCGGTGAACGACTTGAAGCTGCTCAGGCAGCGGTTCAACTCCGGTGCCTGGGCGACGAAGTGCAGATGATTTTCCAGGACCACGTAGCCATGCAGGCGCAAGCCCTGGTAAGCCTGCTGATAGCGCCAAGATTCCAGCAGCAGGCTGACCAGGGCGGGGCGAGTGAATAGCGGTAGCCACTCCATGACGGTACAGGTGAGAAAGTGCGGTTGGTCGGGTTCGATGATGGTGTAGCGGCTTCTGCCCATGAGATCGTCCGTGATTGGGTGTGGGCTCGGTGACGCAGAGCGTCGATGGCTGCATTCCCACGCAGAGCGTGGGAACGATCAGTTGAGTCTAGGCGCGCCTGGAGCATTACCAGCCTGGCAAGTGTCAGCAAATCCTTCCAAGCCGGTTGTCACCGCCATCAGCATCTCCCATCACGGTCGTGCAACACGCACCGATGATTCCCACGCTCTGGACTGCCCCACACCGATAGCTGCGACGCTCCGCTCCCGCACCGATGGCTTCCACGCTCTGGACCACCCCACACCGATAGCTGCGACTCTCCGCTCCCGCTCCGATGATTCCCACGCTCTGGACCTCCGCACACCGATCGTTCCCACGCTCCGCGTGGGAATGCCTCCCGTGACGCTCCGGCGTCACAAGCGCACACCCGCATCAGGTCATCATCCGCATCCCAATCGTTCGTTCCATGGCTGGGACGATGAGGTTGATTTTTGCCGACTACCGCTAAAAACGCAGCGAATCTAAGCTATGCCCCATGACTTGATGGAGGCATCCATGAAAAAGATTCTTGGCATCTATACCAGCCCGCGCGGCCACTGGGTCGGCGACGGTTTCCCGGTGCGCACGCTGTTTTCCTACGATGGCCTGGGCCAGCGGATCAGCCCGTTCCTGATGCTCGATCACGCCGGTCCCGCCGAATTCACCCCGACCACCGAGCGTCGTGGCGTCGGCCAGCACCCCCATCGCGGTTTCGAAACTGTGACCATCGTCTATGACGGCGAAGTCGAACACCGCGACTCCACCGGCGCCGGCGGCATCATCGGCCCGGGCGACGTGCAATGGATGACCGCGGCGGCGGGAATCATCCACGAGGAGTTCCATTCCGAAGCCTTCGCCCGCCGTGGCGGCCGGCTGGAAATGGTCCAGCTGTGGGTCAACCTGCCGGCGCGTGACAAGTCGGCGCCGGCTGGCTACCAGGGCATCCTCGACCGCGACATCCCGAACATCGCCCTCAAGGACGGTGCCGGCCACCTGCGCCTGATCGCCGGCGAGTTCGAGGGCCAGCGTGGCCCGGCGTGGACCTTCACGCCGATCGATGTCTGGGACCTTCGCCTGGCCGGCGGCAAGCCGCTGGACCTCGACCTGCAGGCCGGCCACAACACGGTGCTGGTAATGCTGCGCGGCAGTGTGCGGATCAACGGCGAAGCACTGGCGAGCGCCGGGCAACTGGTGGTGTTCGAACAGGCCGGCGAGCAGCTGCGGCTGGAGGCCGATGGCGATGCCATGCTGCTGTTGCTCAGTGGCGAACCGATCGACGAGCCGATCGTGGGCCATGGGCCCTTTGTGATGAATACCGAGGCCGAAATCCACCAGGCATTCGTCGACTTCCACAGCGGTCGTTTCGGCCAGATGGATGACTGAACACAGGCTGTGAGCCGTGGGTGAAAGCGGGCTATCCTTGGCGCCTGCAGCTGTCCAGCTGTTTTCGGAGCCGTGCGATGCCTGACCTGTTCACCCAACAACCCCTGTTGCTCGATCACCCGCTGCTATGCGCGCTGTTTCTGCTGGTGATCGACCTCCTGCTGTGGCGCCTGCTCGGTTCGCGTAGCGGCAACTGGAAGCTGGTGGTGCGCCTGAGCGTGTTTTCGCTGTACAGCCTGGTGTTGTTCAACGAAGGCATGAACCCGATGCAGATCGCGCCGTGGCCTGACGATATCCCGCGGCACCTGGCGGCTACCGGATTGCAGATCGGCTGGTGGCTGTTCGGCGCGCGGACCCTGACGGTGCTGGTCGGCACGGTGATGATGCAGCGGGTCGGCCATGCCGGCCGGCTCTTGCAGGACGTGCTGGGGGCGATCATCTTCCTGATTGCGATCATCGCGGCGGCGGCCTATGTCCTCGACCTTCCGGTCAAAGGCGTGCTGGCGACCTCCGGCGCCTTTGCGATCATCGTCGGCCTGGCCTTGCAGAGTACGCTCAGCGACGTGTTCTCCGGCATCGTGCTCAACACCACCAAGCCCTATCAGGTCGATGACTGGATCTCCATCGACGGTACCGAAGGCCGGGTGGTTGACATCGATTGGCGCGCGACCCGCCTGCAGACCTCCCAGGGCAGCCTGGCGGTGGTGCCCAACTCGCTGGCGGCGAAGGCGCGGATCATCAACTTCAGCCGTCCCAGCGACGTGCACGGCTTGACCATCAGCCTGCAGGTCAGCCCTCATGTGCGGCCCCATGTGGTGATCGAGGCGCTGGAGCGTGCGGTGCTCGGGTGCCGGGCACTGCTGACCACGCCGGCCCCGAGCGTGGCGCTGAAAAGTTCCGGCGCGGCCGGTGTGGAGTATGAAATCACCGGTTTCGTCGCGAGCATGGGCCTTAAGCGCGAGGTGCGCAACCAGCTGTTCGACCTGGCGTTCCGGCATTTGCAGGCGTCGGGCGTGAGCCTGCTGTCGGCGGCGGAGAGCGCATTGCCGAGCAGCACCTCACGGCCACGGGCGTTGCTGGAGAGCTCGCCTATCTTCTCGACGCTGCGTTCCGAGGAGAAGGAAACCTTCAGCCAGAACATGGTGCCGCAGCTGTTCCGGGCTGGCAGCATGATCCTGCCGCGCGGTGAGGTCAGCGATCACCTGTTCATCATCGAATCGGGCGTGGTGTCGGTGACCCTGCTGCGTGGCGACAAGCCCAGCGAAGCGGCACGGATGGGCCCGGGCGAGGTGATCGGCGAGGCCGGAATCGTCGCCGAGCAGGGGATGCCGGCGGACTTCACGGCCAAGACCGATTGCCTGCTGTACCGGATCGAGAAGGAATACCTCAAGCCCTGCCTGGATGCCCGGCATGATATCGGCGAGGCGATGAGGACCCTGGTCGACCATCGCCTGCATGCGGCGCAGAACTTTACCCGCGAAGTGCCCAAGCCGGAGGTCAAGCGGGGGTTCATGCAGTGGCTGCGTAGCCGTGGACTGTAGGATTGGGAGTAGCGGCTTGTAGCGGTGCGCCGCGCTCGATCAGAAATCCACGGTCGCCGAGACTTTCAGGGTTCGCGGTGTGCCCTGGGTCAGGTAGCCGCCGTTGGCCGAAGCCCAATAGGCGGTATTTGCCACGTTCTCCAGGTTGGCCCGCAGGGTGACTTCCTTCTCGTCCAGCTTGAAGCGATAGCGCGAGCCCAGGTCGAAGCGGTTCCAGCTCGGCAGGCTCAAGGTGTTGCTGGCGTTCGCGTATTGCCCGCCGGTACGCAGCATCCGTGCGCTCAGCGCCGCGCCCTCGATACCCGGTACGTCCCAGTCGGCGCCCAGGTTGAACTGGAAGCTCGGTACGCCGATCGCGCGGTTGCCATCGTTGGTGCCGTTGAGGGTACCGGTCAACTCGGTCTTCATCACCGTCGCGCCACCCAACAGGCGCAGCCCCTGCAGCGGCTCGCCGAACAGAGTCAGCTCGACGCCCTTGTTGATCTGCTCACCCTCGACCCGGAAAATCCGGTCGGAACCGGTGTAGCTGGAAGGCTGCTCAATGCGATAGACGCCCAGGCTGCCGCCGTAGCTGTCCATGTCCACCCGTACCCCGGCCTCGACCTGCTTGCTGCGCACCGGCGCAAAGGTCTCGGTGCTGTTGATCGCGGTGGTGGGGGCTGACGGACCCTTGGCCAGGCCTTCGATGCGGTTGGCATAGAAGGACACATGGTCCCAGGGCTTGATCACCAGGCCGTAGACCGGCGTGGTGATCGACTCGTCGTAGCTGGCGTTGTGCACGCCGGTGACGGTGTTCCAGCCGTTGACCACGATGGACTGGCGGCGTGCACCGACGGTCAGCAGCACGCGGTCGTCGAGAAAGCCCAGGGTGTCGGCTATCGCCGTGCTGCGGATCTGGTTCCGACCGACCACCCGAGGGTCATGGATGTCGCTGCCGAACGAAGTCGCCACCGGCCGTGGCCGCGGAACCACATCGTAGATATTGTTGAAGTAGCGCCCGGCACTGGCGATGTTCTCGTAGGCCGAGCGCTGTTCGCCCCACATGCCGGCCAGGCCGAAGCTCAGTTGATGGCTGACCGGGCCAGTCTGCAGGTGGCCGTTGAGCCCGGTCATCAGGCTGCGGTTATCCTCGGTGTGGGGCGAGTAGAGCATGCCGCCACGGGCGTTGCCGCTGGTGTCGGTGAGGGTCAGCGAAGAGTACACGCCGTTTTCCCGGGTGTACTTGGCGCCACCGGCGACATAGCCGGTCCAGTTGTCATTGAAGTCATATTCGGCCCGGGCCATGCCGAAAGTGTCTTCCAGTTGCGAGTAGCTCCAGGACTGGGCGTAGTTGTCCTTGGCCGATGGCGCGTGGGGCACCTTGTCCAGGCTGGCGTCGAGGTAGATCACCGGCCGGCCCTGGTTGATCACCTGCTTCTGGTAGCCGAGATCCGCCGACAGCCGCAGGCGTTCGCCGCGATAGTCCAGGCCGAGGGTGGCGAGGGTCGAGCGGCGGTCCTCGTCGTCGATCCCGCTGTCGCCCTCGCGTTGCAGCAGGTTGAGGCGGGCGCCGAAGCGGTTGTCTTCACCGAAGCGTTGGCCCAGGTCGACGTGCGCGCCGGTGCGGCCGGAGCCACCGGCATCGAGGGTGACACTGCGGGTCGGTATGTCCCCGGCGCGCTTGGGTTGCAGGTTGACCCCGCCGCCGATGCCGCTGCCGCCGGGGGTGACGCCGTTGATGAAGGCGTTCGGCCCCTTGAACAGCTCGACCCGCTCCAGCGCCTCGGTGGCGATGATCTGCCGTGGCAGCACACCGTACAGGCCGTTGTAGGCGATATCGTCACCGTTCAGTGGCAGGCCGCGGATCACGAACACCTGGGAGAAGTTGCCGAAGCCGGAAGACTGGCGTACCGAGGCATCGTTGAGCAGCACATCGCCGACGGTTTGCGCCTGCTGGTCGCGGATGGTCTGGGCAGTGTAGCTGGTGACACTGAAGGGCACGTCCTCGACCGACTGGTTGCCGAGCAGCCCCAGGCGGGCACTGCGGGCCACCTGGCCACCGCTGTAGACCTCGGCGTCGGCGGCGGACTCGCCGCTGATGGTGGTCGCGCCCAGCTCCAGGGCTCCATTGGATTCGACATGGGGGGCGAGGGTGTAGCCGCTGGTGCCGCTGCTGATCAGGTCGAAGCCGCTGCCGTGCAGCAGTTGCTGGAAGCCTTCGAGGACGCCGTAGTTGCCGTTGAGCCCGGGGCTCTGGCGATTGCCCAGCAGGGCCGGGTCGAAGGACAGCGGCACGCCAGCACTGACGGCGAACTGCGCCAGCACCTGGTGCAGCGGGCCGGGGGCGATGCGGTAGTGGCGTGGGGCATTTTGCGCAGTGATTTCGTTGGCGTGGCCGCTGGCGGGCAGGGTGACGCCGAGGGTCAGGCCAAGGGCCAGGGTCAGCGCCTGGAGCGGCAGGCGGGACGTCAGGGGGTGGTGCCTGGAGGTCATCGAGCAATCATTCCTGTCAGGAGCGTGGAAACGCAGGGGGTTATCCACACACCGGACGAGCGTGAAAAAGGTATCAGTGAAACTGTAGATACTCTGTTCCCGGTCAAGCTTCGATCGTTCCCACGCTCGGCGTGGGAATGCCTCCCAGGACGCTCAGCGTCCGCTCTTGCGACGCAGAGCGTCACGGGCTGCGTTTCCACGCCGAGCGTGGGAACGATCAAGGATGACGCGGGTCTCTGATGCCCCGTGGTGTCTGGGCTACCCTCGCGAGCAATCGAGTGTCGACCGGCTGCACCTACAATCAGGCTCGACCCTCGACCGACACCCAATAACGGGTCAACCGGCTGACCTTCAGCGGCAAGGTGTTCTGCAGCAGTTGCAGGCTCGAATCGGTGTCCTTCAGTGAAAACGCCCCCGACACCCGCAACTCGGCCACCGTCGACTGGCAGCGCAACACCCCGGGCCGGTAGCGCCCCAGTTCCTGCAGCACATCCGCCAGGCGCATGTCGCGCGCCAGCAGCATGCCGCGGTCCCAGGTCAGGCTGGCAATGTCGAAGTGCTCCACCGGCCCGATCCGGCTGTAGTGCAACCCCGCGCGTTGCCCGACCTGCAGCGTCGAGCTGGCCCCACCGGCCTGGGCCTCGAGCTCAACGGCGCCTTCGAGCACCGCGACCTCACTGCGTTGTCCGTCGATCCGCACGTTGAAGCGGGTGCCCAGCGCTCGCGCAGTACCTTGCGGGGTCTCGACGATGAACGGTCGGTAGGTCGGTGACGGGTCGCGGGCGGTGCTGACCAGGATCTCGCCGGTCAACAGGACCAGCCGGCGCTCCTGGCCGCTGAAGGCGATGTCCAGCGAGCTGTCGGTGTTGAGCAGGACCTGACTGCCATCGGCCAGGTTCAGGGTACGCTGTTCGCCGACCGCGGTGCGCTGGTCGGCCGTCCATTGCTCCCAGGTGCCGCGCTGCCAGGCCACGCCAAGGGGGGCAGCCAGCAACAACAGGCCGATACGGTTCAGCACCTGGCGGCGACCGAGGCCCTGCTGGCGTTCGGTGCGCTTGAGGGTGTCCCTGACGATTGCGGCGGGCACGCTGCGAAAGTCGCCGAGCACCGCTTCGGCCCGCTGCCAGGCCTGGGCATGTTCGGCACTGCGCTGGCGCCACTGTTCGATGGCCAGGCGATCAGCTGCCGAGGCCGTGCCGGAATGCAGTTGCACCAGCCAGTCGGCGGCTTCGCCGAGGATACGCGGGTTGATCGGGGCTTGGCTCATCAGGCGACGCTCAGGCAAGCGATGAACGCATCACGCATGTAGCGCTTGACGCTGATCAGCGAGACGCCCAGGCGTTCGGCGATCTCCTGGTAGGTCAGGCCGTCGATCTGCGACAGCAGGAACGCCTCGCGGGTCTTGCGTGGCATCTCCTGCAGCAGCGCCTCGATCCGCCACAGGGTTTCCAGGATCAGCAGGCGGGTTTCCGGCGACGGCACTTCCTGCGGTGGCAGGTGGGCGATGGTTTCCAGATAGGCCCGTTCGACCTCCTGGCGGCGCCAGCGGTCGACCACCAGGCCCTTGGCGATGTGCGTCAGCAGCGCGCGCGGCTCGCTACCCAGCGAGCGTGCGGCAGGGCGGCTGAGCAGGCGCAGGAAGGTATCGTGGGCCAGGTCCGCGGCATCGCAGCTGTTGCCCAGCTTGCGGTTGAGCCAACCCTGCAGCCAGCCGTGATGCTCGCTGTAGAGCGTGTGAATATGCGGGTGATGGGCTGACGACATGGCACCGACTGCTCGCTGGAGCGCATCCTGCGTGAATGTAATTAAGAATTGATCTCATTCTAGCGGTGTGTGCCATGGGCTGGCAATTGCCGTGTGTCAACGAGCGTGCCGAGGGATCAGGCGATCTGCTTGAGCAGCTCCAACACCCGGTCCAGCGACGGCTGGATATCCAGGGTTTCGATCGAACCGTAGCCCATCAGCAGGCCGGTGCGTGGCGGTGCGGTGTGGAAGAAGGGCGCCAACGGGTACAGCCCGACTTCGAACCTTTTCGCCAGGTCGATCAGTTGCGGGATGTCCACCGCGCCGCGATTGAGGATCGCCAGGTGGTAGCCGGCCGTGGAGTGGATGCGTTCGAACCAGGGTGACAGGTCGCCGTCCAGCCGTTCGATGAGCTTTTCGCGACGGCTGGCGTAGGCCTGGTGGCAGCGGCGGATATGCTTGACCAGGTAACCGTCGTTGATGAACTTGGCCAGGGCCCACTGGGCCAGGGTCGCGGTGTGCCAGTCGGTCAGTTGCTTGGCCGAGACCAGGGCCTTGAGCAGCCCCGGCGGCGCCACCAGGTAGCCCAGGCGCAACTCGGGCAGCAGCGTCTTGGAGAAGGTCCCGACATAGGCCACCAGGCCATGCTGGTCGAGACTCTGCAGGCAATCGGTGGGCCGTCCCTCGTAGCGGAACTCGCAGTCGTAGTCATCCTCGATGATGATCGCGCCCAGCTCGCGTGCGCGTTCCAGCAGGGCCTGACGGCGTTCCAGGCTCATCGGCATGCCCAGCGGGAACTGGTGCGCCGGGGTGACGTAGATCAGCCGCGTGCCCTCGGGAATCGCCTCGACCCGGATGCCCTGTTCATCCACCGGTACGCCCACCACCCGCGCGCCCTGGGCGGCGAACAGCAGCCGGGCCGGCGGGTAGCCGGGGTCTTCGACAGCGACCAGGCTGCCGGGCTCCACCAGCACCCGGGCGACCAGGTCCAGGGCCTGCTGGGCGCCATTGGTCACCAGCAGGTCGCTGGCGTTGCAGCGCACGCCCCGGGCAAAGCCGATATGCCGGGCAATCGCCTCGCGCAGCATCGCAATACCCTCCGGCTGGCTGTACAGACCACGGGCCTGGGCGGTCTGGCGCAGGGCGAAGAGCACACAGCGGCGCCATTCGTCGTGGGGGAACTGGTGCTTGCTGGTGGCGCCGCCGAGGAAGTCGTAGCGCAGGGTGCCGAGCGGGTGGTGCAGCGGCACCGAGGCCTCGCGCCACTGGCGTACCACTGCCGCACCGGCCAGCTCCTCGCCCTGGGCCGGGGTGCGCTCGCGCGGGGCATGCGAGGCGACGAAGGTACCGGCACCGACCCGGCCGATCAGCAGGTTGTCGTAGGTCAGTTGGGCGTAGGCATCGGCCACGGTCTTGCGCGATACCCCCAGCTGTTCGGCGAGCAGCCGGGTCGGCGGCAGCTGCGTGCCTGCGGCCAGTTGGCCGGTGGTGATGGCGCTGCGCAGTTGGTCGGTGATCTGCCGGGCCAGGTCGCGACGACCCTCGAGGGTGATGTGCAGTTCCATGTGAGGGCTCGCTGGAAGGAGAGGGTGGTGCGGGTCAGCCCGCAGTTTAGCCTGCGGCCGGTGTCCTTGGCAGCGGTCGCCGATTGGCTTCCCGATCTTGCCCGGAATTGGCTATTTGGCTTGTGGCCTCGCGGGCTTAACGTAGCGCCATCAACCACCTGTCAGGAACACTGCCATGCAACCTCGTATCGATTTCTACACCGCTTCGCCGGATGCCATGAAAGCCATGATGGCGCTGGAGGGGGCGGTGAACAAACTGCCGCTGGAAAAATCCCTGCTGGAACTGGTGAAGATGCGCACTTCGCAGATCAACGGCTGCGCCTTCTGCCTGGACATGCACAGTGCCGATGCGCGCAAGGCCGGTGAAACCGAGCGGCGCCTGTACACCCTGTCGGCCTGGCGTGAAACGCCGTTCTTCAGTGCCCGTGAGCGGGCCGCCCTGGCCTGGACCGAGGCGCTGACCCGGGTTTCGGAAACCCACGCCCCGGACGAGGACTATGCGCTGCTCAATGCCGAGTTCAGCCCGGCCGAGCAGGTCAACCTGACCTTGGCGATCAACACCATCAACAGCTGGAACCGCCTGGCGGTTGGTTTCCGCAAGATGCCGACCGAGTGATCGGCTGTACGGTGGTTTTTTCTCGCCACTGAGCCTGTTGTCGCCGCGTGCGCCTGTTCTAGAGTGCGGGTACTTGTACCCGCCCAATGGGGAGCGTTACCGGATGTACAGCCAGTTGCAGCCACCAGCCATGCCTGAAGAGTTTCATTCGCGGATCTACGCCGGGGAGGTGTTCGCCCTGGCGTTGCCGGCCATGCAGGCACTGGTCGAGGCGGCTCGTGGCCTGCTGGAAGAGACGCTGTATCCCTTCGAGCCGACCCGGATCCATCAGCACCTGGATCACGTCCAGCAAGCGCAGTGCTTCACGCGCCTGCAGACGCTGTTCCATCGACATGACGGCATACAGCGCAGTTGGGCGCAGGTGCTCGACAGCCTGGGGCTGGCCGCCGGCGGCATTGCCTGTGATCGCCTGCACCTGCGTTTCCAGCCACCGCACCCACCGGGCGAGGCCGCACCGCGCGACCGTGCCACCGCGACCATCGCCTTCCATCGCGACACCTGGGGTTCGAACCTCTATGCCCAGACCAACTGGTGGGCGCCGATCTACCCGATCAGCGCCGGGCGGACCTTCGCCATTTATCCACAGCTCTGGCAACGGGCACTGGCCAACAGCAGTGCCGATTTCGACCTGAGCCGGGTGCTGCAACGCTCGCACCGCGATGGCCGCAACTCGGTGGACGCCGACCAGGCGATTCCCCACCTGCTGGAGCCCATCGACGATGAAGTGGCGGTGCCGGTGGTGATCGACCCCGGTAGCCTGCTTGCGTTCTCCGGCGCCCACGCCCATGCCGGAGTGCCCAATCACACGGACCGGACGCGGATCTCCTTCGAAACCCGCACGGTCTGTATCGACGATGTGCTGGCCGGTCGCGGCGCACCGAATGTCGACGGTCGCGCACCGTGGCGCTCGCCGGGTTTCTTCCGGCGGCTGAGCGATGGCCGGCGCCTGCATGAGGTGCTCGGTTGCGATTATCTCCAGGCTTGCGAGCCGCTGACGCTGCTTCAGCGTCCCTGACGAGCCTGCAGGCGGGCGAACAGCAGCATGCCAGCGAGCATCGCCGCGACGAACACGGCGCTCTGCCAGTGCCCGCCGGGCAGCAGCACCAGGGCCGGGCCCGGGCAGATTCCGGCGATCCCCCAGCCCACGCCGAACAACAGGCTGCCACCGACCAGGCGGCGATCCAGCTTTCGTGTAGCGGGTATCTGCATGGGCGCGCCGAGCAGCGAGCGCGGCTGTTTCATTGCCCAGTGAAACGGCAGCCAGGCGCTGCCGATGGCGCCGAGCATGACCAGCGCGAGGGAAGGATCCCACTGTCCGCCGATATCGAGGAAGGCCAGGACCTTGGCCGGATTGCTCATGCCCGCCAGCAACAGACCGAGGCCGAACAGCAGGCCGGCGAGGAAGGCTGTCAGCTTGCGCATGCTCAGTACCCCACCAGGTGACGCAGTACCCAGACCGTCAGGAATCCCGCCAACATGAAGCTCAGCGTGGCGACGATCGATCGTGGCGACAGGCGTGAGATGCCGCACACGCCATGCCCGCTGGTACAGCCGGAACCGTAGCGGGTACCGATGCCGACCAGCAGGCCGGCGACGGCGAGCGTGAAGCCGTTGCCTTCGAACTCGACCACGTGCGGCAACTGGAACAGCCCCCAGGCCAGCGGTGCCGCCAGCAAGCCGAGCAGGAACAGGGCTTTTTCTGCACGTCCTTCGCCACCTCGCTGCAACAGGCTGCCGAGCAACCCGCTGATGCCGGCGATCCGGCCGTTGAACAGCACGAACAGGCTGGCGGCCAGTCCGATCAGGACCCCGCCGCCAAGGGCGGAAAGGGGCGTGAAATGCAGCGTATCGAGGGACATGAGGACTTCCTGATCAGGTGTGGCCGGCAAGGCCCAGTGCATTGAGAACCAGCATCAGCGCGGCGAGGAACCCGGTCAAGGCAAACAGTTGCTGCAGTCTGGGCCCGGCCAGCCGTCCGGCGACCTGGCGGCCCAGCACCAGGCCGACCACCGCGCCGGCAGCGAATGGTGCACCGACCGACCAGTGCATCACGCCCGACAAGGTGGCCGTGACCACGCTGCCGGTCGACACCAGGGCGATCACCGCCAGGGAGGTGGCGACGATGCTCTTGCTGTCGAGGTTGGTATAGCGGGTCAGCGCCGGGATGATCACGAAACCGCCACCGACCCCGAGCAGCCCCGAGAGCAACCCGGACAACATGCCGGTGATGGTCAGCGCCCGGGCGCAGGGCAGGGTCCAGCGCAGGCGTCCCTGCAGCGGGTTGAGCACGCAGGGCAGGAATTCGGCGCGTGGCGCCGGCTGGCCGTGTTCGAGTTCGTGGCGGGCCTTGTTGAAGATCCGTGCGCAGGCGTAGACCATCACGACGGCGAAGCCCAGCGCCAGCGGCTCGTTCGGTAGTCGGTGGGCCAGCCACAACCCCACGGGGGTGAGCAGGATGCCGATGCCGGCGATGAAGCCGGCGGCGCGATAACGCACGATACCCTGGCGCAGCCCGAGCAGGGCGCCGACGGCTGCGGCCAGGCCGACCGCCAGCAGGCCGATCGGCGCGGCCTGGGCCATCGACAGACCCAGCGCGAACACCAGCAGCGGCACCGCCAGGATGCCCCCGCCGGCGCCGGTCAGGGCGAGGATCGCGCCAATCAGCAGACCGAGCCCGCTGCCGAGCAACATGGCTTCGTTCATGGGGCTGACGTGTCCGCCTGCAGGGTGGGGCGTGCCAGCCATTCATGGCCCTTGAGCATGCCGCGCCAATACAGCGGTGGCAGCAGTCGTTCCTTCAGCCACCAGGCCAGCCGGGTCGGCCGGCGACCGTCGAGCAGCCAGGGAGCGAAGGTCGGTGCCAGCTTGCCACCGTAGGTGAACTCGGCGAGGACGATCTTGCCGCGCTCCACCGTCAGCGGACAGGAGCCATAACCGTCGTACACGGCCGGACGTGCCAGTCGACCGAGGGCCACCAGCACGTTGTTCGCCACCACCGGGGCCTGCTTGCGTGCCGCCGCGGCGGTCTTGGCGTTGCTGGTGTTGGTGACATCCCCAAGGCCGTGGATGTTGGCGAACTGGCGATGGCGCAGGCTGGCCGGGTCGACATCGACCCAGCCGGCGGCGTCGGCCAGCGGGCTGTTGCGAATGAAGTCCGGGGCGATCTGCGGTGGTACCACGTGCAGCATATCGAATGGGCGCACCACGGTTTCCCGGCTGCCGTCGGCCAGGGTGCGGGCGAAGGTCGCCTGCCTGGCGGGGCCGTCGACAGCCACCAGGTTGTGGCCGAACTGCAGGTCCACGGCGTACTTGCCGATGTACTCCATCAGCGCCGGCACATAGTCGGGCACGCCGAACAGCACCGCGCCGGCGTTGAGGAAGCTCGCCTTGACCTGGCCCTGACGGCCGGTTTTGCGCCAATGGTCGCAGGACAGGTACAGCGCCTTCTGCGGCGCCCCGGCGCACTTGATCGGCATTGGCGGCTGGCAGAACAGCGCCTGGCCTTGCTTGAGCTCCTGCACCAGTTTCCAGGTGTAGGGCGCCAGGTCATAGCGGTAGTTGGAGGTCACGCCATTGCGCCCGAGGGTTTCCTCCAGGCCTTCGATGGCGCCCCAGTTCAGCTTCAGGCCGGGACAGACGACCAGCTGCTGGTAACCGATGCGGCGCTGGTCGGCCAGCACCACGCAGTTGGCCTCGGGCTCGAAGGCACTGACTGCGGCCTTGATCCACTGCACGCCGCGCGGGATCAGCGACGCCAGCGGGCGGGCGGTCGACTCGGGGCTGAACACCCCGGCCCCGACCAGGGTCCATCCCGGCTGGTAGTAATGGGTGTCGGCCGGATCGATGATCGCGATGTCCAGGCCGGGGGCGCGGGCCAGCAGGCTGGAGGCAGTGGCGATGCCGGCGGCACCGGCGCCGATGATCAGGACCTGGTGTTGAGGGCGGGTATTCGAATTCATGGGAACGGGGCCTGGTTCAAAGGGAGTTCAGTGGAATCTTCAGGTAGCGCACGCCGTTGTCTTCCGGCTCCGGCAACTGGCCGCTGCGCATGTTCACCTGCACCGAGGGCAGCATCAGCACCGGCATGTCGAGGGTGGCGTCGCGGGCTTCACGCATGTTGACGAAGGTGTCTTCGTCGATGCCGTCATGGATGTGGATATTGCGCGCGCGTTGCTCGGCCACGGTGGTCATGTATTGCAGCTCGCGGCCGCCCGGCAGGTAGTCGTGGCACATGAACAGCCGGGTCTGCGGCGGCAGCGCCAGCAGGCCCTGGATCGAGCGGTACAGGGTGCGTGCATCGGCGCCGGGGAAGTCGCAACGGGCGGTGCCGTAGTCGGGCATGAACAGGGTGTCGCCAACGAAGGCAACGGTTTCATCACCGTCGTGAATCAGGTAGCTCATGCATGCCGGTGTGTGTCCGGGGGTGTGCAGGGCGGTGGCGCGCAGGTTGCCGATGGCGAACTCGCCGTGGTCGGCCAGCAGCACATCGAACTGGCTGCCATCGCGGCGGAACGCGCTGCCTTCGTTGAACAGCTCGCCGAACACCTGCTGCACCTGGGTGATATGGCTGCCGATCGCTACCTTGCCTCCCAGTTGCTCCTTGAGGTACGCCGCCGCCGACAGGTGGTCGGCGTGCACGTGGGTTTCCAGGATCCACTCGACCCGCGCGCCCAGTTCGCGAATCCGCGCGAGCAGGCGGTCGGCCGATTCGGTGCGGGTGCGCCCGGACTTGGGATCGTAGTCGAGCACGCTGTCGATCAGCGCACAGCAACGGGTGTCGCGATCCAGCACCAGGTAACTGATGGTCCAGGTATTGGGATCGAAGAAGGCTTCTACGGTCAGCTTGTCGCCGATGTTCATTGCGTACTCCAGGCAAAGAGGGATGGCGGCCGAGGGAGGCGGAGTCATCCCTTGTTCGTCGAGGATTTCAATAAGCATGCCAACGGACGGAGGTGCGCTTTTCCCACTGTTCATTGACGTTTGTCAGCACAGTTGGCGGAGTTTTGTGTATCTGGAAATCAGTTTGGCAGAAATGGCAGTATCGATGGCAGTCAGTGGCAGTAAAATGGCAGAGTCCAGCGCTCTGTATTAAGCTGCGGCCTTCGTCCCGGAGCCGCCATGAACCTGATTGCCACCGATCTCTCCCAGCCTGACATGCAGGCACTGGTGTCCTACCTCGAGCACGACGTGCAGCCGACCATCGTTCTCGACACCGACTACAACATCGTCGCGGCCAATACCGCCTACCAGCGCCAGTTCGGCGTCGAGGATCGGCCGCATGTCGGCGCCAAGTGCTATCGGGTTTCGCACCAGTTCGCCGTGCCCTGCGACCAGGCCGGTGAGCATTGCCCGATGCGCAAGGCCCATGAAACGCGCCTGCCCGAACGGGTCCTGCACATCCACCACACTCCACGCGGGCCGGAGCATGTCGATGTGGAACTGCGTCCGTTGCTCGGCCGCCAGGGCGAGGTGGTCGGCTACGTCGAGCGGCTGAACAGCGTTGCGGTGGCTGCGGCGCAACCCCAGCACCAGGGCCTGGTGGGGCGCTCGGTGGCGTTCAAGGACGCACTGACCGCGTTGCAGCGGGCGGCGCCGTCGCCGATTCCGGTGCTGCTGCAAGGTGAGTCGGGGACCGGCAAGGAACTGTTTGCCCGTGCCCTGCACGAAGGCAGCCCGCGGGCCGGTGGGCCGCTGGTGGTGGTCGATTGCACCGGCCTGACCGAAAACCTGCTGGAGAGCGAACTGTTCGGCTACGAGAAGGGCGCCTTTACCGGCGCCTTGCAGCGCAAGATCGGCCTGGCTGAAGCGGCCCATGGTGGCACGCTGTTCCTCGACGAAATCGGCGAGGTGCCGCTGGCGATGCAGGTCAAGCTGCTGCGGCTGATCGAGTCCGGCAGCTTCCGTCCGGTGGGCAGCCTGCGCACCGTGCACTCGGACTTCCGCCTGGTCTGTGCCACTCACAAGCCGCTCAAGGACATGGTCGGGGCGGGCAGCTTCCGCCAGGACCTGTTCTATCGCATCAGCGCTTTCCCGATCCGCCTGCCGGCGTTGCGTGAACGCAGCGATGACTTGCCGCTGCTGATCGACAGCCTGTTGCAGCGCTTGGCGCCGGGTGCCGTGCCGCGTATCGACCCGCAGGCGCTGCGGGCGCTGACCCTGTACGCCTGGCCGGGCAATATCCGTGAGTTGCGCAATGTGCTGGAACGGGCGCGGTTGTTTACCGACGACGGGGTGATTCGGATACAGGATCTGCCAGCGGAACTGCGCAACGAGGCTCCCGTGGCTGCCGTGTCGGCGCGTCTTCGCGGGCGCAAGGACCTGGAGCAACTGGCCCATGCGCTGGAGGTGTTCGAAGGCTCGCGCAGCGAGTTGGCGAAGGAGTTGGGAATGAGTGAGCGGACGTTGTATCGGCGGTTGCAGGCGCTGGGGGGCGAGGGCTTTTCTGCCATGGTGGACAAATGATTGGTGCCGTCAGGTTCCTGCCGAGATGATGATCGACCGTATTTTCCGGATCGGGATTACACCTTCTCGTCGCATTAGGCCAATGAGCCGATTCGCACTGCCGTGGATGATTGAGCACTGAAACATCGGGCGAGTACGCTGGACCTGCACGGTCCAGTGTCGCCCCGGACGAACTACCGGCGCATGCTCATGCCTTTCGTACTGTTGAATCACATCGGGAAACTGCGAAGGCTAGGGCGGTTTGGAACCGGGTGGTTTTCTTAAGATGTTGCAAAAATTATTCCGGGTAGAATCATTGTTTCAAGATTTGGCTTTAGAGTAGATTGAAATTCTAAAGGAATAGTGGGGTGATGCCAATGAGGCAGAATTCTGATTTCATGACATGGTGGGTCGATGTCAATTTGCGCTTTGCTAGTTGTGGTTCGGCTGATGAGCTGTTTCGGCAGATTGAAAATGAAATCTATGGGCTGGGGTTCGACTGTTTTGCCTATGGCTATCGTCGCCCGGTGCCCTTCAATCAGGGGGAAGCGCATCTCGTCGGTACCTATCCTGAAGAATGGCTCAAGCGCTACAACGAAAAGGGCTATGGGGCTACCGATCTTTCTGTCATCAAGGCTCGGAGCCAAGGGCTTGTGGTCTGGCAAGACCATGGTGAATTGCTGGACTCCAGGTTGTTCTGTGAGGCGCGTGAATGGAACCTGAACATTGGCGCAACCTTTGTGGCCAGAGGCAGAAACCAGACGTTGCACATGCTCGGTATTTCCAGAAGTGATGAGCCTATTGGCGCTGATGAAGTCCTGCTGCTCAAACTCAAGCTTCGATGTATCACAGAACTTCTTGAAGATAATCTGCAGTGCCCTGGCAGCGTTGCCCAGGCAGAGATTCTATTGAGCACCCGCGAAGCTGAAATATTACGGTGGATTGCTGATGGTAAGTGCTCAAGAAGTATTTCTGAAATATTGAGTCTTTCAGAACATACGGTCAATTATCATGTTAAGAGCATTCAGCGAAAGTTTGGTTCCAGCAATAGGGTGTTGACAGCGGCTTATGCGGCGGCCCTCGGTGTTATTTGATTGGTGGACTGTGTTTTTTCTGGATTCTATTCCCTGAGCTATCGGCATGGCTGGAAATTTCATGCTGCTTGAGCTTTCCTGTACGGTTTGCCTGGTCGATGAATCGATCATGCATGAGTGCTGGTTTTTTCGCTGATTTTCCTTCCTGAACGTCATCTCTCTCTTTTCTGAAAATAAAGTGTTTCTTATTTTTTCCTTGCGCGTCGGACTACTAATTTTGGTAGTTGCGGCTCTGCGGTTTTGTCCATAGGGTTTAAATGGTCAGAATTGCATAGGGAGAATTTTTCCGATGTATCGATTTATGTGCAGACGTTTCGCTGATATGGATCAGGCTGCGCTTGAACGGCTAGGTCGATTTCGTCATGAAGTATTCATTGGCAAGTTGCGATGGGATGTGGCGAGCGTACATCCGAAGCCGGGCGTCGAGATTGATAAATTCGATGCAGAGGGAACGATTTTTATCATGGCCTTGGACAGTAAAGGGAAATTAGTTGGCTGTACACGGCTGCTGCCAACAACGCGTCCTTACCTGCTCGGCGATGTTTTCCCAAGACTCTGCGAGAAGCCTGTCCCGCGTGATGCCAAGGTTTGGGAGTTGTCGCGCTATGCCGCCGTTTCTTCGGTATCGGGGACGCTCGGCATCAGCCTGTTCAAGGCGTCTATGCAGCTTGCCCATACGCAGGGCGTACGCGATGTGGTGGCCGTTACCACGCAATCCCTAGAGCGTTATTTTCTGCGTCATGGTGTCGAACTATGCAGGCTGGGCGGTTCCTTTACGAGGGGGAAAGACCGGTTGGTTGCACTGTGTTTCTCTACAGGCCAGTTTTCTAATTTCACTTGTGGGTTGAGTCTGGAGAATTTCTTTCAGGGTTCTCTGGGTAAGAATTTAGCTATTGCTCTTTAGTTGTTTTTCTTAAGCGGAAATATTTTTACAATTAAAAATGATCTTCTACGTGTGGAGATAGAGATGGTCTACGATGTTGTTGTGGTCGGTAGCGGTGCTATTGGTGGCTCCATTGCATTCGAACTTGCAAGTCGCGGACTTAAAGTTTGCCGGGTAGGTGAAACAAGTCGAGTCAATGCGGCCTCCAGGGCGGCGGGTGCAATGAATGGCTGCTTTGGTGAGATTACCAGCGGTTTGTTGGCCAGTGAGCATGGTCGCTTGAAGCTGACGATGGATATCCAGGCCAAGGGTATGTGGGCACAATGGAGCGAACGTCTGGCACAGGCTTCCGGCAATCGCGAGGAGTTGCTGACGGCATGTGGCACCCATGTGATCCTCAACTCTGCCGGTATGGCGGATATCGACAGTGTCAACTATGCCGCGATCAAAAAGTCTCTGTGTGATTACCAGGTGCCCTATAACGAGGTCGTTCCCGAACGATTGAATTGGATCAAGGCCAACGATCTGGTTCGACCGATGCAGTCGTTGCTGATCCCGGATGAAAATGCGCTTGATTCGCACCTGCTTCTTGAAAAGCTGGACGCTGCTTTGGTGGGATGTGGAGGGGACCTTGTCACGAGCAACGCTCGTCGCCTGATAACCGAAGGTCGAGTTGCCACAGGCGTTGTGCTGGAAAATGGCCAGCAGATTACCGGCAAGCACGTCGTGGTGGCGGCCGGTGTTCAATCGCTGGAACTGTTCGACACGCTGGACGATATAAAAAACCGAATTCCCCCCATGTTTGCCGGTTACGGCGTGTCCATCCTGGCCAGGCTCAAGCCAGGCCAGACGACGCCCTCGACCGTTATCCGTACGCCCAATCGAGCTTTCGCCTGTGGATTGCACTGCGTGCCGCGATCGGCGGACTTGCTGTATATCGGTGCGACCAACATCCTGGCTGAAAAGCCTCGTTCCCATGCACTGATTTCCGATGTGCAGTTTCTGCTCGACTGTGCGGTCGACCAGCTCAACCTGGATCTGCATGACGCCGAAGTCGTCAGCATCCAGGTTGGAAACCGACCCATTCCGGCTGACGGCTTTCCATTGATTGGCCAGTGCGAGTACGAAGGCCTCTGGCTGGCCACCGGTACCTATCGGGATGGTCTGCATCAGTCGCCGTTGCTGGCCTCATGGATGGCGGACCAGATACAGGGTGTACCCAACCGCCTTGACCTATCTCGTTTCGCGCCGGTACGTCAGCCGCTTCAGGGCCTGGCTCGCAGCAGTACGGTCGCCGAGACGGTGAAGCAGATGTTTGCCACGGGTTATGAGTACCGTTGGGACATCAAGCCTTACTGGACACCATTGCTCGATAAGGGCATGACCGATAACTACACGACACTGATCGAGTCGTTGCATCCATATTTCACACCACCTCCCGAACTGGTTGCCTTTTCCTACCTTTACCGATCGATGTACGAACGCCTGGCACGTTACTACGAGGCCTGGTCATGATTCATCCACCGATAGAACATGAGCAGGCCACGGCCTTGGATAGCCTGACGAGAGCAGGCGTATGGGATCCGGCGGGTGACCTCAAGGCTATCGCAGGCAAGCATTTCCCTCCGGGAGCCGAGCCCGATCGCCAAAGGCTGTCGATGTTTCGCCTGGATGTGGCCGAACGCTGTGCCCGGACGCCGCTGGGGCATATCTTGGGGTACGCGGATTTTGCCGACCTGCGTTTTGTCTTAGGGAGCGGTGTGTTCATCCCTCGTTTGCAGAGCATGGCGATTGTGCGTTGGATCGAGCAGAACCTGGCGCTGGACAGTCGTTCGACGGTGTACGACTTGTGTTCGGGAGTAGGTGCCATCGGCCTAGCGCTAGGGACAAGAACGGGAGCCAGTGTGGTTTGCGTCGAGAACGATGCGCTCGCACAAGCCTATCTCAGGCGCAACATCCATCGACTCTGTCCAGGGCGTCATGACGTGATCCTGTACGAGTCTGATATCACCCGGCTCGACCGTTTCGAACAGGCTCGTTGCAGTGTCGACGTAGTCGTGTCCAATCCTCCGTATGTTCCTGCGGGGACCGAGCTTCTGCCTGAATGGGGTGTGCACCATCCGTCTGAAGCCATTTACGCGAATGATCAGGGAATCGGACTGATCGAAGCCTCTGCGCGGCTGGCCAGTTTCATTCTCAAACCGGATGGCACCGTCTTGATCGAGCATGGCGAGGCCCAGGGGGATAAGGTCAGGTCGATGCTCGGACGGCATGGCTTCGGTTCGATTCGGACTTTTGTTGATGGACGCTTCGGCGATTCGACGGGACCTGCCGTCGTCACTGTAGGGAGCAAATTATGAAAAACATGGATGCACGCCTTGAAGCAGCTACCAATGACAACTGGATGACTATCCGCCAGCAGCGTACCAGCGGGGCCCTCGGTAGCGCATCGGATGATGGCCTGACAAGTTTCGAGGTGGTTTCGCGAGAAGGTAAGGAAGTCGAACTATCCGATGGTTCGATCTGCACGGAGTTTATTTCATGCTCCTACCTGGGGCTTGAAAGACATCCCAAGCTGGTCATGGCGGCGCAGTCGGCCCTGGAACGAATCGGCATACATCTTTCAGCGAGTCGCAGTGCCATGAGCCCGGTTTATCTACGACAGTTGGAACAGTTGCTGTCCGAGATCTACCTCGGGGCGGACGTGACGGTATTCACCTCCACCAGCAATGCCCATCTTGGTTTATTGCCGTTGCTGGGAAGCGGCACGATGGAAGGTTATCCGACCAAGCGCTCGGTCATGTGGCTGATCGACCGAACGGCTCATGCGTCTATGCAGGTCTTGCGGGGTGTCATGTCGCAGTTCGGCGCAGTCAAGCGAGTCGATACGCAGGATATCGATGCGCTCAGGCAGACGCTTGTGCAATGCAACAGGGAACAGATGACCCCGATCCTTTTGGTCGATGGTGTCGGCTCAATGTCGGGTTTGCTCCCGGTTGGTGATCTGAGCGACTTGCTGCAGTCCCATGCCGGCTACCTCTATATTGATGATGCACATGGTATTTCGATCACCGGCAGGCATGGTGCTGGTTATGCCTTCGAGAATCTGGGCTACCGCTTGCCATCCAATACGCTTATTGCAGGGTCGCTGAGCAAGGCTTTTGGCGGCGCGGGTGGTTTTATCGTGCTCAAGCACGGTTACAACGCAAAGCAACTGCGAGCGCTGGCCAACCCGCTGGTGTTCGGTCATACCATTTCCGTACCGCTGCAGGCTGCCAACGTTGCCGCAGCGCAGATTCACCTGTCTTCCGAGATATCGTCCCTTCAAGACGCACTGTGGTCGAATGTCCGGAGCCTCGATAATCAGGTCTCCCAACGCATGATGAATGCTTCTCTGCGGGCCCCTATCCGGGGAGCGCTATTCGAGTCCGAGCAGCAGGGCGTCATGGCTGCCGCTGCCTTGCGGGCTTCAGGGTTGATTGTGTTTCCAGTGTTCTATCCGATCGTGGAGAGCGGCAAGGCCATGCTGCGCTGTGCAGTGTCGGCTGCTCATACATCGGGACAGATCGACGCACTGGCCTGTCAGCTCAATCAGCAATTGGGCCGGACAACGGCCTGACGATGCTAAACAGCAAGGACTATGACAATGAATGCAGAGAGGAATGCTGCGGCTGGGCAGCGGGATCTTCAGCCGTATCGTCAGCAATTGGATCGGATCAACCACTCACTCGTGGACCTGCTGGCTGAGCGCATGGAGGTATGCCGGACGATTGCCCAGGTCAAATTCACAAGTGGAATTCCGATGATGCAACCGCATCGAGTCACCTCCACCCTGGACCAGGTGATGGCGCTATCTCAATCGTGTCAGTTGCGCCCGGAATACCTGGGACGGGTTTTCGAGTTGATCATCAAGGAAACCTGTGATGAGGAACTGCGCATCATGGAAGCACTCGGCCAGTCACGAGGGGGGGAGTGAGGCATGCGTACCCTGATTGTCGATAACTTTGACTCGTTCACCAACAACATTGCCCAGTACGTATTCGAGGCATGTGGCGAGCAGCCATGCATAGTGCCCAATTCCACTGCTTTCGAGCAGCTCGATCTCGATGGTTATGATGCCGTCATTCTGTCTCCTGGCCCCGGGCATCCTGCACGCAGTGCCGATTTTGGCGTGTGCCGAGAGGTACTGGAGTATGCGCGGATTCCGGTATTGGGTGTTTGCCTGGGGCACCAGGGAATCAACTGCTTTTTTGGAGGAACGGTCGAGCACGCACCGGAGCCCGTACATGGCTACCGAACCCGTATCAGTCATTCGGGTACTGGCCTTTTCTCCGGGATACCCCAGGCATTCGAGGTCGTCCGTTATCACTCCCTCGTGTGTACACAAGTACCTCCCTGCCTGGAGGTCACGGCGCGTTCCGACTGCGGCCTGATCATGGGGCTGGCTCATCGTGAACGGGCGATCTGGGGCGTGCAATTCCACCCGGAGTCCATCGACTCGGATTATGGCCTGCTGGTCATCCGCAACTTCGTTCGTCTTGTCGACGAAACACGTTTGCGTCAGGGCGGGCAGCACAAGGCAGACCCTGTGATACAGGCATTGCAAACGGCAGGTGGCTTGATTGACCTGTCGCTCGATTTCGAACTCGTTAAAGAGAGCGCCGGGCCCTCGCAGATGTTCAAGACCCATTTCGCAGGAAAGTCGGCAGCGTTCTGGCTCGATAGTGAATTGTCGGACCGACCGCAAGCCAGGTATTCGGTGATGGGGGCCTGTGATCGTGAGTCCGCGCTGGTATTTCGGTATGACGTCAATCGCCGGTTGCTGTCGATCGAGGGCCCCGCGGGGCAGTCCTGTATCGAAGGGGATTTCTTCGAGTTGATGGCCAGCATTGTCGATCAGCTTGGCGGCGGGCGTCAGCATGAGGCACCGTTTCCCTTCGGGGCCGGGCTGGTTGGCTACTTGGGTTATGAGCTCAAGGCACTGACCGGTACCGGCATACGGAACGTGCACATATCCGAATTGCCTGATGCGCTGTTCTACATGCCTCAGAACATGCTGGTCTTCGATCATCGGACCGAATGCACTTACCTTTGCCACCTTTGGGGCGAGCGTCTTGTATTGAAACCGGTGGATGATGTTGAGCCGTTGCGCTATCAGCCATTCGCGCCAGGTCCTGTGGCCGAGTCGGCGCTGCAATTGGCCGACTGCTCACAGACCTACATGAAGAAGATCAATGCTTGTCTGCAGCAGATTGTTAATGGCGAATCATATGAAATCTGCCTGACCAACCGTGCGAGCCTCGAATGCAGGGAGGATCCGCTCAGCAGCTATCTCCGTATGCGTAGCATCAGCCCAGTACCCTATGGCGCCTATATTTACACCGAAGAGTTCTCCATCCTTAGTGCCTCGCCCGAAACGTTTCTGTCAATTGATGGTAGGGGGCGCATTGCCTCCAGGCCTATCAAGGGCACGCGCCCGCGCGGGAAGAGTCATGAGCTGGACGACCAACTCAAGCGTGAACTGGCCAACTCGGCCAAGGATCGTGCTGAGAACCTCATGATTGTCGACCTCGTACGCCATGACCTGAATAGCATCTGCGTACCGGGTTCGGTGAAGGTGCCGAAAGCGTTCGATATCGAAAGTTACTCTTCGGTACACCAATTGGTCTCGACCATCGAAGGACAGTTGCGTTCAGGGGTCAACGCTTTCGCTGCGATCAAGGCCTGTTTCCCTGGCGGATCTATGACCGGAGCGCCCAAGGTGCGCACCATGGAAATCATCGACAAGCTGGAGTCTTCAGCGCGTGGTGTGTACTCCGGAGCCATGGGCTGGATCGGATTCGATGGTTACACCGACCTCAGCATTGTCATCAGGACGACGGTGATCAAGGACGGCAGGGCCTGTTTCGGCATAGGTGGTGCAATCGTGGCTGATTCGGATCCGTCGGAAGAAATGCACGAAACGCTGGTTAAGGCCAGCGTGCCGTTTCATAGCATCAAGGCGGGGGAGATGGCCGTTGAATAATTTTCTGATTTTGGGGGGCTCAGGCATTGTGGGCGGCTTCATTGCCGGTATTCTGCAAACACGCGGACATGCAGCGGTGATCGTGGACCTTGTACCATCGCCCCTTGCCGACCACCGGGTAATGGATGCGCTGAGTTTGCCCGACAAGGCGCCGTACTTGCTCGAGGCCGCCAGCGCAGTCGTTTTCGCCTTACCAGAGGATATTGCGATACAGGTGCTCGAGCGCTACGCCGCTTCTTCATCCTCGATAAAGGTCATCATCAATACCTGTTCGGTACAGGGGCCTTTTCAACGCAACGCCCAGGCATTGTTTCCGGAGGTACCTTGCGTCGGCATCAATCCCATGTTCTCCCCGACGCTGGATTGTCGCGGGCGTCCGGTGGTGTTATGCGAGCGCGCATCCAGCAAGGAAGGAGATTGGCTCGAGGCGCTGTTGCATGAGCAGGCAATGCTGGTCAGGCGTTTGTCGCCAGAGGAGCATGACAAGGTAATGGCTGTTTGCCAGACGCTACCCCACGCCGCGATCCTGGCGTTCACCATGGCGTTGTCGAGGAGCCAGTGTGATCTGGAAACGATACAGGCGTTGGCACCACCGCCAATGAGAACTCTGCTAAGCCTGTCTGCCCGGATCCTGCTGAACGCACCTGTCACATACTGGGATATCCAGAAACATAACAGTGCGGGTCAGTTGCAGCGCGATCGTCTGGCGGACAGTCTGGGCAGGCTGGACCATCTTTGTCGGCTCGATACCCCGGAGCGTTTTGCTGAAGAGATGGCCACGGCGCGCCGGCAACTGGGACGGTATGTCGAGGACTATGGCGAAACCTGTGAACTATTGTTCACCGTTTTAAATCCCTTGGGGAGGCATGACTGATGCAGGGAGCAGCAAGTCAACTCGTTTCCATCATCAAGGATCGCTCAAAAGGGGCGGCCTTGCTCGTTATCATGCTGCCCGTTTTGTTGGTGACCATTGATAACACCATTCTCAGCTTCGCTCTACCCCGTATCGTGACGGCTCTGGGCCCCTCGGCCTCCGAACAGTTGTGGATGATCGATGCCTATTCCCTGGTGCTGGCCGGATTACTGGTGACCATGGGCAGCACGGGCGATCGTGTCGGGCATCGTCGGATGCTGTGCCTGGGCTGCAGCGGCTTCGCCGCCGTTTCCGTGTTGGTGGTCTTTTCCCAGCAGGCCTGGCACCTGATTGCCGGGCGTGTGCTGCTGGGCTGCTTCGGGGCGATGATCCTGCCGGCAACCCTGGCTCTCATTCGCACTGCTTTCGACGATCGTGAAGAGCGTCGCCTGGCTGTGGCGGTCTGGGCAACCTGTCTGACTATCGGTTCGGCATTGGGGCCGCTGCTGGGCGGCTTGTTGCTACAGTATTACGATTGGCAATCGGTATTCTTGGTGGCCTTGCCCTTTCTGTTGCCTGTACTGTTGCTGGCGTCGTCGATCACCGAATCGTCACGGCTGCCAGGTGTACCGACCGACTATCTGAGCATTCTGCTGAGCCTGGGGGCAATGTCCGGCGTCATGCTGGCACTCAAGCATCTGGCGACCGTCGGTGCTGATACCCAGGCACTGCTTTGGGCGGTGGCCGGTTTATTGCTGATGGTTGCCTTCGTGCGTCGCCAGTTGGTGCTGGAGCAGCCGCTGCTGGATCTCAAACTGTTCGCCTGGCCCGTGTTCAGTGTATCGATCACGGTCAATCTGGTGAGCCTGGGAATGTTGGTCGGTTTCATTTTCTTCGCCACCCAGTTGCTGCAGTTGGTATTTGGAATGTCGCCGCTGACGGCAAGCCTGGTCCTCATACCCGGTCAGGTGCTGGCGATTATCGCAGGCATGGCCATTGTGCCGGTTGCGCAACGTGTCCCGCCTAACCTAATCATCAGCGGCTGCTTGCTGGTTGCGGCGGCGGCTTTCACGGTGATGGCGCTGCTTCCGGCCACTATGCTGACGGTTTGCACGGCGTTCGTATTGCTGAATGTCAGCGTGGCGGCCATCACGAGTGTTTCCAACGACCTGGTGCTGTGCTCGGTGCCAGCCGATAGGGCAGGCAGTGCGTCGTCAGTCAGTGAAACGGCCTATGAGGTTGGCGTGGTGTTGGGGACCACCTTGATTGGAGGGGCGGTGGCGGCGCTGTATCGATTGTCGTTGGTCCTGCCGGAAGGTGTGTCCGAAGACGTCGTGAGTGCGGTGGAGACGCTGGGCGGTGCGTATGCGATCAGCCAAACGCAGCCTGATGCTGCGGCAGCGGGGGTGCTGGAGGCGGTCAATAGCGCATTCCTGGAGAGTGTGGCTATTTCCAGTGCTCTGGTGGCGGGAGCCATCGTGTTGTTTGCACCGCTGACTTATCGTTATCTGCGCAGATAGAGAAGGCTGCCGGCCGTTGCGCAGCATGTGCCTGGAGCCGTTTTCCCGTCGCACCAACCCTTGAATCCCTGGCTCGCCGCTCTACGGCAGCGGTGTCCGGTAAAAACCGAAAGGGGGCGAGCGCCCCCCTTTTGGCGTGGTCTCCGAGTGACGAGCGGCCCTTTCAGACTCGAAACTCAAGGTTTGAACGTGCATATGGCTATCGATCCACGGTAAGTGGCCCCGCCTCATTTCATCATCACCGCCGTCAATATCAATGGGCTGAAAGATGTTTACCGTGCACGAGTGACACGGAGCCTGGCAAGGTCAATTCAGCGGTCGAGCGTGCAGAAAACGCTAGGCGCAACTCCTACATGCATTGCACTATTGCCCACTGATTTCTTTTGTGGGCGCCCAGACCGGCACTCGTTTTACCGGGAAACCAGTCAGTGAACGGACTCGTTGTCATCACCACCTACTTCAACCCCTGCGGCTACGCCACCCGCCGGAGCAACTACGACTTGTTCATCGCCGGCATGCGCAGGGCCGGGGTGACCTGCATCACCGTCGAATGCGCCTTCGGTGACGAGCCCTTCGAACTGCCACCGAGCCTGGACGTGATCCAGGTCCGCGCCCGCACGCTGCTCTGGCAGAAGGAGCGCCTGCTCAACCTGGCCGCGTCCTGGCTGCCGGGCAACTGCCGCTACGTCGCCTGGCTCGACTGCGACATCCTGTTCGACAACCGCTCCTGGGCCAAGGACCTGGTGCGCACCTTGCGTGAGTACCCCGTGGCCCAGGTCTTCGAAAGCTGCCTGCGCCTGGAGCGCGGCAACGTCGAGGGCGCCACGGCCGACATCGCGCATTCCTTCGCGGCGATCATGCAGCGCCAGCCCGACAGCCTGGACGCCGGCCGCTACGACCTGCATGGCCACACCGGCTATGGCTGGGCCATGCGGCGCGAGATCTTCGATGAAGTGGGCCTCTACGAGTGTGCCGTTTCCGGTAGCGCCGACCACTTCATGGCCCATGCGATCTTCGACGACTACAACTTCTGCATCCGCAACGCCCTCAAGCACGATACCCGGCAGATCGACCACCTCAAGGCCTGGGGTCGGCGCTTCCATCAACGGGTGCAAGGCCGCCTCGGTGTGGTGCCGGGTCGCATCCGTCACCTGTGGCATGGCGATGCCGTGAACCGCCGCTACTTCCTGCGCATGCATGACATCACCGACCTCGGCTTCGACCCCTGGACCGACTTGCAGATCGTCCCCGGCGCCCCACTGGAGTGGGCCGAGGGCATGGACAAGCCGGGGCTGCGCCAATACTTCGCCAACTACTTTGCCAGCCGTCGCGAAGACGGCAGCCAGGCGATTCAGGAGAACCCTGCATGAATGACTTCCACAATCCCGACCTGGACGACGCCATCGCCGAACTGAGCGATGTGCTCGCGGCCCTTGAGTGGCGCACCCAGGACAACGAGCGGGTCATCGACAAGCTGGCGCGCCAGCGCAAGGCCTATCTGACCCAGGTGACCTACGACCTGCTGCCGAAGCTGTCCAACGGGGTGCTGGCGAAACTGCGCGACCAGGTACCAGGGTTCGTCACCCAACAGGTGCAGGACAGCTTCGACAGCCAGCGCAAGTTTCTCGGGCTGTTCGCCAGCAAGGATTACGCCCATACCCTGGCGCTGTTGCAGACCCGACTGGCCAGCCACCTCGACCAGCTCCAGTATGCCGGGCTGCGCGAGCGCGACGGCGAGATCGGCGAGGTGTCGGCGCAGGGCGAAGGGTTGCAGGTCCAGCGCAAGGCGACCGGGGAACTGCTGGCGCTGCTGCGCCAGGCACGGCAGCAGGACACGCCGTTGCCGCCGCAGGTGCAGGAGCAGGTTCGGCATCTGGCCTCGCTGGCCCGGGCGGCTCGCAAGGAGGATGACCGGCCGTATGTCCCGGATCGGGATTACGCGTCTTCTTCGCGATATGCCAGTGAGCCGAGTCGCACGACGGTGGATGATTCGGTGCCTACACACCGGGACAGTCCACTGGACCTGCTGATTTACTGGGCGACGGACATGACGACCAGCCTGCGGACGTTGGTGATCGATACGGTCGAGGAGGCGAAGCGTGATGTGGATGCGCTTCGCCAGGAGGTGACTGGCGAGCCGACCGAGCCTGGGGCAACGGCGGAACCGAGGGAGTCGGGTTCTTCGCAGTCGTCTTCGGTGGGCGATTCGATGGTGCCGGCTGCAGTGACGGCAGGGGTGACGGCTGCTGCGGTGACCGGGGCAGTGATTGCTACGGATGATAGTTTGGGGTTGTTTTCGTGATTTGACGTTGCGTTTGATCAGCTAGAGTCGTGTGGGAGACGGAAATGAAACAGTCCCTATTCTTCTTTGTGAATCGCTGAGGTGAAGGTGGCAATGAAACGGATTTCCTGGTTGTCAGTTGTTTTATGGCCCCTGTTCACATTCCATGGTTTTGCCAATGATGTTGACGTAACCCACCAGTCAAGCGAAGTTGCAACAGCCGATCACACCACGCGCAAGGATGCATTCATGAATCGCTACGAAGGCAAACCCTTTCTAAAGTTGGTGGATCTCTATGTTTTAAAATCCATTGACGGGATTGAGCCAGAGCAACTGAGCATGCTGGCTCAATTGGAGCCAAAACTCCGTGAGACTTACGCCATGCAGGGCACTTGGTTTGAAATAGTTGCCAAGCAGATGGACTTTCCAGATGAGTTGCCCGGTCGTATCAACGCCTTATGGATTTCCTATTCCGAACGCATGCGGAAAGAGGGTATTGATGCCGACCCGATGATGTTCACCTACGGATTTGTGGATTCCAACCTGGTTGCTGATTAGAAGGGCTCCTGGCAGATAGCTGCCTTTCTATCAGATGTGATACAGGGTCGAATACCAACTTTGATTGTCACGATTCCCTTTGATCGTTCCCACGCTCCTGCGCGTGGCTGCCTTACAGGACGCTCGGCATTCGCTTCTGCGGTGACGCGGAGCGTCATGGGCTGCATTCCCACGCAGAGCGTGGGAACGATCAATTCGTCCTCGGCGGGGGACTCGGTGGTGCCGGTTGCGGTGGCGGCCGGCGTGACGGCAGCAGCGGTGATTGCCACGGATGATAGTTTGGGGTTGTTTTCTAGGTGAGCTATTGATCAGAAGCTGACGTTGATCGTTCCCACGCTCCAGCGTGGGAACGCCTCACAGGACACACCTGGCGTCCGCTTCTTGGGCGAAACGGAGCGCCAGAGGCTGCATTCCAAGCAGAGCGTTGGAACGATCGCCGGTGTATTGATCGTTCCCACGCTCCAGCGTGGGAACGCCTCACAGGACGCTTGGCGTCCGCTTCTTGGGCGAAACGGAGCGCCAGAGGCTGCATTCCAAGCAGAGCGTTGGAACGATCGTCGGTGTATAGGGGGGGACATTGCCGGGAGCAGAAACCAACTTTCGGGTCAGTATCGGGTCTACCGTGTTAGATTGCCGAGATTCGTTGCCCATCACGAATGGCCTCAGCGGTCCCACCAAGAGCGATACTCATGCAAGCAACGGCCCGCGAAGTTCATGTACCCCCGGTTCTGCAGGATCTGCGAGCCGGCACGGCCGAACTGCACGTCGCACTGGAAAAACGTCTTCCCTTCTTCTCCGATACTCTCGACTCGAATGCCTTTCAACGGTTGATGCAGGCCTACTACGGCTTCTATCGACCGCTGGAAAACGCGCTGCACGGCAGCCGCGAACTCCCTGCCGACTTTGATCTGGCATCACGTCTCAAGGCGCAGACGCTGCGCTCCGATCTCAACACCCTGGGCCTGTCGTTCGAGGCGATCGATAGCCTGCCGACCTGCCCGTCACTGCCCGTGATCGACTCCGGCGCCGCCTGCCTGGGCGTGCTCTATGTACTGGAGGGGGCGACGCTCGGCGGGCAGATCCTGCGTCGGGAAATTTCCACGCGCCTGGGCCTGGAAGCCGACAGCGGCGCGGCGTTCCTGCACGTCTATGGTGAAGCCACCGGACGGCGCTGGCGCGACTTCATCGAGTACCTGGGCCGCCGGCCGATGGACGCCGATGAGCGCGAAGCGGTCGTCGCCGCGGCGCAATCCACATTCAGCAGCTTCGAGCGCTGGCTCGAAAGCCGGGAGGTACTGGCATGAACCCGCAAGACAAGGAGGCGTTCGAAGAGTTGCTGGCCAACTGCGCCAACGAGCCGATCCAGTTTCCCGGCGCCATCCAGCCCCACGGCCTGCTGTTGACCCTGAGCGAGCCGGCGCTCGAGATCATTCAGGTCAGCGCCAACGTCGAACCCCTGCTGGGTCGTGCGCCGCAGAAGCTGATCGGCCAGCCATTGCAGCACCTGCTGGGCGAGGAATACATCGTTGCCGTGCGCGAGGCGTTGCGGCAACCGGCGTTCCTCGATGCGCCGCCGTTGCATTTCCAGCTCAACGGCACCTCGTTCGAGGGCTTGTTGCACCGGCATGCCGGCGTGCTGATCCTGGAACTGGAGATCCACGTCGAGAATTTCCGCTCGCTCAACGTCGCCGGCAACCAAACCCATCTCGGGCGGATGCTGCAGCGGCTGCAGGCGGCGAAGTCGCTGCAGGCGCTGTACGACATCTGCGTCAAGGAACTGCAGGCGATGACCGGTTACGACCGGGTGCTGATCTACCGTTTCGAGGAGGAGGGCCACGGCCAGGTCATCGCCGAGGCTTCTTCGCCGTCCATGGAGCTGTTCAACGGGCTGTTCTTCCCGGCGTCCGATATTCCCCAGCAGGCCCGTGAGCTGTATCGCACCAACTGGCTGCGGATCATCCCCAATGCCGACTACGAGCCGGTGCCGCTGGTGCCGAAGCTGCGCCCGGATACGCAAACCCCGCTGGATCTGAGTTTCGCGACCCTGCGCAGCGTGTCGCCGATCCACTGTCAGTACATGAAGAACATGGGCGTGCTGTCATCGATGAGCATTTCGCTGCTCAAGGGCGACCAGCTCTGGGGCCTGATCAGCTGCGGCAACCGCCTGCCCCTGCACGTGCCGCATGAACTGCGCGTGGCCTGCCAGACCATCGGCCAGGTGCTGTCCTTGCAGATCAGCGCGATGGAGGCGCTGGAGGTCAGCCGCCAGCGTGAAGCCAAGGTCGAGGCCCTGGCGGTGCTCAACCAGGCGATGATCGATTCGCCACAGAATGTCTTTGACGGCCTGGCCCACCAGCCGCAGGTGCTGATGGAGCTGGTCAATGCCGGCGGCATCGCCATCATCGAAGACAAGCATTTGCACTGCTACGGCAACTGCCCGGCGCCGCAAGAGGTTCGTGCGCTGCACCAGTGGTTGCAGGCGTCCGGTGAGCCCGTGTTCGCCAGCCATCACCTGGCCAGTGTCTACCCGCCGGCGGCGCACTATCAGCAGGTGGCCAGCGGTGTGCTCGCCATGAGCCTGCCCAAGCCGGTGGACAACGGTGTGCTGTGGTTCCGCCCGGAGGTGAAGGAAAGCATCAACTGGAGCGGCGACCCGCGTAAACCGCTGGATCTGGAGAACTCCGAGACCGGCCTGCGCCTGCGCCCGCGCACCTCTTTCGAGATCTGGAAGGTCGAGATGGCCGGGATTTCCACCAAGTGGAGCCACGGTGACCTGTTCGCGGCCAATGACCTGCGCCGCTCGGCGCTGGAAAACGACCTGGCCCGGCAGGTCCGTCGTGAGCAGGAGGCGGTGCGCGCCCGTGATGACCTGGTGGCGGTGGTCTCGCATGACCTGCGCAACCCGATGACGGTCATCTCGATGCTCTGCGGCATGATGCAGAAGACCTTCAGTTCGGACGGCCCGCATACCTCGCGGCGCATTTCCACGGCCATCGATACCATGCAACAGGCCGCCGGGCGCATGAACACGCTGCTGGAGGACCTGCTCGACACCTCGAAGATCGATGCCGGGCGCTACACCATCAAACCGCAGAAACTCGATGTCGGGCAGATGTTCGAAGAGGCGCAATCGCTGCTGGCACCGCTGGCACATGACAAGGACATCAGCATTTCCTTCGAGGCCGACCCCGACCTGAATATCCATGCCGACCCCGAGCGGCTGTTCCAGGTGCTGTCGAACCTGGTCGGCAACGCGATCAAGTTCACCCCACGGCTGGGGACGGTCGGCGTGCGTGCGCAATCATCCGGTGACGAAATCGTCTTTACCGTACGTGACAGTGGCGAGGGCATTGCCCGGGAGCACCTGCCGCATGTGTTCAGCCGCTACTGGACGATGAAGGAGGGCAATCCGACCGGTACCGGCCTTGGGCTCTACATCACCCAGGGCATCGTCCATGCCCATGGCGGGCAGATCGTGGCCAACAGCGAGCCGGGGCAGGGCGCCGAGTTTCGCTTCACCTTGCCGATGTTCAAGGAAAGCGCCTGATATCGGGCCGCGCTCTTGGGGGACGCGGAGCGTCGGCGGCGGCATTCCCACGCTGGAGCGTGGGAACGATCAGCGGGATGTGGGGTGGTGATCCAATGCAACGCAGTGTTTGATCAGCTTTGCGCGGACGGCGTGTCGTTCTGGCTGGCCTCTTCAGCCATCTTCAGGCGGTCGGCCTTGCTGATGTACTTGGGTTTGTTCTTCGGCGCCAGTTTGGCGCTGGCCTTTTTCGCATGGGCCTTTAGCAGTTGGCTGATTTTCTTGCGGCGGTTCATGTTCCGACTTCCTATTCCTTGTGGGAATGAAATGAATAAAAATTATAAATTTCAGTAATTATCATCTTCAGCATAGAGTGGTTTCAAGATGAATGGAGGCCATCATGAGACCGGAACCGCAAAGCTCCAGTGCGAAGTTCGATGTATCACGTGCCGCAGAATACGGCATTCAAAGCCGGGTAGCCCTGGCCGGCTACGATGCCTGTCATGAGTTGACGGCCTGCATCCTGGCGGCGAGCCTTTCGAGCGGACGCGCCGCGCGCATACTGGTCGTCGGCGTCGGTGGGACGGCGCAGGAAATCATCAACATGTCCGCCTTGGAGCCGTTATGGACGTTCGTGGGCGTGGACCCGGCGCCAGCCATGCTGGAGACCGCCGCAGCGAACCTTGAGGCCCATGGGCTGATGGAGAAGACACAGCTGGTGCTGGGGACCGTTGAGGACCTTGCACTCGACGAGCCTTTCGATGCGGCGACCCTGATCGGCGTGCTGCACCACGTGCCCGGCGATGAGCCCAAGCGACAGCTCCTGCGCTCGATCCAGGCCCGCCTCAAGGCCGAGGCGCCGTTCGTCGTGGCATGCAACCACTACCGCTATGCGGAACAGCCGTTGTTGCTCCAGACCTGGGCCGAGCGCTGGCGGCAGCAGGGGGCGACGCCGGACGAGGTCAAGGCCAAGCGCGCCAGGATCATGCAGGGGGCCGATCCGCCCAGTTCGGAGCAAGCTGTTGGCACGCTTTTGCAGGAATGTGGTTTTGGTCCGCTTCAACGTTTCTTCAGCAGCTTGTTCTGGGGAGCCTGGGTGACCCATAAACAGGCGTGATCCTATGCGTATCACCGATGAAGCTGCGTTTCACTCCACGTAGCGCAGCCACAAGTACCGTCGACCGGAAATTGCCCCGGCAAAGATCGAAGCCAGGGCAATCCGGTTCTCGTCATCGACGTTGTAGAGCGCGCAGAAATCGCTCGCTACGGCTTCGGCTACGGACTCATCGGCCGGCTCTGCCCGCAGGAAACCGAGATAGGACGCGCCCACTCCGATCAATTCATAGCCATGTCTGGCGGCCAGGTGCTGCGCCACGGCATGGTTCTGCGCAGGGCTCAGGTCACAGGTGAAATAGCCGTTGGGAAAGGCCGCGAGCCCCAGGGATGAATGCTCGACTGGCACCACGAGGGCCGAGACGGGCTGGTCGAGCAGCGAGACCGGATCTTCCTGGTAGGCAACCCATTCCAGGATGGCCTCATCATCGAGGCTCAGGCCATGGGCGCAAGCGTCGTCGAATGAAACCGCGGCAACCCGCTCGGTGAAGTTGCGCAGGCAGATGGCGAACTCGGCCTTTGTCGTCGGATAGCCCAGGTACTCGCCATTCTCGAAACACTCCGCGGGCAAGTTGGCGATGTCCTCGTCCGTGGCATCGTCCAGGTCGATGCTGTGGCGCGCATGCCCTGAGGTGTAGCGGGCCTGGGGCAGGTCGTCGAGGGAGAGCAGGGGGATGAAACCGGGATGATTGGCGGCGATCATCCGATGGGCCTCGAGCAGGTCGTCCAGACTGGAGATAGCGCTCACGCTGTATTCGTCGCAGGTGCCGGCCGACGGGTTGTGAGGCATTGCGTTACCAACAAATTGGATGTCCATCGAGGGGCTACCTGCTCCATGTCGATACTGAAATAAGGGGGCGAGTGTCATGGCGGCGTTGCCGTCAAACCTTGTGGTGCTCCAGCAGAAAGTCGACGAACACCCTGACCCGGGCCGTCATCGCCGTACCCCCGGCAAACACCACGTGGATCGGCTCGCGGTCGCCGGGGTTGTAGTCCTCCAGCAACGGCACCAGCCGGCCACTCTTCAATTCTTCGGCCACCGAGAACGCACCAATCCGGGCAATACCTGCACCGAGCAGGGCCAACTGAGCCAGCGCCTCGCCGCTGCTGCACTCGATGCTACCGCCGATCTTCAGCGAAAAATGCTGCCCATCGCGCAGAAACGGCCAGTCGGGTTCGGCCCGGCGAAAGTTGAAGCGCAGGCAGTTGTGCTGCAGCAGGTCTTCCGGCTGGCGGGGCGTGCCGTGGCGCTCCAGGTATTCGGGGGAAGCGACCACGACCTGGCCGGTTTCGCCGATGCAGCGGGCGCTCAGGGGGCTGTCGGGCAGGTGGCCGAAACGCAGGGCGACGTCGGCCTGGCCGCCGAGGATGTCGACGACCTCGTCGCCGAGCATGAGGTCGACGAGGATCTTCGGGTAACGCGCGCTGAACGCCGCCACCAGCGGCACCACGGTCAGCCGGCCATGGGCCAGGGCGGCGCTGACGCGCAGGCGACCCTTGGGCACGCCCTGGTCGGCGATCGCCTCTTCGACTTCGTCCATGTCGGCAAGGATGCGCCGTGCACCGCGCAGGTACGCTTCGCCCTCGGCGGTGAAGGTCAGGGCGCGGGTGGTGCGCAGCAGCAGGCGGGTGCCGATGCGCTGTTCGGTGCGGGCGATGATGCGGCTGACCGCCGATGGCGTCAGGCCCAGGGCCTGCGCTGCGGCCGACAGGCTGCCTTCCTGCGCCACCTTGACGAACACTTCCATCTCGCCAGAGCGACCGTTGAAATCCATTTGTGCCTCGTAAGCAAAGGTGATTGCCAGAAAAGCAGGCTACTGCGGTTAAGTTACGAATTGTAGCATTTGCCGCACAGATGAGGAGTCAATCACATGCGTATCAATCCCCCCCTTGTAGCGCTTTCCATCGGTGCCTTCGGCATCGGTGTCACGGAGTTCGCCCCCATGGGCATGTTGCCGAGCATTGCTGCCGATCTCGGTGTTTCCATTCCCGCGGCCGGCCTGCTGGTCAGCGCCTATGCGATGGGCGTCCTGATCGGCGCGCCGTTGATGACCCTGGCTACGGTCAGGGTGCCGCGGCGTTATCTGTTGATCGGCCTGATGGCGATCTTTGCCCTGGGCAACCTGATGTCGGCGATGGCCACCAGCTACGAAAGCCTGCTGGTCGCGCGGATAGTGACCTCACTCAACCATGGCGCCTTCTTCGGTGTCGGCTCGATCGTCGCGGCCAGCGTGGTTGCGCCGGACAAACGTGCGGGGGCGGTGGCGGCAATGTTCATGGGCCTGACGTTGGCGACTATCGGCGGTGTGCCGCTGGCGACCTGGTTCGGTGAACTGATGGGCTGGCGCACCGCGTTCTGGGGCATTGCCGCCCTGGGCCTGGTCGCGATGGTTTCGCTGTGGTTCGCCCTGCCCAACCTGCCGTTGCCGAAGAACGATGGGGTATTGGCCGAGATCCGGGTGCTGGGCCGCGGTCCGGTACTGTCGGCGTTGGCGTTGACCGTGGTGGGGTCGGCGGCGATGTTCACCGTGTTCACCTACATCGCACCGATTCTCAGCCATGAGACCCATGCCTCCACGGCCTTCATCACCGGCATGCTGGTACTGTTCGGCGTCGGCCTGACCCTGGGCAACATGTGGGGCGGCAAGGCGGCGGATCGCTCGATCGACCGTACCCTGGTCGTCTCGCTGGTGGTACTGATCGCCGTGTTGCTGGCGTTCTCGGTGCTGGTACGCTGGCCGCTGCCGGCCGCGGTGGCGATCCTGGTCTGGGGTGTTGCCAGTTTTGCCCTGGTACCACCGTTGCAGATGCGCGTGATGGAGGCGGCCAAGGATGCGCCTAACCTGGCCTCGGCAGTGAACATCGGTGCCTTCAACTTCGG
This sequence comes from Pseudomonas vanderleydeniana, assembly GCF_014268755.2. Classification (NCBI taxonomy): domain Bacteria; kingdom Pseudomonadati; phylum Pseudomonadota; class Gammaproteobacteria; order Pseudomonadales; family Pseudomonadaceae; genus Pseudomonas; species Pseudomonas vanderleydeniana. The sequence goes on along the minus strand of NZ_CP077093.1, from coordinate 5,180,530 downwards.
CAACGCCATTGGGGCGGCCCTGGGCGGCGCGGTGATCAATGCGGGGCTGGGCTACCCGGCGATTTCCCTGGCCGGTGCGGCGATGGCGGCCCTGGGGCTGTTGATGGTGCTGGTGTTTGCCTGGCGCGCCAGGGCCGGTGTGGCCAAGGCCGAATACCGGGTCGATGCGGCTTGACGCGCGACGTGCAGTTTCGGACATTGCTGGCAACGCCATCCAGTTGACGGAGCCAGGGCCACGATGATCGACCGCGAACGACTCCACCGAGACGGTTGTATCCTGCTGCGCCAGGCGATTCCCATCCAGTGGCTGGATGAGCTTCGCCGCGTGTTCGATGCCGGGGTGAAACCCTCGCAGCAGTGGCCGGTGCCGCGTGGCCTGGACTGGCGCCATTCGCTGCTGGATCTGGAGGCCAGGGTCCAGGCCGTCTGCCGCCTGCCGCCGGTACTGGCGGCAGTCGGCGAGCTGATCGGCGAGCGCTTCTTCCTGTCCCAGGTCGAGGGGCGCGAGCCACTGGCCGGTGGTGGTCACCAACAGTTGCACCGCGATCTGTCGGCGCTGCGGCCGGGCGACACGGTCAATGCGCTGGTCTATCTCGATGATTACGGCCCCGGGAACGGTGCGACCCGCATCGTCCCCGGCAGCCATCGCCCTGAGCCCGCGGCGGCGCCGTTCGATTTCAATGACGAGTCCCACTCCGTGCAGGTTTGCGGCACAGCGGGCGACATCCTGGTGTTCGATGCCGACCTGGTGCATGCCGGCAGCCTGAACGCCAGCGGTGCTCGTCGGCGTACGCTGCTGGTCGGCTATTTCGCCGAGTCCCTGTATGCGTCCCATCTGCAGACCCTGGGCCTGCGCAGCATCCGGATGGAGACGAGCGAGCGCTTCGAGCCCATGGCTGTGGCGCCATCATCTCTCTCTTCGAGAGACCGCGTTTTGGAATGAATTGCGACTATTAATAGTAAGCATTACTATTAACGACCCGCCTTCATAGCCCGCCGCCATGAACTTCCAGCCACCGCGCAGACCCGGTTTTTTCGAGCACTACGAAGAATTGATCGGCACCTGGACCCGCCGCCTGCGCAACCGCCAGAAGGCCGAGGACCTGGCTCACGACACCTTCGTACGGGTGTTGGAAAGCAAGGCCGAGAGTGTCGAGCAGCCGCGCGCCTACCTGCACCAGACCGCGCGCAATATCGCGGTGGATGCCTATCGTCGCGAAGACCGGCGTGGCGCATTGGAACTGGAAGCGATCGAGCACAGCGCGCCGCCTGGCGGCGACCCGGAGCATTTCATGCACGCCATCCAGTTGGCCGATTCCATCGAGCGGGCCCTGGCCGAATTGCCGGTCAACTGCCGCAAGGCTTTCGTCTGGCAGAAGATCGAGGGCCTGAGCCAGGCCGAGATCGCCGAACGCCTGGGACTGTCCAAGAACATGGTCGAGAAGTATATGATCCGCACCCTGCGGCATCTGCGCGAACGCCTGGATGGCGCTGGGCAATGATGGGCAAGGCGATGCACACTTCACCCGGACAGGACTTTCCATGATGGATACCCGTGACTGCAACTGCGATCCCACTACGGTTCGCGACGAGGCCGCCGCCTGGTTCGTACGGGTCCAGGAGGCGCCGCTGAGCGCAGCGCAGCAGGCCGAGTTCGATGCCTGGCGTAACGAGCATGCCCTGCATCAGGACGAGTTCGATCTGCTCAAGGGGCTCTGGAGCGCTACCGACCTGTTGCCCCGGGCGCGTTTGCAGGCGCTGTGCGAGGCTGCGCCGGAACGTGTCCCGCGCCGACCGCTGCTGCGTTACGCCGTGGCGGCTGGGGTGGTTGCGGTAGCGGTAGGCCTGGGGCTGTTCAGCGGCCTGAATCACCCGGCGCCCTATAGCGCGACCTTCACCACGGTGCTCGGCGAACGCCGCCAGGTCGCCTTGCCCGATGGTTCTGTCATTGATCTCAACAGCCGCAGTCGGGTGGTGGTGAATTACGAGCGCGATCGGCGTTCCGTCGAGCTGGAGCAGGGCGAGGCGATGTTCAGCGTCGAGCACGACAGCGGCCGGCCATTCGTGGTGCAGACCGGTGTCGGCAAGGTGACGGTCACCGGCACCCGCTTCGACGTGCGCCGCGACCCAGCCCAGACGCGTGTGGTGGTGGAGGCGGGGACGGTCAAGGTGCAGGGGCGCAATGCGGGTGACGACCAGTTCGTCAGCCTCACCGCCGGCCTCGGTACGCGTGTCGACGCCCAGGGCAATGTCGCGGCGGCCCAGGCGGTCAATCCGGAAGAACTGACGGCCTGGCGCAGCGGCAAGCTGGTGTTCAACAACGCGAGCCTGGCCGAAGTGGTCAGTGAAGTCTCGCGCTATCGGGACAAGCCGCTGACGGTCGCCACGTCGGCGGTGGGCAACCTGCGCCTGACCAGTGTGTTCAGGGTCAACGACACCGACGCCTTGCTCAAGGCCCTGCCGAACATCCTGCCAGTGGCCGTGCGCAGCCGTGCCGATGGCTCTCAGGAAATAATTTCAAAATAGATTCAGGTTTTTTTCGAGTTCGTCGTCTTCTGTCCAACTGCAACTGGTTTGCATTAACAGTCGCATGCATTTGTGAACAACAGGACAAGGTCAGACGTGAACAACAACAAACCCAGCGCGCTTTACCAGGCGATCCGCCGTGCACTGCCAAGCTCCCAGGCCTTGGCCCTGGCACTGACGGTGGCCGGTGCGGCGACCCTGAGCCAGATGGCCCAGGCCGATACCGCCATTCATATCCAGGCCCAGCCACTGGCGTCGGCCTTGAGCCAGTTGGGCCAGCAGACCTCCCTGCAAGTGTTCTTCAATCCGCAACTGGTGGCCGGCAAGCAGGCTCCGGCGGTCGACGGCAACCTGTCGCCGGAGGAAGCGCTGAACGTACTGCTGCGCGGCAGCGGCCTGGGCTACGACCTGCAGGACGGCTCGGTCACCTTGCGTGCGGCCGTGCCGGCCGCCAGCGGAGCCCTTGAGCTGGCACCGATCGACGTCAAGGTCGTGGGCGACTGGCTCGGCGACGCCGACCAGGCGATCGTGCAGAACCATCCGGGCGCGCGCACCGTGGTGCGGCGCCAGGCAATGGTCGAGCAGGGCGCGATGAACGTGAAGGACGCGCTCAAGACCGTGCCTGGCGTGCAGGTGCAGGAAAACAACGGTACCGGTGGCAGCGACATTTCTCTCAACGTCGGTGTGCGTGGCCTGACCTCGCGCCTGTCGCCACGCTCGACCGTGCTGATCGACGGCGTGCCGGCGGCGTTCGCGCCCTACGGTCAGCCGCAGCTGTCGATGGCGCCGGTCTCGGTCGGCAACCTGGACAGCATCGACGTGGTTCGCGGGGCCGGTTCCGTGCGCTACGGACCGCAGAACGTGGGGGGCGTGATCAACTTCGTGACCCGGGCGATTCCGGAGAAATTCTCCGGCGAGGTTGGCACTACGCTGGAAACCACCCGCTACGGTGGCGTCAAGCACCTGGACACGGCGTTCCTCGGTGGCACCGCCGATAACGGTTTCGGCGCAGCGTTGCTGTACTCCGGCGTGAAGGGCCAGGGCTATCGCGAGAGCAACAACGGCAACGACATCAACGACGTGCTGCTCAAGACCCATTGGGCCCCGACCGAGGTCGACGACTTCTCGCTGAACCTGCACTACTACGATGCCAACGCCGACATGCCCGGCGGCCTGACCCAGAAGCAGTACGATGCCAATCCCTACCAGTCGGTGCGCGACTACGACAACTTCACCGGCCGGCGCAAGGACATCTCCTTCAAGTACAAGCGGCAGGTCGATGACCAGACCCAGGTCGAGGTGCTGACCTACTACACCGACAGCTTCCGTGGCAGCAACATCGCCGCCCGTGACCAGAAGACCCTCAGTTCCTTCCCGCGCAGCTACTACACCATCGGCGTCGAACCGCGTGCCTCGCGGGTGTTCGAACTGGGCGAAACCAGCCAGGAAGTCAGCGTCGGCTACCGTTACCTGCGCGAGGCCATGCACGAGTCCTCCAGCCGCGTGGCGCTGGTCAACAACGTGCCCACCATCACCCCGACTTCCGACGGCCATATTTTCCAGGATCGTACCGGTGGCACCGAGGCCAATGCCTTCTACATCGACGACAAGATCGATATCGGCAAATGGACCATCACCCCGGGTATCCGCTTCGAACGCATCAATACCGACTGGCACGAGCGCCCGGTACCGGGCACCAACGGCGTGCCGGTGCAGGAGAAGAACCGCAGTGTCAGCAGCAACGAGCCGTTGCCGGCGCTGAGCGTGATGTACCACCTGTCCGATGCGTGGAAACTGTTCGCCAACTACGAGACCTCGTTCGGCAGCCTGCAGTATTTCCAGGTGGCCCAGGGCGGCAACGGCAACAGCACCGCCAACGGCCTGCAGCCGGAGAAGGCCAAGACCTACGAGCTGGGTACGCGCTACGACAATGGCATCTGGGGCGGCGAGGTCACGCTGTTCTACATCGACTTCGCCGATGAGCTGCAGTACGTCAGCAACGATGTAGGCTGGACCAACCTTGGCGCGACCAGGCACCAGGGGGGCGAGACCTCCGTGCATTACGACCTGTCGGACCTGAACCCGGCACTCGACGGCCTGACGGCGAACCTGGGCTACACCTACACCAAGGCCACCTCCCAGGGCGACATCCCGGGCTTCAAGGATCGTGACCTGCCATTGTACTCGCGCCAGGTGCTCAACCTCGGCCTGCGCTACGCGATCAATCGCTGGACCTACAACCTCGACGGCTTCGCGCAGTCGGCCCAGCGGGCTCCCGGGACCGGCACCAATGCCGACGGTAGCTTCAACGGCAACTACATCACCCAGCCAACCGCTGATGGCCAGTACGGCAACATCCCCGGCTACATGACCTGGGATGTACGCGGGGCGTATGACTTCGGTGCGCAGTTGTCGAACCTGAAGCTGGGAGCGGGGGTGCGTAACGTGTTCGATCAGCGCTACTTCACCCGTTCCAGCGACAACAACGCGGGGATCTATGTGGGTGAACCGCGGACGTTCTTCGTGCAGGCGAGCGTGGGCTTCTGATTCGCCAGAGTCTTTTACAGGGCCTGTAGGAACCGAACCTTGTGATGAGCGGGCTTGGTCGCGCTCGGCTGTGCAGCAGCCGTAAAACCTGGCAACCGAGTTGCACCTGATACTCCGAGGGTGCCGGTTTGGGGGCGCTTTGCGCCCCAGCGCGGGCAAGCCCGCTCGCCACAAGTCGGGCCTGGCCCAAAGTGGCTCAAACCCGCAGGATCCTGCCGCTGGCGGCCACGCCCACCAGCATCAGGGCGATCAACAGGAAAGCCAGGCTCAGGCTGCTGGCATGGGCGATGAAACCGATCGCCGCCGGCCCCGCCAGGATTCCCGCATAGCCCAGGGTGGTGATCGCCGGCACGGCGATGCTTTCCGGCATGACCTTCTGCTTGCCCACGGCGGTGTACAGCACCGGCACGATGTTCGAGCAACCGGCTCCGACCAGGGCATAACCCACCAGCGCCGCTTCCCAGGCTGGGGCCAGGGTTGCAAGGGCCAGTCCGGCGGCGGCAGTGAGGCCGCCCATCACGATCACCCGCTTGGCGCCCAGACGTCGCACGATGGCGTCGCCGGTCAGCCGGCCGACCGTCATGGTCAGGGCGAAGGCAGCGTAGCCAAGCCCGGCATAGGCATCCGGCACCTGGCGCTCGGCACTGAGAAACACCGCGCTCCAGTCCAGCATCGCCCCTTCGGCGAGAAACACGATGAAGCACAGCAGGCCGATGAACAGCACGACACCGTGGGGCACGGCAAAGGCCGGGCCGGAGCTTTCACTGCCATAGGGCAACAGGTGCGGCGCGGCCTTGAGCAGCGCGATCACCAGGAACAGGATCACCACGCCGATGGCCCCCAGCGGTGACAGGCCCAGGCCGAGCAGGGCGCTGACCCCGGCCGCACCGGCGATCCCGCCGAGGCTGAACAGGCCATGGAAACCCGACATCATCGTCTTGCCGCTGGCCCGTTCGACGATCACCGCTTGCAGGTTCACCGTGGAATCCACCGTGCCAAGCCCGGCGCCGAACAGGAACAGGCTGAAGACCAGCAACGGTACCGAGCTGACGGTCGCCAGCAGCGGCAGGGCGACGCAGATCAGCAGGGTGCCGACGGTCAGCACGCGGCGGCAGCCGAAGCGCCCGGCCAGGGCGCCGGCCACGGGCATGGCGATGATCGATCCAACGCCGAGGCACAGCAGCAGCAGGCCGAGCGTGCCTTCATCGAGCCCGGTACGGGCCTTGGCATAAGGCACCAGCGGTGCCCAGGCGGCCACGCCGAAACCGGCGATGAAGAAGGCGATGCGGGTCGACATCTGTTCCAGGCGCCCGGGGCGGGTCGGGGCGTGGGAGGTGAGGGCAGTCATGAAAAATCCTTGTGAGGTGCTGGGCGGCCGCCTTTAGCCGGCTCCTACAGTGGGCGGTGACGCAAGCAGGACGGGCGTACGATGCCGATCCTGCAGGAGCAGGGCTTGCCCGCGAACACAGACGTTCGAGGGCCGCTGAAGGCAAACAGTTCCAGTCTCAGCGCAAGCGCCCGACGATATCGGCGATGCTGCTGAGTACGTCCTTGCCCAATTGTGCCGAACGCTTGCCCGACCAGCCGGTGCGTGCGTCCGGAGCGTCGTCGTTGTCCTTGAAGGGCATCTCCAGGGTCAGCGACAGGCAATCGTACTGTTGACCGACGCTGTTGCAGGCCAGGGTCATGTTGGCTTCGCCTGGCAGGTCACGGGTATAGCCATGGGTGGTCTGGAAGTCCCGGGTCAGGGCACTGAGGTGGCTGCGAAAATGTTGCTCCAGCTCGGCGATCCGCGGGGTGTAGCCCGGGTTGCCTTCGCAGCCGGCGGTGAACACATAGGGAATCTCTTCGTCGCCATGGATGTCGAGGAACAGGTCCACGCCATGCTTGGCCATCTGTTGCTGGACGAAGAACACTTCCGGGCTGATTTCCTGGCTGGCGCTCTGCCAGGCGCGGTTCAGGTCCTGGCCCATGGCGTTGGTGCGCAGGTGGCCGTGGAAGGCGCCGTCCGGGTTCATGTTCGGTACCAGATACAGGTCGGCAGCGGCCAGCAGTGCGTTCAACTCCGTGTCGTCGCGGTTCTGCAGGCGTTCGATCACACCTTCCATGAACCACTCGGCCATGTGTTCGCCGGGATGCTGCTGGGCGATCAGCCAGACCTTGCGCTTGCCTGCGTCGCCGTTGCCCCTGCGCAGCAATGGGATATCCCGGCCCTCGGCGCTCTTGCCGGTGGCCAGCAGTTCGGTGCCGGCGTGGGTCAGGGCCTGTTCGATCAGCCAGTCATGCCGTTCACGGCTGTAGGGTTCGAAGTAGGCGAACCAGGCGTGCGGCTGTTCGGCCTGGAACTGGATGTGCAGGCTTTCACCGTCGAAGCGGGTGTCGGTCCGGAACCAGTCGTGATGGTCGTGGGAGGCGGCGGCACGATAGCCGGTCCAGGCCTTGTTGTAGGAGGACTGGCTGGCATTGGTCAGTTCGAAGGTATAGGACTGGCCCGGTTGCAGGCCTTCGACCTTGAAATGGAACCACTGGAAGTGCTGGCTGCGGGTATCCGGCTCGATGGCCAGCAGCAGGTGCTGTGGGTGGCTGGCGTCCAGTACCTGGATGTTGCCGCTGTCGAAGTCGCTGCTGATTTTGAGTGAGGGCAGAACCACGGTCATAGTCTATGTACCTGATTATGATGTCTTGTGGTTGCTACTTTACACGGCAAGGGGCCGTTGGCCGAGGCTCGTCAGGCCTGGCGCGGCGAGGGGGCGTCGTCCCTGACGCCATGTCAGGGTAGTGTTTATGATATTGATTCTCAAGTACTTCAGTCATTTTTCCGATCGATTGCCCTGGCTGGCAGCCTTTCATTGAGCAATGGTCCTTTGCTATCATGCGCGCCATCGCGACTGCCCCATTAAGATGGCAGCGCCCAAGTCTTCATTAGCCTGAAGCGAACCCTTAAAAGGGTGCAAAAAAAAGACCCGGCAAAAAGCCGGGTCAAAAACCGTGATTAGCCTGATGAGGAGATAATCCAGGAGTCCGACCTAAGGTCTCCAGGGTTATCGACTGATCTCGCGACCAGCTGCTTGCAATAATAATCATTATCATTTGCAAGTCAATTGTTTTCCTGCCTCTTTCGGAAATTATTTTCCAGCCCCCCTTCAGACTGCGATTGCCTCTGTCATCGGCCATTCAGCGTCGCTCGTCTGTGCGCGCGTGCTTCATGGCGCCGGGTACTGCATGTTCACGGCACGATCAACCATGGCCTTGGCCATGTCGATCATGTGCACCACCGAGAACGCCAGGTCGCGGGAAGAGCCCTGCAGGGCGTCGGCCGCTTCATAGGCGGTGGCGGCGGCGCAACGCAGCAGGTCGGAGGCATGGATCATCGCTTCTTCGGCGCTGAGGTTATGGCGCACGGTGAACAGCCGGTCCTCGCTGATGCGATAGGGACTCCCCTCGGCAATCGAGCTTGAAACGGTTGGTTTCAAATAATAGTCGAGCGCCCGTCGGGTCGCGGGCCCGTCCCTGAGCGAGTCGTAGGTGGGCGTGGTGTCGATATCGATCTGGGTCTTGGTGCTGGAAGTCATGGAGAGCCTGCCTTTGAGGGGAGTTCGAAACAGCAGCTCCAGATTAGTACTTAATGTACTTGTATGCTCGTAGTATATAATACATTTTGTGTATTGATCCGCCGAGTACAGGCCGTATTGTGCCGTCCATGGATAAATGGATTGCACTGGTGAGAGCCAAGCTGCGCGAGCTTGACCTCACGCAAGAGAAACTCGGAGAACGCGTTGGGGTATCCCAGGGCGGTGTCGGTCATTGGCTGAACAAGCGCCGCCAGCCGGACCTGGAGACCATGAACAAGGTCTTCCTGGCCCTGGGGCTCGGGCATCTGGAGATCGCGCTGGTGATCCGCGACCGTTCGGTGGCGGTTCAGTTGCCTGCCGAGCGCGACGGGCAGCCCTACGACACCACGTCGGCATTCCGCTACCCGGTCAGTGACTGGCGTTCGGTGGTGCACACCCGCGAGCCAGGGATGGAGAGCAACGTCGCCGCGTATTACGAGGTGGCCGATCACTACGCCACGGGCGCGGCGTTCTGGCTGAAGGTGGCGGGGGATGCGATGACCGCGCCGTTGGGTCTCAGCGTTCCGGAAGGGATGTTGATCCTGGTCGATCCGGACCTGGAGGCCGAGCCCGGCAAGCTGGTGATCGCCCGCCTGCGCGACAGCGAGGAGGCGATATTCCGGCAGTGGGTGCAGGAGGGTGGCCAGGATTACCTGAAGCCGTTGAATCCGACGTATCCGAAGATACTCTTTACCGATGATTACAGCATTATCGGCGTGGTCGTACAGGCAACGGCGAAGTTCTGATGGTGTTCACGGACTTTTAGGCGGTTGCTTCTGTAGGGGCAGGGCCTGCCCGCGAGTGAGCCCGCTAGCTCGTTAAAAGCTTCGCGGGCAAACCACGCTCCTACAGGTCGACGGACTTTATTCCAGCTCGACCAACGCACTCCCTTCGGCAACCATCTCGCCTTCCTGGCAATGCAGCGCCTTGATCACCCCGGCCTGAGGGGCACGGATGCTGTGTTCCATCTTCATGGCTTCGAGCACCACCAGTTGCGTTCCTGCCTCGACCGCCTGGCCGACCTCCACCAGGATACGCACGATGCTGCCATTCATCGGTGCCGTCAGGCCGCCCTGGTGGCCGTGGCTGGCCTCGACCGCGGCGATCGGGTCGAAGGCGCTGATCGCCAGCAGTTCGCCCTGCCATTGCAGGTACAGCTCGCTGCCCTGGCGGATCAGCCGATGGCGCCGGCGCACACCCGAGTGCTCGATTGACAGCGTTTCACCCTGCAAGGTGATGGCCCAGTCCGTTGCCAGTGTCACCGCCCGATCCTCGTTGCGGCAGCTCAGGTGCAGCACGGTTTCGTTGGGCAGCCCGCAGCGCAGGCCGTTGCGGTCGGACCAGGGCGAAGCCGGGTCGTCCTCGCGGCGGCGCTCAGGCAGGCTGCGGATCCAGGCCTGGGCCGCCACTTGCCAGAACTCGTCGCCCAGCGGTTCGGCGGGCGGCAGCAACTGCTCCTGGTAACGCGCAATGAAGCCGGTATCCAGTTCCGCCGCGGCAAAGGCCGGATGCCCGATGATCCGCCGCAGGAACGCGACGTTGGTCTTGAGCCCGCCGACCGCGAACTCGTCGAGCATCGCCAGCAGACGCAGGCGTGCCTGTTCGCGGGTTTCGCCCCAGGCGATCAGCTTGCCCAGCATCGGGTCGTAGAACGGCGAGACGCTGTCGCCCTCGGCTACACCACTGTCGACCCGTCGGCCCGGCCCGGCCGCCGATTCGCGGTAGACCTCCAGGCGTCCGGTGGCCGGCAGGAAATCATTGCCCGGGTCTTCGGCGTACAGGCGTACTTCGATGGCATGGCCCAGCAGCGGTACGTCCTGCTGGCTGATCGGCAGGGTTTCGCCGCTGGCCACGCGGATCTGCCAGGCGACCAGATCGAGGCCGGTGATGGCTTCGGTGACCGGGTGCTCGACCTGCAGGCGGGTGTTCATCTCCATGAAGAAGAACTCGCCGCGTGAGTCCAGCAGGAACTCCACGGTGCCGGCACCGACGTAACCGATGGCTTGCGCTGCCCGCACCGCCGCTTCACCCATGGCCTGGCGTAGCGCCGGGCTGAGACCGGGGGCGGGAGCCTCCTCGACGACCTTCTGGTGGCGGCGCTGGATCGAGCAGTCGCGCTCGTTGAGGTAAAGGCAGTTGCCATGGCGGTCGGCGAACACCTGGATTTCCACATGGCGCGGCTTGAGCAGGTACTTTTCCACCAGCATTCGCGAGTCGCCGAACGACGATTGCGCTTCGCGTTGTGCCGAGGCCAGCGCTTCGGCCAGTTGCCCGGGTTCCTCGACCACCTTCATGCCCTTGCCGCCGCCGCCGGCGGTGGCCTTGAGCAACACCGGGTAGCCGATGCGGGAGGCGGCTTCGCGGAATGTCTGCGCATCCTGCGCTTCGCCATGGTAGCCGGGTACCAATGGCACGCCGGCGGTTTCCATCAGGGCCTTGGCCGCGGACTTGCTGCCCATGGCGTCGATGGCCGTGGAGGGTGGTCCGAGAAAGACCAGTCCAGCGGCCTCGACCGCGCGGGCGAAGTCGGCGTTTTCCGAGAGGAAGCCATAGCCGGGGTGGATCGCCTGGGCGCCACTGGCCTGGGCGGCGGCAATCAGCTTGTCGATTCGCAGGTAGCTTTCGGCGGCCTTGCTGCCGCCCAGGTCGACGCGGATATCGGCCTCGCGGCTGTGGCGGGCGTCACGGTCGATGGCACTGTGCACGGCGACGGTGGTCAGGCCCATGGCCTTGGCGGTACGCATCACCCGGCAGGCGATTTCGCCACGGTTGGCGACCAGCAGGGAGGTGATCACAGTGGCGCTCATCAATGAGACTCCTTGTTGGTCGATCCGGCCTGCCAGGCCGGTGGGCGTTTTTGCAGGAAGGCACGCAGGCCTTCCTGGCCTTCGGGGCTGACCCGGATACGGGCAATGGCGTTTTCACAGTAGCGGCGCAGGGAGGGGGTGAGGGCGCCGCTGCCGACTTCGCGCAGCAGGTCCTTGCTCACCCGCATCGCCTGCGGGCTGTTCTGCAGCAGGTTGTCGATCCAGGTCTCGACCTGCCGCTCCAGTTCGGCGGCTGGATAGCATTCGGCCAACAGGCCGAGTTCGCGGGCACGCAGGCCACTGAAGCGTTCGGCGGTGAGCGCGTAGCGGCGGGTGGCGCGCTCGCCGATGGCCTGGACCACGAAGGGGCTTATCACCGCCGGGGCCAGGCCGATGCGCACTTCCGACAGGCAGAACTGGGCGTCCTCGGCTCCGATGGCCATGTCGCAGCAACTGATCAGGCCCAGGGCACCACCATAGGCCGCGCCCTGGACCACGGCGAGGGTCGGGACTTTCAGTCGGGCCAGGTTGTACATCAGCTCGGCCAGTTCGCGGGCGTCGTCGAGATTGGTGTGGTAGTCCATTTCAGCCGATTGCTGCATCCAGGCCAGGTCGGCGCCGGCGCTGAAGTGCCGGCCGCGGGCGCGCAGGAGCAGGAAGCGCAGGCTGGCGTCGGCCTGGATCTTGTCCAGCGCGAGGATCAGTTCGCGGATCATCTCGGCGTTGAACGCGTTGTTCTTGGCTTCGCGGCTGAGCCAGAGGGTGGCGAAACCGCGCGGGTCGGTGTGCAGTTCCAGGGTGTTGAAGTCGGTCATGGTGTTTCGCTCCGATTGGAGAGTTGCAGCGTTTGATCGAATACCGTTGCCCTGTAGGAGCGTGTGGGGCCTTTGGCGGTCCCTGGAGCCTATTCGCAGGCAAGCCACGCTCCTACAGACTGTGTGCGGACTACATGCGGAACACGCCGAACCGGCTCGGCTCGATCGGCGCATTGAGCGTCGCCGAGAGGGCCAGGCCGAGGATGTCGCGGGTCTGTGCCGGATCGATCACGCCGTCGTCCCACAGGCGGGCGCTGGAGTAATACGGATGGCCCTGGTGTTCGTACTGGTCGAGAATCGGCTGCTTGATCTCGGCTTCCTGCTGCGCCGTGAAAGCCTGGCCGCTGCGTTCGCTCTGTTCGCGCTTGACCTGCACCAGCACGCCCGCCGCCTGCTCGGCTCCCATCACGCCGATCCGCGCGTTCGGCCACATCCACAGGAAGCGCGGATCGTAGGCCCGCCCGCACATGCCGTAGTTGCCGGCGCCGAAGCTGCCGCCGATGATCACGGTGAACTTCGGCACCTTGGCGCAGGCCACCGCGGTGACCAGCTTGGCGCCGTGCTTGGCGATACCGCCGGCTTCGTACTTCTGGCCGACCATGAAGCCGGTGATGTTCTGCAGGAACAGCAGCGGAATGCCGCGCTGGCAGGCCAGCTCGATGAAGTGCGCGCCTTTTTGCGCCGCCTCGGCGAAGAGGATGCCGTTGTTGGCCAGGATCGCCACCGGGTAGCCGTGCAGGTGGGCGAAGCCGCAGACCAGGGTGGTGCCGAACAGGGCCTTGAATTCGTCGAGTACCGAGCCGTCCACCAGCCGGGCGATGACTTCGCGCACATCGAACGGTTGCTTGGCGTCGGCCGGAATCACCCCGTACAGCTCGTCAGCCGGGTAGTTCGGGGCAATCGGGGTACGTTGCTGCAGTTCACCGAGCTTGCGCCAGTTGAGGTTGGCGACGCTGCGCCGGGCCAGGGCCAGGGCATGTTCATCGCTGTCGGCGTAATGGTCGGCCACGCCGGAGACCTTGCAGTGCACATCGGCGCCGCCGAGCTCCTCGGCGCTCACCACCTCGCCGGTGGCGGCCTTCACCAGTGGCGGGCCGGCGAGGAAGATGGTCGCCTGCTGGCGGACCATGATGGTTTCGTCGGCCATTGCCGGCACATAGGCGCCGCCGGCGGTGCAGGAGCCCATGACCACGGCGATCTGCGCGATGCCCTGGGCGCTCATGTTGGCCTGGTTGAAGAAGATCCGCCCGAAGTGTTCGCGGTCCGGGAACACTTCGTCCTGGCGCGGCAGGTTGGCACCACCGGAGTCGACCAGGTAGATGCACGGCAGGCGGTTCTGCTGGGCGATGGCCTGGGCGCGCAGGTGTTTCTTCACGGTGAGCGGGTAGTAGGAGCCGCCTTTGACCGTGGCGTCGTTGGCCACGATCATGCACTCGACCCCCTCGACGCGACCGATGCCGGCGATCACCCCGGCTGCCGGGACGTCTTCGCCGTACACGTCGTGGGCGGCCAACTGGCTGATTTCCAGGAACGGCGAACCCGGGTCGAGCAGGCGATTGATCCGCTCGCGTGGCAGCAATTTGCCGCGCGAGGTATGCCGCTCCTGGGCCTTTGCCCCGCCACCCTGGCGGACCTGGGCGAGCAGCGCGCGCAGGGCGTTGACCTGTTCGAGCATGACCGCATGGTTATTGGCGAACTCCGCCGAGCGCGGGTTGAGTTGCGTGTGCAGGATTGCCATGTGCGCGCCCCTCAGCGGGTTTCGTTGAACAGTTCGCGGCCGATCAGCATCCGGCGGATCTCGCTGGTGCCGGCGCCGATTTCATAGAGCTTGGCGTCGCGCAGCAGGCGGCCGGCGGGGAATTCGTTGATGTAGCCATTGCCGCCGAGGATCTGGATCGCTTCCAGGGCCATCTGGGTGGCGCGTTCGGCGGTGTACAGGATCACCCCGGCAGCGTCCTTGCGGGCGGTCTCGCCGCGCTCGCAGGCGCGGGCCACGGCATACAGGTAGGCGCGGCTGGCGTTGAGCTGGGTGTACATGTCGGCGACCTTGCCCTGGATCAGTTGGAACTCGCCGATGCTCTGGCCGAACTGCTTGCGGTCGTGGATGTAGGGCAGCACCAGGTCCATGCAGGCCTGCATGATCCCGGTCGGGCCGCCGGACAGGACCACGCGCTCGTAGTCCAGGCCGCTCATCAGCACCTTCACGCCGCCGTTGAGCGTGCCGAGGATGTTTTCCTCGGGCACTTCGACGTCATCGAAGAACAGTTCGCAGGTGTTGGAGCCGCGCATGCCCAGCTTGTCGAACTTGTTGCTGCGGCTGAAGCCTTTCCAGTCGCGCTCGACGATGAACGCGGTGATGCCGTGCGGGCCCTTGTCCAGGTCGGTCTTGGCGTAGATCACGTAGGTGTTGGCATCGGGGCCGTTGGTGATCCAGGTCTTGCTGCCGTTGAGGACGAAACGGTCGCCGCGCTTGTCGGCGCGCAGTTTCATCGACACCACGTCGGAGCCGGCGTTGGGTTCGCTCATGGCCAGGGCGCCGACATGTTCGCCGCTGATCAGCTGGGGCAGGTACTTGCTTTTCTGGGCGTGGTTGCCATTGCGGTTGATCTGGTTGACGCACAGGTTGGAGTGGGCGCCGTAGGAGAGGGCAACCGAAGCCGAGCCACGGCTGATTTCTTCCATGGCCACGACGTGAGCCAGGTAACCGAGACCGGCGCCGCCGTATTCCTCTGCTACGGTGATACCCAGCAGCCCCATTTCGCCGAACTTGCGCCACATGTCGGCCGGGAACAGGTTGTCCGCGTCGATCTGTGCGGCCCGTGGGGCCAGTTCCCGGGCGACGAAGCCCTGCACCTGATCACGAAGCATGTCGAGGGTTTCGCCGAGGTCGAAGTTCAGGGTCGGGTAGCTCATGGGGTCGCCTTTTGTTATGGGAAGTGGGTAAGTCGGGTGTGCGTTTTTGCTTACCTTTACGTTAACGTAAACCTGATGGCGTTGGCTGTCAATCGGCCAAGGGCGACGAAATGAGCTGGGTTCGCGGGGAGTGGGGTAGCGTAGGGAAATGGCCGAAACGCAGAAACACGAAGGGGAGCCGAAGCTCCCCTTGAATGCGTTTTGTATGCTCTTTTCTTGTTATTGAGGGGCGGTCTATTGTTGTTTTTGTCAACCGTGGCCCTTTACCGCTGTTTTTGTGCGACCCCCATCCGGGGTCAAGAGCAAACATATTTTTTTGAGCGCTGACCTGCCTTATCAGGAGATCCAACCAGTTCGGGAGCTACCTTGAGGTAGTTTTATTGTTCTCTGCCCGGTTGCGGGTGACCCGGAGGTTCCCTGAAAGCACACCTGCTCCAAAAGAATCTGTTAGCTGCGTCTCTGCCGTGTTGTTCTTGTTATGTCAGAGTCGTTACGTCTTATTTTTATTGGTTTGCTGCTTTTTGTTCTTGTTATGCCAGAGATATAGCAGGTGGCGTGCCAACTTTTTAAAATCCTTTAAAATCAATGGCTTGATGATTTTGTAGGACAATCTTCCGTCGGCGGAATCGCCAAATCTGTTCCCGTGTTACTCGTTTGTGTTTCCAGCCGGTAACACCCTGACACACTCAACCCGCCTGTCGCGCTCGTGCGACCCGTGACCCGGTAGCACGACCGAGCACGCCGCAGATTTCCTGGCCGGCCAGCAGCAGGCGATCGAGGTCGACACCGGTGCTGATACCCAGGCCGTCGAGCATGTAGAGCACGTCTTCGGTGGCAACGTTACCGCTGGCGCCCTTGGCGTACGGGCAGCCGCCGAGGCCGGCGATCGAGCTGTCGAACACCTGGATGCCTTCGAGCAGGCTGGCATAGACGTTGGCCATGGCCTGGCCGTAGGTATCGTGGAAGTGCCCGGCGAGCTTTTCCCGCGGAACGCTGGCGGACACCACTTCGAACATCCGTCGGGTGGCGCCGGGAGTGCCGGTGCCGATGGTGTCGCCCAGGGACACTTCGTAGCAGCCCATGGCATTCAGTTCGCGGGCGACCACGGCGACCTGCTCGGCGGCTACCGTGCCTTCATACGGGCAACCCAGTACGCAGGACACATAGCCACGCACGGTCACGCCGTGTTGACGGGCGGCCTCCATGATCGGCGTGAAACGCTCGAGGCTTTCGCGGATGGAGCAGTTGATGTTGCGCTGGGAAAAGGCCTCGGACGCGGCCGCGAACACCGCCACTTCCTTCACCCCGGCCGCCACGGCATCCTCGAAGCCGCGCAGGTTGGGCGCCAGGGCGGCATAGGTCACCCCTGTCTTGCGCTGGATGCCGGCGAAGACTTCGGCGGAGCCGGCCATCTGCGGTACCCATTTGGGCGAGACGAAGCTGCCGACCTCGATATAGCCCAGGCCGGCCTCGGTGAGGCGGTCGACCAGACGCACCTTGTCGGCGACGCTGATGGGCTGGGCTTCGTTCTGCAGGCCGTCGCGGGGGCCGACTTCGACCAGGCGTACGTGGGTGGGTAGGGACATGGACGGGTACCTTGTTGAATGTGGGGGGCTGCCTTGACTGTCGGGCTCTGCCGCGGTGTTCCCTGTGGGAGCCAGCAAGCCGGTTCCTAAAGGGAGAGGTGGTGTCTGGTCATTCGAGGGTCTGGGCCAGCGCCTGGATGCAGCGTTCCTCGGCGGTATCGAGCTCCAGTTTCATCTGTTCGATGTCCAGCAGTTGCTGCTCCAGTTGTGCGCGGCGTTCGGCGATTTTCGCGAGCATGCTGTTGAGCTGCTTCTGGTTGCCGCCGGACGGGTCGTACAACTCGATCAGTTCGCGGCACTCGGCGAGGGAGAAGCCGATGCGCTTGCCGCGCAGTATCAATTTCAGGGTCACCTTGTCGCGACCCGAGTAGACACGTTCCAGGCCACGGCGCTCGGGGGCGAGCATGCCCTGTTCCTCATAGAAGCGAATCGCGCGAGTGGTGATGTCGAGCTCGCGGGCGAGGTCGGAGATGCTGTAGGTCTGGCTGCTCATGAGGGCGCTCGGGGAGGGGCATAGCGCTAAGCTAAAGGCTGCTTGACGTATACGTCAAGCAGGTTGCTGGTACATGGTCCCGCTCGCCACAGGCGCTCTCAGGCCTTGTCGAGTTTCTTCTCGTGTGCGGTGACCTGCTGGCAGAGCTCGATGATCTGCTCGCGCATCCAGCGGTTGGCCGGGTCCTGGTCGGTGCTTTCGTGCCAGTAGAGGTGGGTTTCCACCGGTGGCACGTCGTTGACCGGTAACGGGAAGTAGTGCAGTTCGTGCCGGCGGGCGAAGCGCTCCGGCACGGTCATGACCATGTCGGTCTGTTGCAGCACCTGCGAGGCCATCAGGTAATGCTGCGAGCGCAGGGCGATCTTGCGCTGGATGCCCATCTTGCCCAGGGCCAGGTCGACGTAGCCCAGGCCATTGCGCCGGCTGGAGATATGGATGTGGGTCAGCCCCAGGTAATCGTCCAGGGTCAGCTTGTCCTTGCCCGCCAGTGGATGGCCCTTGCGCATGGCGCAGACATAGTGGTCCTCCATCAGCCGTACGTGGCGCACCTGCGGGTCGGTGTTGAGCGGCGCATCGACGGCGAAGTCGATACGGCCGGCGGCCAGTTCCTTGGTGGTTTCGCGACGCTTGGACAGGAAACTCTCGATCGCCACGGTCGGTGCCAGGCGGCGCAGGCGCTGGAACAGCGGCGGCAGGATCACCGCCTCGGTGAGGTCGGTCATGCTGATGCGGTAGGTCTTGTTCGCCTGCAGCGGGTTGAAGATGCGGCTTTCCTGGACCGACGTGCGCAGCAGCGACAGCGCATTGCGTACCGGGCCGATGATGTTCTGCGCCATTGGCGTGGGCACCATGCCCTGGGCGGTGCGCACGAACAGCGGGTCGTTGAAGGTTTCCCGCAAGCGGGCCAGGGCGTTGGATACCGCCGGCTGGGTGATGCCGACGATCTGCCCGGCACGGGTCAGGTTGGCTTCGGTGTAGATGGCGTCGAAGACGATGAAAAGATTGAGGTCGACCTTGCTCAGATTCATTTCGCGGCGCTCTTATTGTCAGTATTCGATCAGCCGATCATATATCGGTGATGAATGTTAATACACGCCGAGAATAGCTTTGGTAAATTTTCGTAGCCAGTACTAGCATCGATCCCATGTCTCCAACCACCTGTTCAAGAAGGTAGCTGCCCATGGATTTCGCCTATTCGCCCAAGGTCCAGGAACTGCGTGAGCGTGTCACCGCGTTCATGGACACCTATGTCTATCCGGCCGAGCCGATCTTCGAGCGCCAGGTCGCCGAAGGCGATCGCTGGCAGCCTACCGCGATCATGGAGGAACTCAAGGCCCGTGCTCGCGCCGAAGGCCTGTGGAACCTGTTCCTGCCGGAGTCCGAGTTGGGGGCGGGGCTGACCAACCTGGAATACGCGCCACTGGCGGAAATCATGGGGCGTTCGCTGCTGGGCCCGGAACCGTTCAACTGCTCGGCACCGGACACCGGCAACATGGAAGTGCTGGTGCGCTACGCCAACGATGAACAGAAGCAGCGCTGGCTCGAACCGCTGCTGCGTGGCGAGATCCGCTCGGCGTTCGCCATGACCGAACCGGACGTGGCGTCGTCGGATGCCACCAACATGGCGGCCCGCGCCGTGCGCGACGGTGACGAGTGGGTGATCAACGGCAGGAAATGGTGGACGTCGGGTGCCTGCGACCCGCGTTGCAAGATTCTGATTTTCATGGGCCTGAGCAACCCGGATGCACCGCGGCACCAGCAGCACTCGATGATCCTGGTACCGGTCGATACCCCCGGCGTGAAGATCGTCCGGCCGCTGCCGGTGTTCGGTTACGACGATGCGCCGCACGGCCATGCCGAAGTGCTGTTCGAAAACGTGCGGGTGCCATACGAGAACGTGTTGCTGGGCGAGGGCCGTGGTTTCGAGATCGCCCAGGGGCGCCTGGGCCCGGGGCGGATTCACCACTGCATGCGCTCGATCGGCATGGCCGAGCGTGCGCTGGAACTGATGTGCAAGCGTTCGGTCAATCGCACCGCGTTCGGCAAGCCGCTGGCCCGGCTGGGCGGCAACATCGACAAGATCGCCGACTCGCGGATGGAAATCGACATGGCCCGCCTGTTGACCCTGAAGGCGGCCTACATGATGGACACCGTGGGCAACAAGGTGGCCAAGAGCGAGATTGCCCAGATCAAGGTGGTGGCGCCGAACGTGGCCCTGAAGGTGATCGACCGGGCGATCCAGATCCATGGCGGGGCGGGGGTGTCGAACGATTTCCCGCTGGCGTACATGTACGCGATGCAACGCACCCTGCGCCTGGCCGATGGGCCGGACGAGGTGCACCGGGCGGCGATCGGCAAGTACGAGATCGGCAAGTATGTGCCGCGGGAGATGCTGCGCTCGCCGCGTTGATTGAGTGAACGCTTGTGGCGAGCTCACCTTCCTGAGTGGGCCCGCTGGCGAACGGCTTTTGTGGCGAGCGGGCTTGCCCGCGCTGGGGTGCGCAGCAGCCCTGAAACCTGAGTCCGCGGTGTACCAGGCAGATTGATGCTGCCAGGTTTGGGGCCGTTTCGCTGCCCGGCGCGGCGGTGCGGCGTCCCGACAAGCCCGCTCGCCACAAATGTCGGCCGGACGGGAGCTCGTCGATCAGTAAACCCACACCTCGACCCGACGGTTCTTGATCCGTCCTTCATCGGCGGTATTGGCCGCCACCGGCATCTGCTCGCCGAAGCCGAGGATGTCGCGAAATACCACGCCGCCCTTGAGCAGCTCCCGGCGTACCGCCATGGCCCGCAGCCGGGACAGCAACCGGGCTCGTTCCGGGTCGCTCTTGGCATCACCGAATCCTACCAGTGTGACCCGGTCGTTCAGCTTGCCACGGTCACGCAGGTAGTCGAGCACCCGCTGCAGATCCTGGCGGGCCTTGTTGTCCAGGCTGGCGCTGCCCTCCTCGAAACGGAAATTCACCGACAGGCGCTGGGCCTGCCTGGCGAGCGCCTGGTAGTCGCCCGGCATCTGCGCGCTGGCCTGCACTGGCATGGCCTGCACCGTCTGGGCGATGAAACCGTTGCTGGCGACGATCGCCTGACCGGCCCGGCTCTGGGCGAATTGCACCAGTGACTGGGCCCAGGGATTGCCGCCGTTTGGCGGCAGGTAGAAGAACAGCCGGCGTGACAGCGGATAATCCTCGGTGGCGATCAGGCTGGCGAGCGGCAGCATCGGTTGCGAGTCGCCATCGACGATCGCCACGGCCCTGGCCTGGCGTACGTAGGGCAGGCCGATGAAGCCGATGCCGGCCCGGTCCTGGCTCACGGCATCCGACAACTGCTCGCTGGACTCGAAGCGCTTGGCCGTGTTGCCCAGCGTCTTGCCGTGTCGCGCCAGGACCAGCTCACGGAAGGTGTCCCAGGTGCCGGACTGGTCATCACGGGCGTACAGGTGGATCGCTCCGCCGGTGCCGCCGAGTTCTTCCCAGGTTTTCACTTCGCCGGCGAAGATTCGCGCCAGGGTGCCGGTGTCGAGCTGCGCCAGCGGGTTTTGCGGATGCAGGATGATCGCCACGCCATCGATGGCGATCACCTGTTCGGCTTCGGGACTTTTCAGGTCACCGAGGTTTTCCAGGGCCTGGCGTTCGCTGTCCTTGATGGGACGGGAAGCGGCGGCCAGGTCGGCGGTGCCGGCCTTGAGGGCGGCAAAACCGGTACTGGAGCCGTGGGCGGCGACTTCCACGCGAACCCGTCGGCCCTGTTCGGTGGTTGCCAGGACCCGCTGTTCGTTGTCCTTGCCGGTGGCGGCATCATGCACGCCGTGCAGGCCCTGTTCGATGAGCCAACCCTTGACCAGCGCCGGTCCGAGCGTGGCACCGATGGTATTGGAACCCTGGATGCGCAACACCAGGCCATCGTCGGGTGGAGCGGGGAGGTTGGCCTGGGCCATGCAAGGCAGGGCGCAGAGAAGCAGCAGGTAGAGCGCACGCAGCATGGAGCGGCACCTTGTGGAAACAGGAGTGCTGCAAGAATGAGTCAGTTAGGTTGCAGAAAGATGACGATGCGCGCGAAGGGATTCTTGTGGGCGCCGGCTTGCTGGCGATAGCGTCCTGACAGTCGACACCATGAACGACTGAACCGGCACCATCGCCAGCAAGCGGAGCGCCGCCCGGCCGCCTCCCACAGTGACCGCGCCTGGCCCGTACCGTGTGGGAGCAGGACTCACCGAAGCGTCGGATCGCCGTGAATAGGCCCTCAAGTCTTGCCCCAAACCATGGAATCCCCCACGGCGGGGCAGGTTGTCAATGCGTGGGTCAGCTCAATTCCAGCCAGATCGGCGCATGATCGGACGGCTTTTCCATGCCCCGCAACTCATAGTCGACGCCACCGGCCTTGACTCGCGACAGCAGGCCGTTGGAGGCCATGATCACGTCGATGCGCAGGCCGCGCTTGGGCTCGTCCTCGAAACCGCGGCTGCGATAGTCGAACCAGCTGAAACGGTCGTTCACCTCGGGGTGCAGATGGCGGAAGCTGTCCACCAGGCCCCAGTTCTTCAAGCGCCCCAGCCACTCGCGCTCTTCCGGCAGGAAGCTGCACTTGCCGGTTTTCAGCCAGCGCTTGGCGTTGTCGGCCCCGATACCGATGTCGCTGTCCTCGGGCGAGATGTTGATGTCACCCATCACTACCAGCGGCGTGTCGTTGCTGAAGCGGCTTTCCAGCAGCCCTTGCAGGTCCTGGTAGAACTTGGCCTTGGCCGGGAACTTGGTCGGGTGGTCGCGGCTTTCGCCTTGGGGGAAGTAGCCGTTCATGATGGTCACCGGGTTGCCGCTTTTGTCGGCGAAGGTGCCCCAGATGAAGCGGCGCTGGGCTTGCTCGTCATCCGTCTCGAAACCCTTGTGCAGGCTCAGTGGTGCCTGGCGCGAGAGTAGGGCGACACCATAGTGGCCCTTCTGCCCGTGGAAGCTGACGTGGTAGCCCAGCGCCTCGATTTCCGCCTGGGGAAACTGCTCGTCGGCCACCTTGGTTTCCTGCAGGCCGATCACGTCCGGCTGGTGTTTTTCGATCAGCGCCGCGAGCTGATGGGGTCGGGCGCGCAGTCCGTTGATGTTGAACGAGACGATCTTCATGGGCGGCAGTCCTGGCAAAACAGCGATGCTAGCCGACAAGTCGGATCCGGGCCAGCGTGGCGGTAGGACAAATGCGCTGCTAACGTTTCTGGCAAGCGTTGGCCGAGTGATTGAGTTGAACTGTCAGGCGGGCCCCAGGTTCGTAAATGACAGCAGGTCATGCCCATGCAGCGTTCAGGGAGAGCGACCCAAATGCCCGACACTCCAGATACCACTGCCACCATCCACCTGCTCGACGGTGGCTACTCGCGTGAAGCCCGTTCCCTGCTGTACCACGCCTATCGCCATGAGCCGACCTTCGGTTATCTGTTCGAGTCCGAGCGCAGCGGTTACGAGCAGCGCGTACGGGCCACGGTACGGGAGCTGGTCAAGCAGCATTTCTTCCAGGAGTTGCCGGCCATCGGCCTGCTGGTGAACGACCGGTTGATCGGTATCGCACTGATCGCGCCGCCACAACGTCGTCTGGGCATTACCGAGAGTTGGGCCTGGCGCCTGCGCATGCTGCTCGGCACCGGCTTCAAATGCACCCGGCGCTACCTCGACTACCACCGGGCGGTGTTGGCCTGTGTGCCCTCCACGGCGGTACACAGTCTGCCTTTGCTGGGCATTCACCCGCAGTTCCAGGGCCAGCACTACGGCGAGCAGCTGTTGACGGCGGTGCACAACTGGTGCGCCGAGGACGAGCATTCCCAGGGCGTGATCCTCGATACGGGCAATCCGCATTACCTGGCGTTTTACAAGCGCCAGGGTTATGAGGAAATTGGCGAGGTCGCTGTAGGACCTATCCTTGAGCACGTGTTTTATCACGCCAATCCGCAGGTGTTACAAACAGCAACGGCTTGAATGTCGAACTTTTAAACGCTGTCGGGGTTCTATGACGGTCCCCAGCCCGTGGTAGCATCCGCGCCTATGACGTTTTCAGGAAGAGTTACCAGCGGCCTGCTTCTGCTTGTCTACAGCATGGCGGCGCTGGCACAGAGTGAACTCGATGTTCGGGTCAAACCGGCCAACGATGAGTTGAAGTCCAATGTGGAAGGCTATATCGGCAGCCTTGGTGATCGCAGCGAGCGTGCGCTCGAACGCTTCAGCCGGGGAGCCGAGGAGCAGGCGAAGAAAGCCGCCCAGGCCCTGGGCTACTACCAGCCACGCATAGACAGCGAGGTCGAGGGCGGCAAGACCCCGCGCCTGATCCTCAACATCGACCCCGGCGAACCGGTGCACCTGCGCCACGTGACGGTGCGGATCGACGGGCCTGCCGCCAGCCTCAAGGCCTTCCGTGTTCCCAAGAGCGACGTACTGCGCCCCGGCGCCGTGCTCAACCATGGCCATTACGAGGACGCCAAGCGGCTGATCCAGAACCAGGCCTCGCGCTACGGTTTCTTCAGTGGGCGTTTCACCTCACAGAAACTGCTGGTCGACCCGCAGGCCGGAGTGGCCGATATCGAGCTGGTCTACGACAGCGGCCCGCGTTACGCCCTGGGCAAGGTGCAGTTCTCCGGTGACACACCGTTCGACGAGGACCTTCTGCAGCGCATGGTGCCGTTCAAGGCGGGTACTCCTTACGACTCCGAGCTGATCGCCGAACTCAACCAGGCCCTGCAATCGAGCGGCTACTTTGAGGGAGTACGGGTCGACGCGGTGCCGACGACCGCCACTGCCCAGGTGATTCCGGTGGATGTCCAACTGGACACCCGCAAGCCGCGCACCCTGGGCCTGGGCCTCGGTTTCTCGACCGACGTCGGGCCGCGTGGCAAGGCCAGCTGGACCCGGCACTGGGTCAACGGCGAGGGCGACAGCTACGGTATCGAGAGCGAAATTTCCGCGCCGCGGCAGAACATCGGCGTCTGGTACGACCATCCGCTGGACCCGCCGCTGACCGACAAGCTGCGCTGGGCGGCGGGCTACCAGTATGAAGAACTGGCCAACACCGACAGCCTGAGCAAGCTGCTCACCGTCGGGCCGGAATGGCACAGCAAGCTGCCCAATGGCTGGCAGCGGGTCATTTCGCTGAAGTGGCAGCGCGAGGAATATCGACTGGGCGACGACTCGGGCCTCAGTACCCTGCTGATGCCCGGCGTCAGTTATTCGTACCTGCGCAGCGACAACCGCATCGACCCGCACAATGGTTATCGCCTGCAGTTCGACGCCAAGGTCGCCAAGGAAGGATTGGGTTCGGACAACAACCTGCTGTATGGCACGGCCTTGCTCAAGGGCCTGACCACGGTCTGGGACAAGCACCGCTTTCTCGGCCGGGTGCAGTTCGGCGGCAGCGCCACCAACGGCTACAAGTCGGTGCCGCCGTCGTTGCGTTTCTTCGCCGGTGGCGACCAGAGCGTGCGCGGCTACGAGTACCAGACGCTGTCCCCGGAAAACGCCGAGGGCGACCGGATCGGTGGCCGCTACATGGTTGCCGGCAGCGTCGAGTACCAGTATTCCATCGCCGACAAGTGGCGGGTGGCGACCTTCGTCGACCAGGGCAATTCGTTCAATACCCTGGATTTCCCCAGCCTGAAGACCGGTGTCGGTATCGGTGTGCGCTGGGTTTCGCCGGTCGGGCCGATCCGTCTCGACCTAGCCCATGCCCTGGATGACCCGGGCGGTATTCGTTTGCACTTTTCCATGGGGCCTGAGTTGTGACGCGTGGTTTGAAGATCCTTGGCCTGGTGCTGGTCGCCCTGGTGCTGCTGGTGGTAGCGAGCGTGGCGACGCTGCTCGGAACCCAGGGCGGCAGTCGTTGGCTGCTGGCGCAGGTGCCAGGGCTGACAGTGGACCATTTCCAGGGTCGCCTGGGCGGGCAGTGGAGTGCCGACCAGTTGCGCTGGGAGCAGGATGGCAGCCGGATCGAACTGAGCCAGCCGCGCTTCGACTGGTCGCTGCCGTGCCTGGCCCGCTTGAGCCTGTGCATCGATCAACTGGATGTCGAGCGGATCGAACTGCACTTTCCGTCGAGCGAACCGGCGACCGACAGCGGACCACTGAGCCTGCCGGATCTGAAACTGCCGCTGAGCATCCGCCTCGGCCAGCTGCGGATCGGCAGCCTGCTGCTCGATGGCAGCGAGCAGTTTCGCGAGCTGCAACTGGCAGCTCACTGGACCGCTGCCGGGCTGCAGATCGATACCCTGCATGTGCGTCGTGACGAGCTGAACCTGGAACTGTCCGGCCTGTTGCAGCCGGTGGCCCAGTGGCCGCTGGCCTTGCAGGGCCGCCTGGGGTTGCCGGCCCCCGGCAATGCACCCTGGTCACTGGCCCTGGATATCCAGGGCGACCTGCTCAAGACACTGAACCTCAAGGCCGACAGCAGCGGCTATCTGCAAGGGCAACTGAGCGGGCAGTTGCAGGCCCTGGCGGACAACCTGCCGGCCCAGGTCAGGATCACTGCCGACGGTTTCAAGGCCAGCACCGACCTGCCGGATACCTTGCAACTCAACCAGTTGGAACTGACCGGCAAGGGCGACCTGAAGAATGGTTATCAGCTGCAGGGCAAGGCCAGCCTGCCGGCCGAGCAGGGTGCCGTCGGCCTGCTGCTCAACGGTCGGGTCGATGCCAAGGGCGCGCAGATCGCCGCGCTGGAGCTGGATGCCGGCCGCGACCAGCACCTGAAGGTCAGTGGTCAACTGGACTGGCAGAAGGGCTTCAGCGCCGACGGCAATGTCGACTGGCTGGATTTCCCCTGGCACCGCCTGTATCCGCTGGTCGATGAGCCGGCGGTCAAGGCACGGACCTTCGTCGGTGAAGTGCACTACACCGACGGCAACTACCTGGGCAACTTCAAGGCCGACCTCGATGGCCCGGCCGGGCGTTTCAGCCTGCTCAGTCCCTTCAGCGGCGACCTGCAGCAGATTGCCCTGCCGCAGCTCGAATTGACCGCCGGGCAGGGCAAGGCCACGGGCTCGCTCAAGTTGCAGTTTGCCGATGGGGTGGCCTGGGACACCGCCTTGGACCTCAGCGCGCTCAACCCCGCCTATTGGGTGGCGGAGTTGCCTGGCACGCTGGCCGGGCCGTTGCGCAGCAAGGGAGAGTTGCGCAACGACAAGCTCGACCTGAGCGTCGATATCGACCTCAAGGGCAAGCTGCGCGGGCAACCGGCCGTGCTGCAGGCCAAGGCCGGTGGCAGTGGCGAACAGTGGACGCTCGGTGCGCTGGAGGTTCGCCTGGGTGACAACCGCATCACCGGCAGCGGACGCCTGCAGCAGCAACTGGCCGGCCAGCTCGACTTGAACCTGCCACGCCTGGGGCAGCTCTGGCCGCAGTTGCGGGGTCAGCTCAAGGGGCGCGTCGACGTCGCCGGCAGCCTCAAGGCGCCACAGGGCAAGGCCAGCCTGCAGGGCCAGCAACTGGCATTCGCCGACAATCGCCTGCAGGGCCTGAGCCTCGAGGCCAGCCTCGACAAGGCCCAGCGTGCCCGCCTGGAGCTCAAGGGCAACGCGATCCAGGTCGGCGAAACCGATCTGGGCAACCTGCTGGTCAATGGTGACGGCGACCTCAAGCGCCAGCAGGTCAAACTGGACTTGCAGGGCCCGCTGTTGAAGCTGGCCCTGGCGGCCGACGGCACCCTGGACCGGGGCAATTGGCGCGGTCGCCTGGCCTCGGGCGACATTCGTACCGGCGGGCAGGATTGGCGGCTGCAGGCCCCGGCGAAGCTCGAGCGCCTGGCCGATGGCCGCTTGACGTTCGGCGCCCACTGCTGGGCCTCCGGTGACGCCAGCCTGTGTGGCGAGGATCAGCGACTGGCGCCTGAGCCCCGATTGCGCATGCACCTCAAGCAGTTCCCACTGGAAAGCCTGGCGCAGTGGATGCCACGCGACTTCGCCTGGCAGGGTCGGCTCAACGCCGATCTGCAACTGGACCTGCCGGCCAGCGGCCCGAAAGGCCGGATCATGGTCGACGCCAGTGGCGGCACCCTGCGTGTTCGCGAGAAGCGTCGCCAGTGGCTGGATTTCCCCTATGAAACCCTCCGCCTGACCAGTGACCTGACCCCCCGGCGGGTCGATACCAGCCTGGACTTTCGCGGTGGCAAGCTGGGCGAGCTGATGCTCCAGGCGCAGATCAATCCGCTGGCGAAGAACAAGCCGCTGAGCGGCGACTTCCGTCTCAGCGGTCTCGACCTGGCGGTGATCCGGCCTTTCGTGCCGATGGTCGAGAAGCTCGCGGGGCGCCTGGATGGCAGCGGGCGCCTGTCGGGCGGGCTGCTGGCGCCGCAGGTCAACGGCAACCTGATGCTCAGCGATGGCACGGTGTCGGGGCCGGAGTTGCCGACCACCATCAGCGACCTGCGGGTCCAGGCGCAGATCGCCGGGGAGAATGTCCAGCTCAACGGCAACTGGAAGGGCGGTGAGTCGGGGCAGGGCAGCTTGAGTGGGCATATCGGTTGGGCCGAAGCCCTGGCCGTGGACATCGCGCTCAAGGGCGAGCAGCTGCCGGTGAACGTCGAGCCCTACGCGGCGTTGCAGGTGGCCCCTGACCTGCACATCACGATGCATGGCGACAAGCTGGCGATCGCCGGCAAGGTGCTGGTCCCCAAGGGGGAGATCACCGTGCGCGAGTTGCCGCCGTCGACGGTGAAGGTCTCCGATGACACGGTGATCGTCGGGCACCAGACCGAAGAGGGCAAGCCACCGCTGGCCATCGCCATGGATATCGATGTCATCGTGGGGCAGGACAAGCTCAGCTTCAGTGGCTTCGGCCTGACCGCGACCCTGCAGGGGCAGGTGCACATCGGTGACAACCTCGACACCCGTGGCGAATTGCGGCTGAACGACGGACGTTATCGCGCCTACGGGCAGAAGCTGAGCATCCGTCGTGCGCGCCTGTTGTTCGCCGGACCGGTCGACCAGCCCTACCTGGACATCGAGGCGATTCGCCAGACCGGTGATGTGATCGCTGGCATCCGCCTGAGCGGCAGCGCCGAGCAGCCAACCACGCAGATCTTCTCGGAACCGGCGATGAGCCAGGAGCAGGCGCTGTCCTACCTGGTGCTGGGGCGTCCGTTGAGCACCACCGGAGAAGACAACAACATGCTGGCCCAGGCGGCGCTGGGGCTGGGGTTGATGGGCAGTTCGTCGGTGACCTCGGACCTGGCGAACAAACTTGGCGTCAAGGATTTCGAGCTGGATACCCAGGGCAGCGGCACCAAGACCGCGGTGGTCGCCAGCGGCAAGATCACCGAGAAACTGAGCCTGCGCTACGGGGTCGGGGTGTTCGAGCCGGCCAACACCATCGCCTTGCGCTACCTGCTGACCAAGCGGGTGTACCTGGAGGCGGCGAGTGGCGTGGCCAGTTCGCTGGATATCTTCTACAAGCGCGATTTCTGAGGTGATGTTGTCGCAGCCCTGTGGCGAGCGGGCTTGCCCGCGCTCGGCTGCAGGGCAGCCGCAAACCCGACGACTCGGTGTGCCAGTCATCCTCGGGGGCAGGTTGTGGGGCCGCCGGGCGGCCCAGCGCGGGCAAGCCCGCTCGCCACACAGGGTCGCGGCTGCCTGGGATTCAGCGATTGAGCCCCAGCATCACCGCTGGCGCATAACGACTGCCGGCCGCCGCGTCCAGCGGGAACACCTCGTCCAGCGCCTGCAGTTCGGCCACGCTCAATTGAACCTGTAGGGCGCCGACGTTCTCCTCCAGGTACTTGCGCTGGCGGGTGCCGGGAATCGGGATCACGTCATCACCCTGGGCCAGCACCCAGGCCAGGGCCAACTGCCCGGTGCTGACGCCTTTCTCCGCCGCCAGCGCCTGGACCTGCGACACCAGTTGCAGGTTCCTGGCGAAGTTCTCGCCCTGGAACCGTGGGTTGGTGCGGCGGAAGTCATCGGCGGCAAAGTCCTCCGGGGTTTTCAGCGCGCCGGTGAGGAAGCCGCGGCCCAGCGGGCTGTAGGGGACGAATGCGATGCCCAGGCGCTGGCAGGCCTGCCGGCAACCGTTGTGCTCCGGGTCGCGGCTCCACAACGAGTATTCGCTTTGCAGGGCGCTGATCGGATGAACCTTGTGTGCCCGCTCCAGGGTACTCGCCGAGGCTTCGCTCAGGCCCAGGTAGCGCACCTTGCCGGCCTTGACCAGCTCGGCCATGGCGCCAACGGTCTCCTCGATCGCCACATCCGGATCGACGCGGTGCTGGTAGTACAGGTCGAGGGTTTCGATGCCCAGGCGCTTCAACGTGCCGTCGATGGAACTGCGCACGTACTCCGGCCGCCCGTTGACCCCGCGCAACGCCGGATTGGCCGGGTCGCGCAGGATGCCGAACTTGCTCGCCAGGAACACTTGGTCGCGCTTGCCGGCGATCGCCTGGCCGATCAGTTCCTCGTTGCGATAAGGGCCGTAGATGTCGGCGGTATCGAGCAGGGTCACACCCAGTTCGAGGGCGCGGTGCAGGGTGGCGATAGCCTCGCCGGTGTCGTGGCTGCCAGTGGTATAGAAGTCGCTCATGCCCATGCAGCCCAGGCCGATCGCGGATACCTGCGGGCCGTTTTTTCCCAGTTGACGCGTTTGCATCGCGGACACTCCGGTGATGTGAAGAGGGCTCCATTGTGTTCGTCGATAAAAAGCCGATAAAGCAGCTTGAGTTACTATCACTATTAGTATTTTCTAAACAATCTATGTAAGTAACGGATAGCCAATGGACCGTTTCAACGCCATGCGTGTGTTCACCCGGATCGTCGAGCTGGGCGGTTTTGCCAAGGCGGCGGACAGCCTGCAACTGCCGCGGGCCTCGGTGACCATCCTGGTCAAGCAACTGGAAGCGCACCTGGGCGTGCAGTTGCTGCACCGCACCACCCGCCAGGTCAGCACCACCCTCGATGGCGAGGCCTACTACCAGCGTTGCGTGCAACTGCTGGCGGACCTCGAGGAGACCGAGGCGGTGTTCCGCGCGTCACGCCTGAATCCCCGCGGCACGCTGCGGGTCGACATGCCGGCGGCCATCGGCCGGCTGATCGTGATCCCGGCGTTGCCGGAGTTCACCGAGCGTTACCCGCTGATCGAGCTGGAGATCGGCTTGAACGACCGCCCCGTGGACCTGATCCGCGATGGTGTCGATTGTGTGCTGCGCGGTGGCGCGGTGCTGGATGAGTCGCTGGTGGCACGGCCGCTGGTGACCATCGAGCAACTGATCTGTGCCAGCCCGGCCTATCTGCGCGAGCAGGGCGTGCCGCAGTCGCTGGAGGCGTTGTCCGGGCATCGGATGGTCGAGTATTTTTCCAGCGTCAGCGGCAGGCGCTTTGGCCTGGAGTTTCTCCGGGACGGACAGGTGGAGGAGCTGCATCTGCCCAGGCACATTTCGGTGAGCAGTGCCGATGGTTACCTGGCGGCGTGTGAGGCCGGG
The DNA here is from genome assembly GCF_014268755.2 of Pseudomonas vanderleydeniana. Lineage (NCBI taxonomy): Bacteria > Pseudomonadati > Pseudomonadota > Gammaproteobacteria > Pseudomonadales > Pseudomonadaceae > Pseudomonas > Pseudomonas vanderleydeniana. The sequence continues at coordinate 5,149,810 of NZ_CP077093.1, read as the reverse complement.
TTCGGCCTGGTGCAGATTCCCTACTACCACGTGATCGAGCAACTGCGTGACGGGCGTCTTTGCGAAGTGTTGCCGGGAGCGCCGCAACCCGGCTTGCCGTTGGCAGCGCTGTACCCGCCGCATCGGCAGCTGTCCCGGCGGGTGCGGGTGTTCGTCGACTGGCTGGTGGAGGTGTGTGCCCGGCCGGGTATCGGTTTCAAGCGGTGAGAGAGGAGGGAGCAGAAACGAAAAGGGTGAGCCGTTGGCTCACCCGTGGATGTCAGCGGTGGTAGTAACCAGGGCCGCCACCGTAATAGCCGGGGCCGCCGCCGTAGTAGCGGTGGTCATGCCAGCCGCCGTGATCGCGCGGCATGATGATGCAGCCGCTCAGTGACAACAGGATCAACGCAGGAATCAGCAGTGTGATTCGACGAAACATGGACACATCCTCATGGTTAAAGGCGGGCAGCGAAAACTCATGCTCGCCTGTATCATGAGACTGCGTTTTGGTCGGCTTATTCGTCGGGCGCTGTAGGTGCTTGGCATGAAAGACGATACAAAGCGGATACATTTCACTCGAAGCCTGTGCGTTTCAGGCTGTTTTCAGGATACATGCAATGACCCAGGCACAACGTTTGAAATACTCGATTCTGGTCGTCCTGGTAGTACTGGGGATCATGTTCGGCCTCACCTACCTGCAGAACACCGGCGTAATCAGCGAGAAACTATTCCAGTACATCGCAATTGGCGTGGCGGTGGTGGTGGTGATCATCAACGGCGTGATGCGCCGCAAGGTCAAGCCTTGAAGCGTTGAGGGCGGCGGACACCATCCCGGCGGCGGCCGGCCGGCTGCGGTGGTGTCGCTAGGCTGGGTAAAAACGCGGCGAGCCGGAACCGCGTTGACCGGTATTCAATCCTGCTGTTCCAGTGCCACCAGGGCATCGGGGTGCAGGCTGTAGGTCTTGTCGCCGTTGAGCACCACGACACCTTCGCTGCACAGGCGCTTGAGCACTTCGCGCACACTGAGAAAGGACAACGGAATGTCCAGTTCCAGCAGGTGGCCGTGAACACCGCGCACGCCCAGGCGCCGCGGGCCGCCTTCAGCGTTGAGCAGGGCATCGATCACCTTCAGGCGGATCAGGCTGGTGCGCAGGCCGAAGTGCTTGAGCAGTTGGCGAATACGCTCGTTGCCATTGCGCTCGGCAGGTTTGGCAAACATGGCGCCCGAGCTGTAGGTTGGATCGCGTTGCAAGGAAATACCGTCCGTTGGCCTGTGCTGGTCGTACATGCGAAAAACTCCTTTTCAGAGGCTGATCAGGAAAGTGAAATCTGCTCTCTTTGAATAAAGACGAACGAGACGGATAAATCATGAAGCCTCATATGTCGAAAATTTGTCGGCATCAGGTCACGGCCATGTTTCAGGGCTGAACCGCAGCTGTCTGACCGGCTAAATTTTTGCAGTTCCATTCGTTTCCAAGGGCAGGCATCGGCTGCCCTGTGCTTTGGCGTGGGCGCCGGTTTTTCCAGGCGCCCGGATCTGATTCAGCCTCGCGCCGCCTGGTATTCGACGGTCTTATCAGGAGTCTGCGTGATCATTTTCCGGCCATTTTCCAGGTGCTGCCTTGCAACGTTGTTGATCGGCCTGAGCCTGGGTGCCCATGCCCGTTCCCAGGGTAGCGATACCCATGGCGCCGCGTTGAGCGCCGACATTCGCCGTACCACCTTCGGCGTCCCGCATATCCGGGCCAGCGACGAGCGCGGCCTGGGCTACGGCATCGGTTATGCCTATGCGCAGGACAACCTGTGCCTGCTGGCCAATGAGATCGTCACGGTCAATGGCGAGCGGTCGAAGTTCTTCGGTCCGCACGAGACCACGGTCGAACAGCGGGACAATCTCGCCAGCGACCTGTTCTTCAACTGGTTCAACACGCCGGCGGCAGTGTCCGCGTTCTGGCAGGCGCAGACTCCGCAGATGAAGCAGCGGATCGAAGGTTATGTGGCCGGCTACAACCGCCAGTTGCGCGAGCGCCAGGCCCAGGGCCTGCCGGAGCAGTGCCAGGGTGCCTGGGTACGACCGATCACCGTGCTCGATCAGGTCAAGCTGACCCGTCGCCTGCTGGTCGAGGGCGGTGTCGGGCAATTCGTCGAGGCCCTGGCGGCAGCCACCCCGCCCGAACAGACCGCGCAACGCTCGTCGGCGGGGTTCCAGGTGGCGGCCGAGCGCATGCAACGGTTCGCCCTGGACCGTGGCAGCAACGGTGTGGCGATCGGTGGCGAGCGTTCGTTCAACGGCCGGGGCCTGCTGCTGGGCAACCCGCACTTCCCGTGGGTGGGAGGCATGCGCTTCTACCAGATGCACCTGACCATTCCCGGCCAGCTCGATGTGATGGGCGCGGCATTGCCGGGCCTGCCGATGATCAATATCGGCTTCAACCAGCACCTGGCCTGGACCCACACGGTCGACACGTCCAGGCATTTCACCCTGTATCGCCTGCAACTCGACCCCAAGGACCCGACCCGCTACCTGCTCGATGGCAAGTCCACGGCCATGGACAAGCGCCAGGTCAGCGTCCAGGTCAAGCAGGAGGATGGCAGCCTGAAGCCGGTCTCGCGGCTGGTCTACAGCTCGGTATTCGGCCCGGTGGTGCAATGGCCGGGCAAGCTCGACTGGAACCGCCAGGTTGCCTTCAGCCTGCGTGATGCCAACCAGGACAACGACCGGGTGTTGCAGCAGTGGGCGGCGATGAACCGCGCCGACAACCTCAAGGCGTTCCAGGCGGCGGTGCACCGGATCCAGGGCATTCCATGGGTCAACACCCTGGCGGTGGATGACCGGGGGCGGGCGCTGTACATGAATCTCTCGGTGGTGCCCTACGTGGATGCCGACAAGCTGGGCAAGTGCAGCGATCCGCGCGCCGGCTACGACCTGATTGTGCTCGACGGTTCGCGTCGTGACTGTGCCTGGAGTGTCGCCGCGAATGCCGCGCAGAAGGGGATTTTCCCGGCTGATCGACTGCCGCAACTGGAGCGCGGCGACTATGTGCAGAACTCCAATGACTCGGCGTGGATGGTCAACCCGGCCGCTCCGCTCAAGGGCTTCTCGCCGCTGGTCAGCCGTGAGAACCAGCCGTTGGGCCCGCGTGCGCGCTTCGCCCTGGAAAGACTCGAGCAGCTCAAGCAGGCCGGGCCGATCAAGGTCGAGGACTTGCAGGCGATGGTCATGGATGACCAGGTCTATCTCGCCAGCCAGGTGCTGCCGGACCTGCTGCAGTTCTGTGGCGGTGACCTGGGGGCGGACGCCGCGACCCTGGCGCCACTGTGCGCGAGTCTGCGGAACTGGGACCAGCGCGCCAACCTGGACAGCGGCGTGGGCTTCGTGCATTTCCAGCATGTCATGGAGCAGTTGGCCGGGCATGACGATATCTGGCGGATCCGGTTCGATCCGGCCAATGCGCGGCATACGCCGCGTGGCTTGGACATCGGAAAGGCCGAGGTGGCCAAGGCGGTGCGCGAGGCGATGCTGGCATCGGTGGCGAGCGTGAACAAGGATGGTCTCACGGCCGATACGCAATGGGGCGATGTCCAGCAGGTGAGCTTGGGCGGACACCCGGTACCGGTGCACGGCGGGCCGTCGACGCTGGGTGTGTACAACGCGATCCAGAGCGTGCCGGGCGAAGATGGCAAGCGTGAGGTGATCAGCGGCACCAGCTACCTGCAGGTGGTCAGCTTCGATGAGCATGGCCCGCGAGCGGTGGGGATGTTGGCGCCATCATTGTCCAGTGATCCGGCGTCGGCGCATTTTCGCGACCAGACCGAGGCGTTCTCGAAGAAGGCCTGGGGGGTGTTGCCGTTTACCGAGGAGCAGATCAGGGCTGACAAGGCGTATCGGCTGCAGGTGATACGCGAGAAGCGCTGAGGCAGGCCTCGTGGCGGGTGGAGGCTTGCCCAGCACAAACGGTGCTTGCGCGGCACTGGCTGTGCTGTCTCAGGGAGCCTTCACGAATAGTCTGAACAGGCTCGTCAGGCCTTGGGTTTTTCCCGGGGAATGGCGTTGATTATCGGGTTGCCATCCTTGTTCTGGGTCAGGTAGACCGGCAGGACCTTGGGCAGGGAGGTGACCAGTTTCCTGACTTCGCTGGTGCTGTAGATCCCGCCGATACGAATCGCACCGGTGGCCGGGTCGGCCAGCAACACCGGTGTGTCCAGGTAGCGATTGATCAGCGGCAGGGCGTCGGCGAGGCTCAGGTTGTCGAGGATCAGCTTGCCGTTGCGCCAGGCCAGCGAGGTGTCGTTGGCATAGGTCTGGCTGATCTGCGGCTCGAAGTCACCGGCCTTGTAGCGGGCCTGCATGCCCGGGTCCAGGCGGTAGCCACCCGGTTGGGTGCTGTCGCTGCTGACCAGCACGGAGCCTTGCAGCAAGGTGACCCTGACCTGGTCCTCGTACATCCAGACGTTGAACCGGGTCCCGGTGACGCGGATCTGGCCCTTGGCCGCCTTCACCACGAAGGGATGTTCGGTGTCATGGCTGACTTCGAAAAAGGCTTCACCCTTTTTCAGCGTGGCCCGTCGTTGATCCTTGTAGTTGCTGTAGGTCAACTGGCTGCCCAGGTTCAGTTCCACCTGGCTACCATCGGCAAGGGTGACGTGTTCGACCCGATTGCTCGCTTCAAAGGTCTGGTAGGACGTGGGTATCCAGCCCAGGCTCCAGCCGATGTAGCCGGCCAGGGGAATCGCCAGCAGGCTGCTGGCGGCCACGCCATAGCGTGACCAGGGCCGGCGCTTGACGGGGGACGGAAGGGGAATGACCTCGGCCTGGGGCGGGCGCGGCAGGTGATCGGCGACGTCCCAGATTTCCAGCATCGCCTCGTACTCACTGGCATGCAGCGGGTCGGCCTTGAGCCAGGCGTCGAATTCTTCGCGTTCGGCAGCCGTGCAATCCTGCTCATGCAGACGCATGCACCAGTGCGCGGCAGCATCGGTGATCGCATCGTACTCGGCTTCTGAGAGGATCTGCTCTGTCATTGACTCTTCCCTATTTCCTACATTCTAACCTTCCCTGAGGCTTGCCGAGAACAGTTGATGGCAAATGCATATCAGTTTGGGTTGGATCTTGCGTCGGATTGTCCTGAAAACTGCCTGCTGTTCGGGCTCCCATCATGACTCATGAGAGGTGAAAACATTGAAAAATCGCCGCCTGCACTTTCCGGACTGCCGGATCGAGGGAGGTGCTGGTGCGCCAACCCAGTTCGATCGGGTAGCGCGGCAGGGGCATGGGGCTGGGCAGCAGGCTCAGCCCGCTGAGCTCGGCAATGGCCTGGGCGGCATGGGCCGGAATGGTTGCGACGGCCTGGCTGCCCTTGAGCAGGTAGGGCAAGGCGGCGAAATGCGTGGTCGAGGCACTCACATGCCGGCCCAGTCCCAGTCCGGCCAGGGTTTCATCGGTGATGCCGATGAAACCGCCGGATGACACCAGAATATGTTCGCGGGCGACGAACTGTTCCAGGCTCAGGCTCTTCTGGCCCGCTTCCAGGCTGTTTGGATCGACCAGGCAGCGGTAGTCGCCTTCGCCCAGCACCCGACGGCTGAGCAGGCGCTCGGCGAAACCGCCAGCCGTGATGGCCAGGTCGAACTGGCGCTGCATCAGGGCCTCGCCGACGATCTGGCTGTGGGTCTGGCGAAAGATCAGGCGCAGGCGAGGTGCCTGTACCGCGATCAGTTCCATCAGGCGGCGACCGTAGGCGATCTCGAAGTCGTCCGACAGCCCGATGATCACCGAGCGGCCTTCGTAGTGCTGGGCCTGCGGGTCGACCAGCGCCAGGCTTTGCCGGCACTTGTTCAGGGCTTCGCTGATCACCGGCTTGAGCTGATTGGCGCACAAGGTGGGTGCCAGCCCGCGGCCGGTGCGGGTGAACAGCGGGTCGCCATAGACCTCGCGCAACCGGCGCAGGGCAGCGCTGATGGCCGACTGCGTGACGCCCAGGCGCACGGCCGCGCGGCTGGCGCTAGACTCCTCGTGCAGGGCCTCGAAGACCTTGAGCAGGTTCAGGTCCAGGGCTTTGATATTCGTGGTGTTCATATCATTCAGTGATGAAGTGGTCTTTATTCATGATCGGCTTCGCCACGACAATCTGCAACACGAACCCAAGCCTGGAGATCCGCCCATGTCCAAATCCATCGTTGCCGCGTTGCAGATTGGTGCCTTGCCGGGTGGCAAGGCTGATACCCTGGAACAGATCCTGTCCTATGAAGAGGCGATCATCGAGTCCGGCGCCTGCCTGGTGGTGATGCCCGAGGCGTTGCTGGGCGGCTACCCGAAAGGCGAAACCTTCGGTACCCAGCTGGGTTACCGCCTGCCGGAAGGTCGCGAGGCGTTTGCCCGCTATCACGCCAATGCGATCGACGTACCGGGCCCGGAAACCGAGGCACTGGCCGGCCTGTCCGCCCGTACCGGGGCCAACCTGGTGCTGGGTGTGATCGAGCGCAACGGCCACAGCCTGTTCTGCACCGTACTGTTCTTCGACCCGCAGGCGGGCCTGGTGGCCAAGCACCGCAAGCTGATGCCGACCGGTACCGAACGGCTGATCTGGGGCAAGGGCGATGGTTCGACCCTGCCGGTGGTGGAAGGCAAGGCCGGGCGCATCGGTTCGGCGGTGTGCTGGGAGAACTACATGCCGCTGCTACGTACCGCGATGTACGCCAAGGGGGTGGACGTCTGGTGTGCACCGACGGTGGACGAGCGCGAAATGTGGCGCGTGACCATGCGCCATGTCGCCTGTGAAGGCCGCTGCTTCGTGGTCACTGCCTGCCAGGTCCAGCCATCACCGGCAGTGCTGGGCAGCCGTGTCGAGAACTGGCCGGATGAGCGCCCGCTGATCAACGGTGGCAGCCTGATTGTCGGGCCGATGGGCGATGTGCTGGCGGGGCCGCTGGTGGGTGAAGCCGGCCTGCTGACCGCCGAGATCGATACCGACGAGTTGGTACGTGCCCGTTATGACTTCGACGTGACCGGCCACTATTCGCGGCCTGACGTGTTCGAGCTGCGGGTCGACGAGCGAGCCAAGCCCGGCGTGCGTTTCATCCAGGACTGAAGCCGCAGGCGGCCTACTGGTTGCGTCGCCATTCCTCGCGGGTGATTTCCCAGACGTCACAGGGCAATCGCCCGCTGACGAAGTCGCGTTCCTCTGTATGGACCAGGCGCATGCCCTCGCGCTCCGAAACCCGCCGTGAAGCCAGGTTGGGCGTGGCCTTGGGCACGCGCATCAGCGACTGGTCGAGGACCTCGAACCAGTAGTGGGTCACCACGCGGCTGGCTTCACTCATCAATCCCTGGCCCTGCCACTGTGGGGCGAGCCAGAATCCGCGGTTGTTGTCGATTTCACGCATCAGGCTGATGGACCCGATCATCTGTTGTGGTGCCGTCTTCAATCGCATCGACCAGTGCCATTCCTCGCCGCGTTCGACGGCGGGCAGGGCGATGTCGCGCAGGTAGCGCAGGGCACCGTCGTCGGGGTAGGGCCAGGGCACCAGGGCATTGAGGTAGCGCACTACTTCCCAGTGCGGGAACAACTGCTGGACGGCCGGTGCGTCGTCCAGTGTCATCGGTTGCAGGATCAGCCGTTCGCTGTGCAGGGTGGGGTATCTGTCCATGATGCGTGCCGTCCCGGGCGGAAGTCGAAAGACTGTTTATAACAGCCTTTTCGGTCATCCGCGTGACGTGGTTCACCAGCCACTGGCATTGGACCCCAGCAGGTCCAGGCGGCCCCGTTCGACGAAGCGCATGGTGCCGAACGGCCCGCCGGCCAGCTTGCCACGCAGCACGTAGGGCAAACCGTCGAGGCTGCGCGCCTGGCTCAGGCCGAGGGTCTGACGCAACATGGAGAAGGCCGAGACGCTGACCGGTACCGTCATCGTGGTTTCGGAGAAGCCCTGGAGTGTTCCCTGCTGGTTGCTGACACCGGAAGCCAGTGGCTGGTCGTTCACTTCCAGTTCAAGGGCCACGCCGTTGTAGCTGATGGCGGTCTCGTTGGGGTTCTGCAGGCGCAGTGTTACGGCGAAACGCGCCTCCATGTCCTGGCTGGGCAGGGGGTCGATGCCGACCACGTTGATGGTCAGCGGGTCGCGACCGGAGAACAGGGCGCAGCCGGCGAGGGTCAGGAACAGCAGGCCCAGGCCCAGGAGTTTGCGCATGATGAGGTCCTCTGGATGAATGAACCGGCCCACGATACAGCAAAGCATAGACCGCACGGCTCCTGACAGATTCTGACAGGAGTCTCTGTTAGGCTGCGCCCCTCCGCTTCCGTTCAGGTTGAACCCACCGTGTCCCGTACTTCCCGTCTGTTGACGCTGTTGCAGGTGTTGCGCGCTCGCAGCCGTCCGGCCACTGCGGCTGCCCTGGCCCAGGAACTGGAAATTTCCGAGCGCACGGTCTATCGCGACATCGCCGAACTCACTGCCCTGGGAGCACCGATCCAGGGTGAAGCGGGAATCGGCTATGTGTTGCGCAGCGGATTGTTCCTGCCCCCGCTGATGCTCGACGCCGACGAGGCCGAAGCGATCATGCTCGGCCTGCAGTATGTCACCCAGCGCGGCGACGACGTCCTGGGCAAGGCGGCCTGCGGGGCCCTGGCGAAGATCTCGGCGGTGCTCGGGCCGGCGGCCCAGGAGGCCTTGCGCAATCCTACCGTGCTGGCCGGGCCTGCCGGCTATGGCTTCCCGGAGAACATCGTGCCGCTGAGCGTGCTGCGCCAGGCGATCGGCCAGCAGACCAAGCTGTACATCGACTACGCCGATGCGAACCAGGTCCCCAGCCAACGGCTGATCTGGCCGCTGGCCCTGGGCTTCCTGAACGAGGTGCGGGTGATCGTCGCCTGGTGCGAGCTGCGCAATGACTACCGGACCTTCCGTACCGATCGTATCGCCGCTGCCTGTGAGCAGGGCGAACGTTATCCGGGACGGCGCAGTGACCTGTTGCGCGGCTGGCACGCAGCCTGCGAACGGATGCAGAGGGTTCAGCCGTTCACTCCTGACAAAAACTGACGTGGGCCTGGCTTAGGATGCTGTCAGTCCCACCTGCAAGGAGCAGTGCCTCATGAACACCCCATCCCTGGCCCCGGCGATCGAGGCCTATATCACCGCCGCCAACGCTCGCGACACCTCGATGATCGACAGTTTCTTCGCCGTGGATGCGAATGTATTCGATGAGGGCCGGCATCAGGTCGGCACCCTGGAGATCGCGCGCTGGATGGATGAAACCGGCCGCAAGTACCAGCCCCGGGTCGAAGTCCTCGATGTCGCGCAACGCACCGGCAAGGTGCTGGTGCGCAAGCGGGTGTCGGGCAGCTTTCCCGGTAGCCCGGTGGAGTTGCGCTATACATTCCGGCTGAACGAACAGGGCAAGATCGCCCGCCTGGATATTTCCCTCTGAGCCGAACTGGCATACTGCGCAGCCCTGTTCAGCAACGGCCCTGCCCATGACTGCCGATTCTCCCCTGAGTGCCTACCAGCAAGCCGTCGCGCAGGGCTTTGTCCATGACCCGGACCAGTGGCAGGCGGTCCAGGCCCTGCAGCGCTGTCATGAGGCGCTGCACCAGGGTCAGATACCTTCCGGGGTCTATCTCTGGGGGCCTGTCGGGCGGGGCAAGACCTGGTTGATGGATCGGTTCCACCAGAGCCTGCGGGTGCCTTCCCGACGCCAGCACTTCCATCATTTCATGGGCTGGGTGCACCAGCGCTCCTTCCAGCTGAGCGGCATCGCCGATCCGTTGCAAGCCTTGGCCCGTGAGCTGGCGGCCGAGGTCAGGGTCCTGTGTTTCGACGAATTGTTCGTCAATGACATCGGTGACGCGATCATTCTCGGGCGACTGTTCCAGGTGATGTTCGACGAGGGTGTGGTGATCGTCTGTACCTCCAACCAGCCCCCGCAGCAGTTGTATGCCGACGGCTTCAACCGCGAACGTTTCCTGCCGGCGATCGCCGCGATCGAGCAGCACATGGAAGTGATCGATGTCGATGGAGGCGAGGACCATCGCCTGCATCCGGGGGTTGCCCAGCAGCGTTACTGGGTCGTACCGCAGGAGGGGGCAACGGGGTTTACCCAGGCGTTCGCCGCACTGACCGACGGGCAGGCCGTGTCTGCCGAACCCGTCGCGATGGGGCATCGCACCCTGGCGGTGGTGCGGGCCTCGCCCAGCGTGCTCTGGTGCCGTTATGCCGAGCTGTGCGAGCAGCCTCTGGCGGCGATGGATTTCATGGCGTTGTGCGATCGCTACTCGGCGATCTTTCTCGACGAAGTGCCGAGCCTCAGCGCCCGCCAGCGCCCCGGTCGGATCGCCCGGGGCACCGAGGATGCCGCGCAGCGTGTCGAGGCCGGGGACCGCCAGTTGCCGCAGTTGTCGATCCACGATGACAGCGTGCGCCGCTTCATTGCCCTGGTGGACGAGTGCTACGACCGCAAGGTGGCCTTGTACGTCGCGGCCCAGGTGCCGTTGGATGAACTGTACAGCGAGGGTTACCTGGCGTTTGCGTTTCGTCGTACTCTCAGTCGCCTGCATGAGATGCAGCTGCAGCGTTTCGGGCAATGAAGCCGTCGAACTCATTCAGATCACGATAGCTGGCTGATTCCCTTCGTTCGGGCCCTGGCCCGGGCTTACAATCGGCTGCCCCTCACGCGAGAACCGATTTTCAATGATGCCTTCGAGGATGAACATGGACGTTGCGGATGTACTGATACTGCAGGCGAGCTACAGCAACCCGCTGCATGCCGAAGCGATCGCCTTGTTGCTGAACCACTACGCCGAGGACCCGATGGGGGGTGGCGAGCCGCTTGACCCGGACCTGCTGGCGCAGTTGCCGGCCGAGCTGGCCAAGCGTGCCCATGCGTTCAGTGTGCTGGCCTTTGTCGGCGGTGAGCCGGCGGGGCTGGTGAATTGCTTCGAGGGCTTTTCGACCTTTGCCTGCCGGCCGTTGGTGAACGTGCATGACGTGGCGGTGCTGGACAAGTTTCGCGGCCTGGGTCTGAGCCGGAAGATGCTGCAGAAGGTCGAGGACATCGCGCGTCAGCGCGGCTGCTGCAAGATCACCCTCGAAGTCCTCGAGGGCAATGCCGTGGCCCGGGCAGCCTACGAGAAGTTCGGCTTCAGCGGTGCCCAGCTCGATCCGGCCCATGGCCAGATGCTGTTCTGGAACAAGTATCTGTAGTCACGGGGGCGCCATGAGTCAGCAGGAACATTCAGCCAATAGCACCCGTGCCTGGGCGGTGTTCCTGATCTTCCTGCGGTTGGGGCTGACCTCCTTCGGCGGGCCGATCGCCCACCTGGGTTTCTTTCGCCTTGAGTTCGTCCAGCGGCGTGGCTGGTTGAGCGAACCACACTATGCCGAACTGATCGCGCTGTGCCAGTTCCTGCCCGGACCGGCCAGCAGCCAGGTTGGCATGGCGCTTGGGCTTTACCGTGCCGGTGTACCTGGCGCGCTGGCCGCCTGGGCCGGCTTTACCTTGCCCTCGGCGTTGCTGTTGAGCTTGTTCGCGCTGGGTATCGGCTGGTGGGGCGCGGCCCTGCCAGCTGGACTGTTGCATGGTTTGAAGATCGTCGCCGTGGCGGTGGTGGCCCAGGCGTTGTTTGGCATGGCCAAAAGCTTGAGTCGTGGGCTGGCAAGGGCGGTGATTACGCTGGTCGCGGCGTGGGTGGTGTTGTCCTGGGACTCGGTGCCTGGGCAACTGCTGGTGATGCTGGCGGCGGCTGGAGTCGGTGTCCTGTTGCTGGCGCCGCCGGTTTCGGTCGCGGAACCGGGGGTGCCGGTTCCGGTACGTCGCGCGGTGGCTTGGGCGGCGTTGCTGCTGTTTTTCCTTCTGTTGCTGGGGGGGCCGCTGGTGGCGGGGGAGGGGAGCCTGTCGGCGCTGTTCGCAAGCTTCTATCGGACCGGGGCATTGGTCTTTGGTGGCGGCCATGTGGTGTTACCGTTGCTGGAGCAGGCGGTGGTTGGCAGCGGGCGGCTGGATGGCGATACCTTCCTGGCCGGTTATGCGGCGGCCCAGGCGGTACCGGGCCCCTTGTTCACGTTTGCGGCGTTTGTCGGGGCGGCCATCGATGGGGTGACCGGGGCGCTGGTGTGCCTGGTGGCGATTTTCCTGCCATCTTTGTTGCTGGTGGTCGGAGTTTTGCCGTTCTGGCCGGTGCTGCGGGGTAGCCCGCGGGTTCTGGCGGCGCTGGCAGGGGTCAATGCGGCCGTGGTGGGGTTGTTGTTGGCGGCGTTTTGGCGGCCGCTCTGGAGCAGTGCCATTCTTGGGCCGCTGGACTTTGGATTGGCGGTCTTGGCCTTGCTGGCGCTGGTTGTGTGGCGCTGGGCGCCCTGGGTGGTTGTGTTGGCTGGGGCGTTGGCCGGCCTGGTTCTACTGTAGATACGCCGTAGTCGGGTTGCCGGCCTCTTCACTTTCCGCGCAAGGTTTCCGGGCTGACCATCATTGGCTTGCGGCTTTCCCTGTTGTCTTGAACTCGGTAGGCGCAATGAAGTGCTCCTGGCCCATACATCAGTCCGGCGCACAAATGGATATGCATTCAAGCGCGCCGTCGAATGTTCTCTCCGGATAATAAAAAAGCGCCCGGTCAGGGCGCTGTGCAAGCACCTCCCGTCAGGAACTGTCGGAGGTGTTATCGGGTGTTTGGTTGATGAATCAGGTATCAGGCTGCTGAACTGCTTTCACTTCACCTGAAGATGTATCGTTCTTTTGCGCCTGTGCCGTCATCGTCTTCTGCTCGGCCTGTTCGCGGGCTTGCTGCTGGCTGGCCTGGAAGTTCTCCCAGCGCTCACGAGCGCGATCGGAACCGCCTTCGGCGAGTGCTGCGAAAGAAGTAACGGACAATAAGCCGGCAATCAGCAGGGTTGGCAGTTTCATGAGCAATGTTTCCTGAGTAGTTGAAAGAATGTCGCCGTGGCGAACTGAAATTCAAATCAACTCTAGGAGCTTGGCATTAAGTGGTAATTAAGATGAGCTAATGCCGGATGAACGGTTTACAGAAGTACTTTCATGGATATTACAAAAAACAAACAAATAGAGAGGGCTTGTTTAAATTACATAATGTTCATTTAACTTTCACGGGTTCTGGCAGGTGGCATGGCCACCTGCGTCTACTGAAGCTGGACTGAAAGCCTGATCCCGCATGAGCTGCGAGAGCAGGCCGGCCCTTATTTCTTCGCCAGGTCTACCGGCTGCTTGGGCTTGATCAGGCTGAAGTCGATCAGCGCCTTCTGCGGACGCGAATAGGGATCGCCAATCAGCAACGGACGAACCTTGAACTGAGCGTTGACCACGCTCTTGCTCAGGTCCTGCTCATCGAAGCTCAAGCCGGCCAGGTCGGTCCAGGTATGAATCAGGTTTGAACTGCTGTAGGGCCGGTTCAGGTCCGAAGCAAAGCTCCAGTCATGGGTCTCCCGCCATTTCGGCGAAGCCCAGGCGATGAACGGAATGGTGTACATCGGTGCCGTCGGCTTGCCCTCGTTGCGCCCCAGGGTGGTGTGGCCGGCGGAGTCGAAGACGTCCTCGCCGTGGTCGGACAGATACAGCAGGAAACCGTTGGGATCGGTCTTGGCGTAGTCCTTGATCAGGCTCGAGACGACGAAGTCGTTGTACAGCACCGCGTTGTCGTAGCTGTTGTAGGTCGGGATCTGGTCGTCGGTCAGGGCGGCCGGAGCGCCGGCGCGGTCGGTGAACTTCTCGAAGGTCGGCGGGTAGCGGTACTGGTAGCTCATGTGCGTGCCCAGCAGGTGGACCACGATCAGCTTGCGCGGAGCGCTGTCGGCCAGGGCCTTGTTGAACGGTTCGAGGACATCGCCATCGTACTGGCGGGCGTTCTGGTTGCGGTTGTTGTTCAGGTACACCTGCTCGTCGGCCTGCTCGGAGAAGGTCGTGAGCATGGTGTTGCGCTTGGTCATGGTCTGCTGGTTGGTGATCCACCAGGTCTTGTAGCCGGCCTGCTTCATGACGCTGACCAGGGACGGGGTCTTGAGGTACAGGTCGGGGTTTTCCTCGTCGGCGAAGGTCAGCACCTGCTGCAGCGCCTCGATGGTGTAGGGGCGCGGGGTTACGACGTTGTCGAAGATCGCCAGTTGCTCCCGGAGCTTGTCGAGGTTCGGCGTGGTTTCCCGCGGGTAGCCGTACAGGCTCATGCGCTGGCGGTTGGTCGATTCGCCGATGACCAGCACCAGGGTGGTCGGCAGGCCGGCCTGGCGGTCCTTGAGGTTATGCAGTGGTGGAATCTTGCTGACGCTGTCGAGCATGCCCTGCATGTTGTTCAGTTGCTGGCGATAGCTGTGGTAGGCCACCACCATCTGCCAGGGTACCGCCGGCTCGACGCGGCTTTCGAAGCGCTCCAGGCCTTCTTCCCAGGTCGAGCTGCGGGTGAATTGGGTCACCAGCGGGTAGCCGACGATCGACACCAGCAGCGCCGTTGCCGCCAGCAGCGCCCGGCCGCGTGGCAGATACACCGGGCGCACGCGCTTCCAGAGCAGGAACGCCACCACGCTGTGGGCGAGCAGTGCCAGCAGGATCCACCATTGGAAGTACTGGGTCAGGTACTCGCTGGCTTCGGCCATGTTCGATTCGAACATGATGAAGATCACGCTTTGTGAGAATTCCTGCTGGTAGATGCAGAAGTAGCCCAGGCTGCCCAGGGAGCACGCCCACAGGACCAGGCCGATCACGGCGCTGAGCAGGCGGGTCCGGCGGGGAAACAGCAGCATCGGTGCCAGCCAGATGGCGCTGAGGAAGAATGCCTGGCGGAATCCGGAGAACCCGGAGGTCCCGCTCAACTGGATCAACAGTTGGGTGACGCCCGAGAAGTACCAGAAGAACAGGAACATCCAGCCGAGTCCGGCCCAGTCAAAACCTTTCGCAGACTTGTTGCTGCGTTCGAACAGCGCCATTTAGCACTCCAATCAATTGCCAACAGAGCCATGGGACCGAGCTGAAAAAGATCGCCATGGGGAATGGCCGCACGAATTACGCACGACTGAAAGGCTTGGAGTATCTGTAACGACGTGTGAAAAAAACGTTCAGGGAGTGGGCGCACCGGTTGTGCGCCCGAGGGGATGTGCTGTTTGGGAACCTGGCGTTTCTCAGTTGCCCAGGCGTGCCTGCGGGGCGGGGGCCGACAGGGTTTGTGCCTGCAGCGCCTCACGCAACTGTGCTACCTGCAGCAGCAGGGATTCACGTTCGTCCTGCAATTGCCGCAGCTCATCGCGGCGGATCGTCACATACAGGGTTTGAGGGGGACGTACTGCGGCTACCGTACCCATTGCTCACCTCGCGAAGGGTCTGTTTCGGTGGAACCGACTCGGCCGGATCGGGGGCCGAGGGCTCGTTCAAGATAATTTTGGATCTTTTTTCAGTGCATGGGAACTTTTTTATTTTTTGTTGTCGCCGTGTCCTGGAGGCGAGTTCGAGCGTACAAGAGGGTCACAAACGACACTGGCGAACCAATCATCGCCGTATTTGACTAACCTTTGGCGGGACACATGCCGTCACGGTGGGCTAAGGTGTCGCCTTTATCTTTTTCGAGTTTTTTCGAACTCGTCGGCTGGAGTATCGCTACATGCAACTTGGAATCATCGGACTGGGCCGCATGGGCGGCAATATCGCACGGCGACTGATGCTCAAGGGCCATGAGACCGTGGTTTACGACCGCAACACCGATTTCGTCGCCACCCTGAGCAAGGAGGGCGCCACTGGTGTCGCCGACCTGCCAGCACTGGTGGCCGGGCTGACCGCACCGCGGGCGGTCTGGGTGATGTTGCCGGCTGGCGCGCCCACCGAAGACACCATCACCGAGCTGGGCAAGCTGCTGCAGCCGGGCGACGTGATCATCGACGGCGGCAACACCTACTACAAGGACGACATCCGTCGCGGCCAGGAGCTGGCGCAGAAGGGCCTTCACTATATTGACGTCGGTACCTCCGGTGGCGTCTGGGGCCTGGAGCGTGGTTATTGCATGATGATCGGCGGTGATGCCGAAGTGGTACGCCGTCTCGACCCGTTGTTCGATGCGCTGGCTCCAGGCCTGGGCAATATTCCGCGGACCAGGGATCGCAGCCCGACTGCCGACGACCGCGCCGAGCGCGGCTACATCCATGCCGGCCCTCCGGGTTCCGGGCATTTCGTCAAGATGATCCACAACGGTATCGAGTACGGGATGATGCAGGCCTTCGCCGAAGGTTTCGACATCCTCAAGACCAAGAACGCCGACAGCCTGCCGGCCGACCAGCGCTTCGATCTGAACCTGGGTGATATCGCCGAGGTGTGGCGCCGTGGCAGCGTGGTGTCGTCCTGGCTGCTGGACCTGACCGCCGACGCACTGGCCACGGATCCGAAGCTGGACAACTACTCCGGTGCGGTGGCCGACAGCGGTGAAGGCCGCTGGACCATCGAGGCGGCGATCGAGCAGGCGGTGCCGGTACCGGTGCTGTCCAGTTCGCTGTTCGCCCGCTTCCGTTCGCGCCAGCAGAGCACCTACGGCGACAAGCTGCTGTCGGCGATGCGCTTCGGCTTCGGCGGCCACGTGGAGACACCGAAAAAATGAAGGCCGCCGGCAAGAAAAGCAAGGTTGAGGCAGCTCCGCCGACCACGCTGTTCCTGTTCGGTGCCCATGGTGACCTTGTAAAGCGCCTGCTGATGCCGGCGCTTTACAACCTCAGTCGGGACGGCCTGCTCGACGATGGCCTGCACATCGTCGGTGTTGACCACAATGCCGTCACCGACGCCGAGTTTGCCAGGAAACTGGAGGACTTCAGCCGTGCTGAAGTCGCCGCCAAGAGCAAGAAGGCCCCGGAGCAGGCACTCGATGCCGCGCTCTGGAGCAAGCTGGCGAAGAACATCAGCTACGTGCAGGGCGATTTTCTCGACGATTCGACCTACGTCGCGCTGACCGCGAAGATTGCCGCCAGTGGTACCGGCAATGCGGTGTTCTATTTGGCCACCGCGCCGCGTTTCTTCAGTGAAGTGGCGCGGCGCCTGGGCGCTGCCGGCCTGCTCGAGGAGACCCCCGAGGCGTTCCGGCGGGTGGTGATCGAGAAGCCGTTCGGCTCCGACCTGGCGACCGCCGAGGCGTTGAACGCCTGCCTGCTCAAGGTGATGAGCGAAAAGCAGATCTATCGAATCGATCATTACCTGGGCAAGGAAACCGTACAGAACATCCTGGTCAGTCGTTTCTCCAACGTGCTGTTCGAAGCGTTCTGGAACAACCACTACATCGACCATGTGCAGATCACCGCGGCGGAAACCGTCGGTGTGGAAACCCGTGGCAGTTTCTACGAACACACCGGGGCCCTGCGTGACATGGTGCCCAACCACCTGTTCCAGTTGCTGGCGATGGTCGCCATGGAGCCGCCGGCCGCCTTTGGTGCCGACGCGGTGCGTGGTGAGAAGGCCAAGGTGGTCGGGGCGATCCGGCCGTGGAGTGTCGAGGAGGCACGGGCCAACTCGGTTCGCGGCCAGTACACCGCGGGTGAGGTGACCGGCAAGGCTGTCGCGGGTTATCGCGAAGAAAACAACGTCGCGCCGGACAGCAACACCGAAACCTATGTCGCACTCAAGGTGATGATCGACAACTGGCGCTGGGTCGGCGTGCCGTTCTACCTGCGTACCGGCAAGCGCATGAGCGTGCGCGACACGGAAATCGCCATCTGCTTCAAGCCGGCGCCCTATGCGCAGTTTCGCGATACCGAGGTCGAGCGCCTGCAGCCGACCTACCTGAAGATCCAGATCCAGCCGAACGAAGGCATGTGGTTCGACCTGCTGGCCAAGCGCCCGGGGCCGGCACTGGACATGGCCAATATCGAGCTGGGGTTCGCCTACAAGGATTTCTTCGAGATGCAGCCGTCCACCGGCTACGAAACCCTGATCTACGACTGCCTCACCGGCGACCAGACGTTGTTCCAGCGTGCCGACAATATCGAGAACGGCTGGCGGGCGGTGCAGCCATTCCTCGATGCTTGGCGCGAGGACGACCAGGTGCAGGCCTACAAGGCGGGCGAGAACGGCCCCGCAGCCGCCGATGAACTGTTGGCGCGTGACGGTCGTGCCTGGCATGGCATCGGATGAGTGGCTCGGTGCAGTACCCCATCCGCCTGCTGCTCAGCGATATGGACGGCACCCTGTTGCTTCCTGATCACAGCCTCAGCCCGCGTATCGTCGAGGCGGTACACGTGCTCAAGGCGTCGGGGGTGTTCTTCAGCCTGGCCACCGGACGCCCGCCCCGGGCGATGCGGGAAATGATCGAGGCCCTGGGTGTCGACCTGCCGGTGGCGGCGTTCAACGGTGGCACGCTGATGCATCCCGATGGCCGCTACCTGGTGACCCATTACGTGCCGCGCGAGGCGGCGATCTGCACCCTGGAACTGCTGGCACGGCACGAAGAGGTGGAGATCTGGGTGTTTGCCGACAACGAATGGCTGTTGCGTAATCCTCACGGCAAGATGGTCCCTCGGGAGCAGCATGCGCTCGGTTACCCACCGAAGGTGGTGGAGAGCTTCGAACCGTACCTGGACCGTATCGACAAGATCGTCGGGGCCAGCGGCGACGCGCAACTGTTGATCGAGCTGGAGACGGTGTTGCAGCCATTGGTCGCAGACCAGGCGTTGGCCAGTCGCTCGCAACCGGCCTACCTGGACATCACCGCGATGAAGGCCAACAAGGGCGAGGCGCTGGTGACGCTGGCCAGGTTCCTCGACGTGCCGCTGGCGCAGACGGCGGCGATCGGTGACGGTGGTAACGACCCGGCGATGTTTCATCGAGCTGGCCTCGCGATTGCCATGGGCCAGGCCGAGGAGGTGGTCAAGCGGCAGGCGGATGTGGTGACCGGCAGCAACACCGAGGATGGGGCGGCGCAGGCCATCGAGCAATGGATCCTCGGGCCTCGGTAGGTTGGTGGAGGCTGGCCGCCTCTGGCGGTTCGCGGGCAAGCCCGGCTCCTACAGCGACCGGCGTCGAACTCAAATCTTTTGTACGGCCCGATCACTTGTAGGAGCGAGGCTTGCCCGCGAACCGCCGCAGGCGGCCATCCCCCCGGAGTCCGGCTTTTGGCATATCCGCTACCTATGCCGGACAGACCTGCTTGCTATATTCCCCAATCTTCCACTGCCCTGCCAAGGATGCCCGTCATGTCCGAATACCAAGCCTTCCGCGTCGAACTGGCCGACAACATCGCCCACGTGCAGATCAACCGCCCGGAAAAGATCAATGCCATGAACGCCGCGTTCTGGAGCGAGATCACCGAGATCTTCCAATGGGCCGATGATACCGATGAAGTCCGCGTGGTGGTCCTGAGCGGTGCGGGCAAGCACTTTTCCTCGGGTATCGACCTGATGCTGCTGGCCTCGGTCGGCAATGAGCTGGGCAAGGACGTGGGGCGCAATGCCCGCCTGCTGCGCCGCAAGATCCTGCAACTGCAAGCCTCCTTCAATGCCGTCGACAACTGCCGCAAGCCGGTCCTGGCGGCGATCCAGGGATATTGCCTGGGCGGCGCCATCGACCTGATCGCTGCCTGCGACATGCGCTATTGCGCCGAGGACGCGCATTTCTCGATCAAGGAAGTGGATATCGGCATGGCTGCCGATGTCGGCACTTTGCAACGTTTGCCGCGTATCATCGGTGACGGCATGCTGCGTGAACTGGCCTACACCGGTCGTGCGTTCGGAGCGGACGAGGCGCAGCGCATCGGGCTGGTCAATCGTGTCTATCCTGATCAGGCCGCGCTGCTCGACGGCGTGATGGGCCTGGCACGGGAGATTGCCGGCAAATCTCCGATCGCCGTGACCGGTACCAAGGAAATGCTCAGCTATATGCGCGACCACCGGATCGACGATGGGCTGGAATACGTTGCCACCTGGAACGCCGCCATGTTGCAATCGAACGACCTGCGTGTGGCCATCGCGGCCCACATGAGCAAGCAGAAACCTGAATTTCTGGACTGAGGAAGGTTTCCCGGTCCCCAAGGAACCCGCAATGACTCAAGGCTGGACAACCGCAGTACTGGATATCGAACTACCCGGCGGCTGGGCCGTGGCCCGTGGCCCCGAGGGGTTCCTGCTGGATGACAACGGCGTGCTGTTCCCCCGCGAGTGGCTCAAGCGCCAGGACCTGCCGGTACTCTGCGAGCATGGTATCGGTCATCACGACGGCGAGCCGGTGTACCTGCTGGAACTCAAGTCCACGGCCGAGGTACCGGGCTGCCGTTGGCAGGGGCTGCGGCGGTTCATGCTCGAAGGCGACTTCACCACCTATCGCATGCTCGGCTATGCCGCGCAGATCGGCACCTGGGCCCGTGAGCACCGTTTCTGCGGCAGCTGCGGCCAGCCGACCCGCCAGGTGCCGGGTGAGCGGGCGATGTACTGCCAGCCGTGCGACCTGCGCGCCTATCCGCGGATTTCGCCGAGCATGATCGTGCTGGTGACCCGTGGCGATGAAGTGTTGCTGGCCCGTTCGCCACGCTTCGTGCCCGGCGTCTACAGTACCCTGGCCGGTTTCGCCGAGCCGGGCGAGTCGGCGGAGGATTGCCTGGTGCGCGAGGTGCGTGAGGAGGTGCAGGTCGAGGTCAGCAACATCCAGTACGTCGGCAGCCAGTGCTGGCCGTTCCCGCACTCGATGATGCTGGGCTTCCACGCCGAGTACGCCGGTGGCGAGATCGTGCCGCAGGTCGACGAGATCGAGGATGCGCAGTGGTTCAACATCCATGAGTTGCCGCCGCTGCCGGCGGCCAAGTCGATCGCGCGTTACCTGATCGATCTGTATGTTTCGCGCCGGCTAGGCCACGCTGAACCAGTGCTGCCAGGCTAGGCGCACGGTCAGCCCGAGGACCACGGTGATGAACACCGGGCGGATGAACTTCGCCCCGCCGCTGATGGCGGTGCGGGCGCCGAAGAAGGCCCCGAGCATCACCGAAAGGCCCATGCACAGGCCGATGATCCAGTCGACCTGACCGGAGAAGATGAACACCGACAGCGCGGCGATGTTGCTGACGAAGTTCATGCTGCGCGCCACGCCGCTGGCCTTGACCAGGTCGATGGGGTAGAGCAGCAGGCTGCTGACGGTCCAGAATGCGCCGGTACCCGGTCCGGCCACGCCGTCATAGAAGCCGAGGCTGAAACCCTGGGGGAACTGCCACTTCCTGCGGATCGGTGCATCGCTGTCCAGCGGCGCCTTGGGCGTGCCGCCGAACAGCAGGTACAGGCCACAGGCGAAGACGATCACCGGGAGCATCTTGTTCAGCCATTCGGCGGGCATGAAGTGCGCGGTGACCGCGCCGATCAGCGCACCGACCAGGGTACCGACGATCGCCAGCTTCCACTGGCGCGGATGGAACAGCTTGCGCCGGTAGAAGGTGAAGCTGGCGGTGGCCGAGCCGAAGGTCGAGCTGAGTTTGTTGGTGCCCAGTACCAGGTGGGGGGGCAGGCCGGCGGTCAGCAGCGCCGGGGTGGTGAGCAGGCCACCACCGCCGGCGATGGCATCGATGAATCCGGCGATGAAGGCGACGACGGCAAGAATGGCGAGGGTGGTCAGGTCTACGCTGAGATCGAAAGGCATGGAATCGGCTTAGGTCGGCAGGATGGCGCCAGGGCGCTGGAAGGCGGCCATCTTACTGGCTCGCGGATTTCATCGCGAATCTTGTGGTGATGATCGTTCCCACGCTCCGCGTGGTAACGCAGCCCGTGACGCTCTGCGTCACCAGAGCGGACGCCGAGCCTCCTGAGAGGCATTCCCACGCGGAGCGTGGGAACGATCGGTCTATCTACAGTGGGAGCCGGATTTATCCGAAAAAGGGACGCTACCCATCCCCTGGATCTTCTCAGCCGTTGGCCGGCCCGTTGCCGATCTGCCAGACGAACGGCGGCTCGGAGCCATTGATCGCCCAGTCGCCAACGATGCGTGCCTTGTAGATCACCGGGTTATGCGACGACACCGTGCGCGCGTTGCGCCAATGACGATCCAGTGCCTTGCCCTGGCGGACGTCGGAGGCGCCGAGGGCATTGAACAGCTCGCTGGTGGCACGCTGGATCAGCTCCGACACCACCACCTGTGCCGTGGCCGACTCGATTTCCGCATCGACGTTGGCCTGCCGCTCCAGCTCGGCATCGCCGCCGAACCGTGCCAGGTAAGCCCGCTGTGCCGGCTGCGCCGCACGTACCGCGGCGGCCTCGGCGGCATACACCCGCGCGGCGACCTCGCCGACCACCTGCTGCACCTGGGCATCCTCGCTGACCCGCTGGGCATTGCCATGGCTGTAGATGCGCTTGCGCTCGCGCACCTGCTGCGCCACCTCCCTGAGCGCCGCGCGACCGATACCGGCCAGGGTCGCCAGCAGCACCAGTTGGTAGAACGCCGTCTGGTATTTGAAGCGGCTGGCGAAGTCGATCACATGCTCCTTTTCCACCGGCGCGTCGACGAACCGCGAGGTGCCGCTGCCGGTGGTGCGCTGACCGAAACCGTCCCAGTCGTCGCTGTGCTCGACGCCCGGCTGGCGCGCACGCACGGCGGCGATCACGTCGCCGCCGGTGTCGCTGCGGCGGGCGTAGACGTCGATCCAGTCGGCGAAGAGGCTGCCGGTGCTATAGAACTTCTCGCCGTTGAGGCGCCATTGTTCGCCGTCCGGCGCGACCTGGGTCACCACGTCGCCGATGGTCACGTTGCCGATCTCGGTCCAAGCGCAGCCAACGATGTCGCCATCGACGAAACGCTTGAACCACAGGTCGCGGTTGGGGCCGGGCGCCGCGTTCAGGCGGTCCTCGGCAAAGGCGAAATGGCCGCGCAGGGCTTGTGGAACGTTGGAGTCGGCCTCGGCCAGTTCGATCAGCAACTGGAACAGCTGCGGCAGGGAGGCGCCGCCACCGCCGTATTCCACGGGTACCCGGACCGCGCCGAAACCGGCTTGCTTGAGCCACTGGATCGGTTCGTGGGGTAGTTCGCGCGCCAGTTCCCGTTGTACGGCGTCGGCGGCGATACGGGCGAAGATCGGGCGGAAGCGCTCGGCCAGGGGCTCGTAGTCGACGCCGAGGGACAGCGGGTTGATTACCTGGTGTTCGGTCATGGGACAGCTCCTTGGGGCAGGTAGGGATAACTGCGGTTGCCGGGAGTGGTTGCAGGGTCCATGCCGGAGCGTGAGGCCCCGTATTGGCGGGCCTTCCCATGAAGTAGCCCAGGGGTAACTGTTGTCTGCGCAACAGAACTTCAACAAATCGTCCTGCCAACCTACAGATTCCGATGGTCGCCAACGGATGTGAACACCAAGGGAGGAGGCTTTGTGCAGGAGCGGGCTTGCCCGCGAATTGGGCCTCAAGGCTGCAAAAAACTCGCGGCGCTGCGGCGTCCCGACAAGCCCGTTCCAGGGTGCCGTGCCGTGCCGTGTCCATGTGGCCGGGATTTCGGCACTGGCACGCTTGCTGCTCCCCTGACCTGACCTTCCCTGGATCGAGGTCCAACACCATGAGTCAGCAAGCCGTCAAATTCGCCTATTGGGTACCCAATGTCAGTGGTGGCCTGGTCGTCAGCAAAATCGAGCAGCGCACCCGCTGGGATATCGACTACAACCGCAAGCTGGCACAGCTGGCGGAGGAGGCCGGGTTCGAATACGGCCTGACCCAGATCCGCTTCACCGCCGGCTATGGTGCCGAGTACCAGCACGAGTCCGTTGCGTTCAGCCACGCGCTGCTGGCGGCGACCACGCGGCTGAAGGTGATCGCCGCGATCCTGCCCGGCCCCTGGCAGCCAGCGCTGGCCGCCAAGCAACTGGCGACCATCGACCATCGACCAACTGACCGGTGGACGGATTGCCGTCAACATCGTCAGTGGCTGGTTCCGTGGCGAATTCCACGCCATCGGTGAGCACTGGCTGGAGCACGACGAACGTTATCGCCGTTCCGAGGAATTCATTCGTGCGCTGAAGGGCATCTGGACCCAGGATGCGTTCACCTTCAAGGGCGACTTCTACCGCTTCAACGACTACAGCCTCAAGCCCAAGCCGCTGAGCCAGCCGCACCCGGAGATTTTCCAGGGGGGCAGCTCGCGGGCGGCACGGGACATGGCCGCGCGGGTGTCGGATTGGTACTTCACCAACGGCAATACCCCGGAAGGTATCAAGGCCCAGGTCGACGATATTCGTGCCAAGGCTGCGGCCAATGGCCATTCGGTGAAAATCGGGGTGAACGCCTTCGTCATTGCCCGCGACACCGAAGAAGAGGCCCGCGCGGTACTGGCCGAAATCATCGACAAGGCCGACCCCGAGGCGGTCGGGGCGTTTGGCGATGCGGCGAAGCAGGCGGGCAAGTCGTCGCCGGAAGGCGAGGGCAACTGGGCCAAGTCCAGTTTCGAGGACCTGGTGCAGTACAACGACGGCTTCAAGACCAACCTGATCGGCACGCCGCAACAGATTGCCGAGCGAATCGTGGCCCTGAAAGCGGTGGGGGTGGACCTGGTGCTGGCGGGGTTCCTGCACTTCCAGGAGGAGGTCGAGTACTTCGGCAAGCGGGTGTTGCCGCTGGTGCGTGAACTCGAAGCGCAGAAGGCCGGGCGGCCGGTGGCCGAGCCGGCCTGAGTCGCTCCAATCTACGCTTCCCCTGTAGGAGCGCGGCTTGCCCGCGAACGAGACGACGCGATGTATCAGTTATTGCGCGTTATCGTTCTTCGCGGGCAAGCCGCGCTCCTACAGGTGCCGTAGGCGATCAGCTTTCCGGCTCCAGCAGGTGGGGGCCGGGGCCCTGGTCGCCCAGCACATCGCCCTGGTTGCGCAGCGGGCAGGTCTCCATCGACAGGCAGCCACAGCCGATGCAGCCGTTGAGCTTGTCCCGCAGCTTGCTCAGGCGGGCGATGCGCTCGTCCAGTTCGTTCTTCCAGCGTTCCGACATCCGGGCCCAATCCGCGGCTGTCGGCGTCCGGCCTTCGGGCAACGCCATCAGGGCCTGATGGATCTCCGCCAAGGGAATTCCCAGGCTTTGCGCCACCTTGATCAGCGACACCCGGCGCAGCACGTCGCGAGCATAGCGGCGCTGGTTTCCCGCGTTGCGGCTGCTCTGGATCAGCCCCCTGGATTCGTAGAAATGCAGGGCCGTCACCGAGACGCCGCTGCGTGCGGCCACCTGGCCGACCGTGAGTGCCCTGTCCGTGGGCAGGGCCTTGTGCAATGCCATCGGAAAAATCTCTTGACCTCTAGTTAACTTGAGGTTTTACCCTGCATCACCTCGGATCTCAAGATCCCGTGCGATTTCCCGGGGGAGCCTTCCATGCCATCGACAGACAAGAACCGCAGCTTCACTCAACTGATCCAGTTCGAGATCGAACCCCACCAACAGGAGGCCCTGGTCAATGCCCTGGCGTGGCAGACCGAGCGCCTGGCCGAGGGGTTTGCCGGCTTCATCAGCGGCAATGTGCAGGCCAGTGAAGATGGCCGGCGCGTGCTGAACGTGTTGCAGTGGCGCTCGAAAGAGGCCGGAGAGGCGGCGTTCGCCCGCTTCGAGAGTGGCGAGGAGGATTTCTGGCTGCTGATTCGCTCGCACCGGGCCAAGGCGGTGACCTTCGGTTCGTTCCAGGTGTTGCGCAGCATCGAGCGCAGCCACGATAACGCGCTGCACTGCGCATTGGTCGGCTAGTGGCCGGTGCGGGCCACTATATCGATAGCTGCAGCATGCGGTCGCCCTGGACGTTCTCCCCGGGGCGACGCTTGTTCACCGCCAGCTCGCCGATTTTGATCAACCGGGTGCGGGTCACGTTGCGGCTCAGTCCGAGCAGGTTGGCGGTGTGCACCTGGTTGTAGTGGCTGAAGCGGTAGGCCGCGCGGAGCAGTGCGTCCTCGACCTTTTCGTGGAGGGCCCCGGCCTGCTCCTCGAAGAGTTTCTGGAAGGCTCGGTCGAGCAACGCTTCGGCCGAGTCGTCGGTGGCCGTGGCGCTGTCGTCCTGGCGTTCGATGCGCATGTTCGACAGGCGCAGGTCGTCGCGCTCGATCACCCCGTTGCGGCAGATCAGCAAGGTGTGGTGGATGACGTTTTCCAGCTCGCGGATGTTGCCCGGCCAACTGTAGCTCTTGAGTTTCTGCTCGGCCGCCGGACTGATACGGATGTCGCCGTAGCCCAGGCGCTGGCAGTAGGCGTCGATGAAGTGCCGGGTCAGTGGCAGGATGTCGCCGGGCCGCTCGCGCAATGGGCTCAGTTCCAGGTTGACGACGTCGAGGCGGTAGTAGAGGTCCTCGCGGAAATGCCCGGCGTTGATCGCCTTTTCCAGCTGGACGTTGGTCGCCGCCAGCACCCGCACATTGATAGGGATGCTCTTGCGCGAGCCCAGGCGCACGACTTCGCGTTCTTGCAGTACCCGCAGCAGTTTGACCTGGATCGGCATCGGCAGGTCGCCGATCTCGTCGAGGAACAGCGTGCCGCCGTCGGCCTCCTCGAACCAGCCGGCCTTGGCGCCGAGGGCGCCGGTGAAGGCGCCTTTCTCATGGCCGAACAGCTCGGCCTCGACCAGCGATTCGGAAAAGGCCCCGCAGTTGACCGCGATGAACGGCCGGTTGCGGCGGGCGCTGAGGTTGTGAATGTGCCGGGCTACCAGCTCCTTGCCGGTGCCGGTCTCGCCGATGATCAGCACGCTGGCCTCGCTGGGCGCGACCTGTTGCAGGTGGGCGAGCAGGGCCTGGGACTTGGGGTCTTCGAAGACCTGGGCGGTGGCGCGGATCGAGGTCGCCAGGGCCGGCGAGGGCGGTAGGGTCAGTAGCTGCATGGGCATCTCTACGAATAGAAGGTGGGGATGGGGAGTGTCTGGTTCAGGGCCCAGTCGCCTAGTTCCTGGAGCTTGTAGTCCAGCGGGTCGTGCAGGGTCTGGGTGCGCAGGTTGCGCCAGTGCCGGTCGAGCCTCAGCGAGGCGTGGGTAGAGCGTGCGCCGGTGACTTCGAACAGCTTGCTGCACAGCTCCAGGCCTTGGCGGCTGGCGGCGACCTTGGCGGTGGCGATGGCGGTCGCCAGTTCGCCGCGTTCCTCGGCGCTCAGTTCCGGCCCCTTGGCCCAGGCGCGGTCGAGCCCTGCGGCGGCGCGTTCGACGAGTAGCCGCACGCCTTCGAGGGCGACCCAGAAGTCACCATAATGGCTGAGGATATACGGGTCCTTGCGGATGTCCTCGGTCCCGGACTTGAACCATGGACGGGTCTCGGTGAGGGTGTACTGCCGGGCCTCCTCGAAGGCGCCTTCGGCGATGCCGAGGAACATGTGGGTAAAGGTCAGTTGCGCGATCAGTGGGCGCAGGCAGGCAAAGGGCGTGCTCAGCGGGCCCGGGTCGAGCAGCAGTTCCGATTCCTCGACCCGTACCCGTTCGAAGCTGGCACTGCCGCTGTCGGTCTGGCGCTGGCCCATGTTGTGCCAGTCGTTGTGCAGGGTGATGCCGGAGCGGCCACTGGGGATCGCGGCGATCAGCAGTTTGCCGCCGGCGCTTTCGTCGACGGCCGAGGCGATCAGCATTTCCGAGTCGCTGGCGCCGGAGCAGAAGCTCTTCTTGCCGGAGAACTCGCGCCAGCCGCCGAGCTTGCGCACCACGGTACGGGTGTCCAGCGGGTTGAGGGCGTTGCCCCAGAACCAGTTCTTGCGCGCGGTCTGTTCGAACCACGGTTGCCATTGCTCGGGGCGCGAGAACAGGCGCACGGTGGCGAGCATCAGGTGATGGAAACCGAAGACATGGGCAATGGAGCTGTCGACCTTGGCGAACTCGCGCACCACGCTGAGGGTTTCGCTCCAGCTGGCGCCGAGGCCACCGTATTGCGTGGGAATGCTCAGGGCCAGCAGACCACTGTGGCGCAGTGCATCGCGCTGGGCTTTCGGCGTGCCGCCGCGTTCGTCGCGCTCGACGGCGGTTTCGGCAAACTCGGCCGCCAGCAGGCGGGCGGTATGCAGGGGGTCGGGAAGGAGGTTGTGCGGTTGAGCCGTCACGCGGTGTTCCTCTGTCTAAGGCGATAGTCCGACGGGTGGACTTGCGTGGGAGCCGGCTTGCTGGCGATTGCAACTGAACAGTCAACATCCTCATCGACTGATAAACCGCTATCGCCAGCAAGCCGGCTCCCACAGGTTGGGCGATGTCTTCAAGTTCGCGTTTGGGTGGGCAACACGTCGTTGGCGATCATTTCGCCGAAGGGCCCGGTCAGGTTGGTCACGCCGCGACCGGCCAGGCTGGCATAGGGCTCGGGCAGCAGCGGGAACACCAGTTCGGCGAAGCGATAGGCCTCTTCCAGATGCGGGTAGCCGGAGAAGATGAAGCTTTCGATCCCCAGGTCCGCGTACTCCTTGATACGTTCGGCGACCTGTTGTGGATCGCCGACCAGCGCAGTCCCGGCGCCACCCCGGACCAGGCCGACGCCGGCCCACAGGTTGGGTGCGATCTCCAGGTTGTCGCGGCGGCCGCCGTGCAGGGCGGCCATGCGCCGCTGGCCTTCGGAGTCGAAGCGCGCGAAGGACTGCTGCGCGGCGGCGATGGTTTCGTCGCTGATGTGTTCGATCAGCTGGTCAGCGGCCTTCCAGGCCTCTTCGGCGGTTTCCCGGACGATCACATGCAGGCGGATGCCGAAACGCACGGTGCGCCCCTTGCGCGCGGCGCGCTCGCGGATGTCGGCCAGCTTGGCGGCCACGGCGGCCGGAGGCTCGCCCCAGGTCAGGTAGACGTCGACCTGGTCGGCGGCGAGATCGTGGGCCGCGTCCGAGGATCCGCCGAAATACAGCGGTGGGTAGGGCTTCTGCACGGGCGGGTAAAGCGCCTTGGCGTTCTGTACCTTCAGGTGCTTGCCTTCGAAGTCGACCGCTTCGCCCTGCAATACCCGGCGCCAGATCTTCAGGAATTCATCGGTGACTTCGTAGCGTTCGCCATGGCTGAGGAAGCTGCCGTCGCCGCGGTTTTCGTCGGGGTCGCCACCGGTCACCACGTTGATCAGCAGGCGGCCGTTGGATAGCCGGTCGAGGGTGGCGGCCATGCGCGCCGAGACGGTCGGCGAAATGATCCCGGGACGGATCGCCACCAGGTAGCGCAGGCGTTCGGTCAGCGGTACCAGGGCCGAGGCGATGACCCAGGAGTCCTCGCAGGAGCGGCCGGTGGGAATCAGCACGCCGTGATAGCCGAGGCTGTCGGCGGCCTGGGCCACCTGTTTCAGGTAGTTGAGAGTGACCGGACGGGCGCCCTGGGTGGTGCCCAGGTAGTGACCGTCACCGTGAGTGGGGAGAAACCAGAAGACATCCATGGCAAGTCCTTAGGCGGTTTTCAGCAGATGCTTGGAGTGGGCGCCGAACAGGGGGGCGGCGCGTTCTGCAGCAAGGCGGATGCGGGCCTTCAGGGGCTCGCTGGTTATCTGGTAGTTGGCGAAGTCGGCTTCGCTGGCATAGACCCCGATGGGCAGGGTCAGGGCCTGGAAGAAACTGAACAGCGGGCGCAGTTGGTGATCCAGGACCAGGGCATGGCGCTCGCTGCCACCGGTGGCCGCCAGCAGCACCGGGGTATCGATCAGCGCATTGAGGTCGACCAGGTCGAACAGGTGCTTGAGCAGGCCTGGATACGAGCCACGGTAGACCGGCGAGGCAACGATCAGCAGGTCGGCCTGTTCGATGGCTTGCAGCTCGGCCTCGACCTCGGCACTCAGCTCGGCACGTGACAGCGCCGCGCCGAGGGGGCGGGCGATATCGGTCAGTTCGATCAGGCGGCTTTCGATGTGCAGGTGTTGCGCCAGCTCGGCGAGCAGCGCCTGGGTCAGCACCAGGGTGCGAGAGGGGCGGTAGGGGCCGCCGGAGAGGGCAACGACTTTTAGTGCACGGGACATGATCGGTTCCTTTTCAAACAGTTGCTGGGCGAGCAGGGCAGTGGCCGGGCTCGGGTGAACGAGCTTGAGCAAGACCTGTACCAGGCGCCCTGGCCCCGTATTCACGGGCTTCTGGCGGCTCCGACGAAAGGCCGGGTGCTGGCTGGCGGGCTGTTTTGTTGATCGACTGTTGGCTGGCGAACAGTTGCCCGGGCAACATCGATCAAGCGCCTGGATCCGTTGTACGGGTTTTCTGATATTCCGTAAATGAACGTATTTCCATATTTATATATCTATTATGAATATAAAGGAGTCTGGCCGCAGGAGGCATGAATGGTCGATAGCGACTATCGAGAGAGGTGATTTCTGCGGTGTGGGGGCGGCCCGGTAGCCTGTATCCATCAACTCAAACCGGGCATTCGGGAGTCACCCCATGAAACGTTCACCTGCGATCCTGCTGCTTTTACTGCTTTCGGTCCTGGCCGGTTGCGCCAGCCATCCGTCCCCGGAACTGCGGCCCTATACCGCCGAGGAAACCAAGGAATTGGCGCTTGAAGCGCTGAACCGCCGCGGACTGTCCTTCGATGAATACCAGCGCAAGAAAGCCGAACTGATGGGCCAGCCCCAGCAGGTCTACGGCTTTGACGAGCAGGGTGAGATCAGTGCCGATCGCGGCAGTAACAGACGCTCAAATCAGGGCTGAAACCTTAAACTGTACTGGCCGAAGTTTTCAGCAGCTGTGCCTGAGTTTCCACGGGGCGCTGGGATAGGGTGAGAGCCTGACTGACTCGCTTGCCGGATGCCCGCCATGACTCTCTCGTTCGACCTCCTGCTGGGCTTTGCCCTGTTCGCCCTGGTGACTTCCGTGACGCCCGGTCCCAACAACACCCTGTTGCTGGCCTCCGGGGTGAACTTCGGTTTCAACCGTTCCGTTCCCCATATCCTGGGGATCTCCTGCGGCTTCTTTGTCCTGGTGCTGGCCGTCGGCCTCGGCCTGGGCGCGGTGTTCGAGACCTATCCGGTGCTCTATACGGCCCTGCGCTACATCGGGGGTGCCTACCTGTTGTATCTCGCCTGGAAAATCGCCGGCTCGGGACCGGTTTCCGAAACCGAGCCGGGCCAGGGCCGGCCGTTCGGTTTCTGGAATGCGGCGGCGTTCCAGTGGGTCAATCCCAAGGCCTGGGTGATGGCGGTCGGTGCGATCAGTACCTACACACCGCTGCAGGGCTATTTCAGCAACGTACTGGTGATCGCCGCGGTATTTGCCCTGATCAATGCGCCTTCGGTGAGTCTCTGGGCCGCGTGCGGCAGCCTGCTGCGCAATGTGCTGCGCGAGCCGCGTTGGCTACGCCTGTTCAACCTGGCGATGGCGCTGCTGCTGGTGATTTCGTTGTATCCGCTGATCCATGAGAGTGTGCTGCAACTGTCCCGCTGAAACAGACGCGGATCATCCGTTCTGTCACGGTTGCGAGCCTTCGGGTGCTCGCAACACCTCCCTCGGCGCGGTAAGCTGGATTTCAGGAGCGTTCCTACGCACTTTGCATGAAAGTCATCTTTCCTTGATCGTTTTCCATCGGGTACAGCTGTCTGTTCAACGTTCGCTGAACGCAGTGAGAGATCGATCCGCGGGACACGCTTTATGAGTCTTTTGCCATGAATCAACTTCCTTTGTATTTCGACTACGCTGCCACGACTCCGGTGGACGAGCGGGTCATCCAGGTCATGGTCGAGTGCCTGGGTTTCTCGGGCAACTTCGGCAACCCTGCCTCCAGCTCCCATGCCTTTGGCCAACGTGCCCGGCAGACCGTCGAGCTGGCCCGGCAGCAGGTGGCGAGCCTGGTGGGGGCCGCAGCCGAGCAGATCGTCTGGACCTCCGGTGCCACCGAATCGAACAACCTGGCCCTCAAGGGCGTGGCCCAGGCCCGCGGTTCGATGGGTGGGCATGTGGTCACCAGCCGGATCGAGCACAAGGCGGTCCTCGATACCGCCCGGCAACTGGAGGAAAGCGGGGTCGAGGTGACCTGGCTGGAGCCGGATGCCGAAGGGCTGATTACCGCGCAGATGGTTGCGGGGGCCTTGCGCAAGGACACGTTCCTGGTCTCGCTGATGCTGGTGAACAACGAGCTGGGTACCCTCAATGATGTGTGCGCCATCGGCCGGCGGGTTCGCGAGCACGGTGCGCTGTTTCATGTGGATGCGGCCCAGGGCGCTGGCAAGGTGCTCATCGACCTGAACGAGTGGCCGGTCGACCTGATGTCGTTCTCGGCCCACAAGCTGTATGGACCCAAGGGCATCGGCGCGTTGTACGTCGGGCCTCGTGCCCGACAGGGCGTGAGCGCGCAGATCCACGGTGGCGGCCATGAGGGCGGCTTGCGCTCGGGCACCCTGGCGACGCACCAGATCGCCGGCATGGGCAGCGCCTTTGCCCTGGCCAATGAGGCGTTCGAGGAGGAGCTGGCGCATATCCGCGTGTTGCGCCAGCGTCTGCTCGACCAGCTGGCGGATATCCCGGGCCTGCGCCTGAATGGCAGTGCCAGTCAGCGCATTCCCCACACCCTGAGCCTGACCTTCGCCGAAGGCTCGTTCAATGCTGCACAGCTCAGCCAGTCGCTGGCCTATTCAGCCACGTCGGCGTGCAATTCGGCGAGCAATGCGCCGTCCCACGTGCTGCTGGCCCTGGGACATGATGCCGGCTCCGCGGCCCGCACCATCCGCCTGAGCCTGGGGCGCTTCACCCGTGAGCAGGATGTCGACCGCGCGGCTGCGGCAATCAAGGCCTGCACCAGTGCCCCGGCACCGTTCTGGGCAGTTGCCCCGTCGTGAGCGCTGATCCATCATCAGCGCCGGATAACAATTAAACCCGTGAGTAGCAGGAGACATGATGAGCACGCAGACCTCGAGTCAGGGAACCGTACCCCAGCGCCTGGCGCGCACCCGCGAGCTGATGAAGCGCGAGGGCATCCACGCCTTGCTGGTGCCATCGGCCGACCCGCACCTGTCCGAGTACCTGCCGGCGTACTGGCAAGGGCGGCAGTGGCTGTCGGGCTTCCATGGTTCGGTCGGTACCCTGATTGTCACGGCGCAGTTCGCCGGGGTCTGGGCTGACAGCCGCTACTGGGAGCAGGCGACCAAGGAACTGGGCGGCAGCGGCATCGAGCTGGTCAAGCTGCAGCCGGGGCAACCCGGGCCGCTGGAGTGGCTGGCCGAGCAGACGCCGCAAGGCGGCGTGGTCGCGGTCGACGGCGCCGTGATGGCGCTGGCTTCGGCGCGTACGCTGGGCGAAAAACTGCAGGCCCGTGGTGCTCGCCTGCGTACCGACACCGACCTGCTGCAGCAGGTCTGGGAAGACCGGCCGGTATTGCCGAACCAGCCTGTCTACGAGCACCTGCCACCGCAGGCGACCGTCAGCCGCGGCGAGAAGCTGGCGCAATTGCGCGAAGAACTGAAAAACCGTGGTGCCGACTGGCATTTCATCGCGACCCTGGACGACATCGCCTGGCTGTTCAATCTGCGTGGCGCTGATGTGTCGTTCAACCCGGTGTTCGTTTCCTTCGCCCTGGTCAGCCAGCAGCAGGCCACGCTGTTCGTCGCCCTGGACAAGGTCAATGCCGAGCTGGTGCAGATCCTCAAGCGCGATGGCGTGACTCTGCGTGACTACGCCGAGATCGCGGCGGCCCTGGCGGCCGTGCCGGCCGGTTCCAGCCTGCTGGTCGATCCGGCCCGTGTCACCAGCGGCCTGCTGGACAACCTGGGCGCCGAGGTCAAGCTGGTGGAGGGGTTGAATCCGACCACCCTGGCCAAGTCGCGCAAGAGCCTGGACGATGCGGTGCATATTCGCCAGGCCATGGAACAGGATGGCGCTGCCTTGTGCGAATTCTTCGCCTGGCTGGAGACGGCGCTGGGACGCGAGCGGGTTACCGAACTGACCATCGACGAGAAACTGACCGCCGCTCGGGCTCGTCGTCCCGACTACGTGTCCCTGAGCTTCAACACCATCGCCGCGTTCAATGCCAATGGCGCGATGCCGCACTATCACGCGACCGAGCAGGAACATGCGGT
Organism: Pseudomonas vanderleydeniana; assembly: GCF_014268755.2. Lineage (NCBI taxonomy): Bacteria > Pseudomonadati > Pseudomonadota > Gammaproteobacteria > Pseudomonadales > Pseudomonadaceae > Pseudomonas > Pseudomonas vanderleydeniana. Next base: position 5,115,986 of record NZ_CP077093.1, on the reverse strand, counting down.
GATCGAGGGCGACGGCCTGCTGTTGATCGACTCTGGCGGCCAGTACCTGGGCGGCACCACCGATATCACCCGGATGGTTCCGGTCGGCACGCCAAGCGCCGAGCAGAAGGCTGACTGTACACGGGTACTCAAGGGGGTGATCGCCCTGTCCCGGGCACGCTTTCCGCGCGGCATTCTTTCGCCGCTGCTCGACGCCATCGCCCGCGCGCCGATCTGGGCTGACAACGTCAACTACGGGCATGGTACCGGCCATGGCGTCGGCTATTTCCTCAACGTTCACGAAGGTCCGCAGGTGATCGCCTACCAGGCGGTCGCGGCGCCGCAGACGGCGATGCAGCCGGGGATGATCACTTCGATCGAGCCGGGCACCTACCGTCCGGGCCGGTGGGGGGTGCGTATCGAGAACCTGGCAATGAACCGTGAAGCGGGCGAGAGCGAGTTCGGTGAGTTCCTGCGATTCGAAACCCTGACCCTGTGCCCGATCGATACCCGTTGTCTGGAGCCTGCCCTGCTGACGCAGGAAGAGCGCGACTGGTTCAACGGTTACCATGCCGAGGTGCGTGAGCGGCTGAGTCCGTTGCTCGGTGGTGCGGCGCTGGAGTGGTTGAACACCCGTACTGCGGCGATCTGAAGGTGAACCGTGCCCTCGCCAGGGGGCACGGTTTTTGGCGGCGAGAACGATTTGTCAGGTCGCGGCCAGCGCTTCGCGGACGAACTCGAGGCGGTCCTGCCCGAAGAACAGCTGTTCGCCGACGAATAGGCTCGGTGCGCCAAACACGCCACGCTGCAAGGCCAGTTCGGTCTTTTCCCTCAAGGCATGCTTGACCTCTTCGTCCTGGGTCAGTGCCATGACCTGCTGCGGATCGAAGCCATGCTCCGCCAACACCTGCGCGACCGTGCCGGGATCATTCAGGTTGCGTCCATCGACCCACAGTGCGCGATACAACGCATCGACGAAGGGGACGAACCGTTCGGGTTGGCGCAGTTGCACGCCGGTGGTTGCCCGCATCAGCAGCAATGTGTTGATCGGAAAGTACGGGTTGAAGCGAAATGGCACGCCATAGCGTTGGGCGTAGCGGGTCAGATCCTGGATCATGTAGCGCCCCTTGGCTGGAATCTCCGCGGGGGAGGCATTGCCGGTAGCCTTGAAGATCCCGCCCAGCAGCATCGGCTGGTACACCAGCTCGGCATCGGCCTGCGCGCAGAGCCCGGGCAACTGGGTGTAGGCGAGGTAGGAGGCGGGGCTGCCCAGATCGAAATAGAACTCGACGTTTCTTTTCATGGATGAAGCATCCTTGTTGTTGTCGTGGGGAGGAGCTTACCAGCGTTCGTTCCAGGGCCGCAGGTCGAGTTCGAAGGTCCAGGCGTCCCGTGGCTGGTTGTGCAGGTACCAGTAGTTCTCGGCGATATGCGCGGGGTCGAGGATGCCGTCCTGGTCCTTGAGAGCGTACTTCTCCGGGAAGCTGGTACGGATGAAGTCGGTGTCGATGGCGCCGTCGACCACCACGTGGGCCACATGAATGTTCAGTGGTCCCAGTTCCCGCGCCATGCTTTGCGCCAGGGCCCGAATGCCGTGCTTGGCGCCGGCGAATGCGGCAAACCCGGCGGCTCCGCGCAGGCCGGCGGTGGCTCCGGTAAACAGGATGGTACCGCGCTGGCGGGTGACCATGCGTCGGGCGACTTCACGGGCATTGAGAAAGCCGGAGAAGCAGGCCATCTCCCAGATCTTGAAATACTTGCGGGCAGTCTCCTCGAGGATGCTGCACGGCACGTTGGCGCCGATGTTGAAGACGAAGGCTTCGATCGGACCGATCTGCGTTTCGATCTGCTCGATCAACGCGACCACCTCTTCTTCCTTGCGGGCATCGCAGGCGAAGCCGTGGGCCTCGCCGCCGGCCTGCCGGATGCTGTCGACCAGTGGTTGCAGCTTGTCGGCACTGCGTCGGGTCACGCAGGCGACGAAGCCCTCGCTGGCGAAACGCTTGGCGATGGCGCCTCCGGTGGCGTCGCCGGCTCCGACGACCAGCACGACTTTCTTGTGGTTGTTGGCTGTAGTCATGGTCAGTCTCGCTCTATAGGTAAACGATCGTTAACTAAACGAACGTTATGCTACGATCCGGTAAGCGTCAAGATCGGGAACAGGAACCGCACCATGCGTTATTCGCTCAGCCACAAACAGGAAACCCGCGAGCGCCTGCTGCAAAGCAGTGCGTCGTCGGCGAAACGATCAGGTTTTGCCTCCATTGGCGTGGATGGGTTGATGAAAGCCATCGGACTCAGTGGCGGTGCGTTCTATGGGCATTTCTCGTCCAAGGACGAGTTGTTCGGTGCCATTGTCGAGCGGGAGTTGAGCCAAAGCCTGGCTCGGTTGGGCGGGGAGGGGCAGCCGAGCCTTGCGCAGCTCGAGCGCTGTCTGAAGCTGTACCTGAGCATGAGTCATGTCGAGCAGGCGGAGGATGGCTGTGCGTTGCCGGCACTGGGGGCGGAAATCGCCCGGGCCGAGATGGCGGTGCGTGAGCGGGCCGAGGACTGGATGTGCCGGCTGCAGCAACGTTGGGCGCAGGCGCTGGGGAGCGAGAGCCTGGCGTGGTCGATCCTGTCCCAGTGCGTGGGGGCGCTGGTGGTGGCGCGCATGATGTCGACGCCGGCATTGCAGCGTCAGGTACTGAAATCGAGCCACGATGAAATCAGCCGCCAGATCGGGCAGTCATCCCCACAGTGATGGCCGCAGCCTACTTGCAGATGATGATCATGCTGCGGCTGGTGTAGCCTGCTGGGTTGAGGCCGAACGGGTAGTCACCTGGATCCTCGACGGCATCACCCGACTTGGCGATGATCTTGTAGCCCTTGTCGCTGCAGGAGTTGGCGGCCTTGGTGTAGCACTTGTCCCAGGAGGACGTCAGCCCCGAGCAGTTGATGTGCAGGCCCCGCTTGCCATGCTTGATGGGTTTGGAGGTCGCGGCACAACCGGCGACGGCGAGTACTGCCAAGACAATCAAAAGATGCTTCATTACTGTCCTTAATCTCCAGCCCCCGGATCAAACTGCCCGAGTTTGGCTTCTTTCGTGCCTGCCTGTTTCTTCCCTGGGCGCCCCATCCAAATTTATCAAGGCTGGCATTGAGTTAGACGTAAACATGTCTTATTTGCGCGACAAATGCCAGAGTAACGTCACGTGTTGTATCAATCCGTCGCGATTACCGGCTTGGGCTCGCTGCGCAAGGTTAGCGTTGCACCGATGGAGGCACAGATGATGCAGGCGATTGCCAGCCACTGTGCCAGGGACAGGTACTCGCCGAGAAACAGCAGGCCGGAGAGGGCACCGAAGGCCGGCTCGATGCTCATCAGGGTGCCGAAGGTGCGTGCAGGGATGCGGGTCAGTGCGACCATTTCCAGGCTATAGGGCAGGGCGGTGGAGAGGATGGCTACGCCGAGGGCGGCGGGGATCAGCGCCGGGGTGAGCAAGGTGCTGCCGGCGTGGGCAATGC